>NZ_JAHEBP010000015.1 GCF_024642165.1 Demequina sp.
CCGCACCCAACGAGACGCCCAGGATCATGCCGAGGATGGTGCCGAAGATCGCCATCACCATGGACTCGACGGTGATCATGCGCCAGATCGACCGTCGCTTCACGCCCACCGCCCGCAGCAGTCCGATCTCGCGGGTCCGCTCGGTCACGGAGAGCAGGAGCGTGTTGGCGACGCCCAGGATGGCGATCACCAACGCGGCGCCCAGCATGGCCGAGATCACGCCCAGCAGCAGGTCGATGAACTGGTTCGCGAGCTGTTCGAGCTGTCCGGGCGCCTGCAGCAGCACCAGCGGGTAGTCCTGGGCCAGCGCGTCGAGCAGCTGCGTCTGGGCCGCCTCCGCATCCACGCCGTCGTCGAGCACCACCACCGACTGCGCGATGGGCACCTCGCCCAGGAGTTCGGCGCCGGTGGCGGCGTCGACCCAGAGCTCGGAGTCGCCGCTGGTGAGGTAGCGGCCCGTCACGGGCAGCGTCAGCGTCGCCTCGGCTCCCACGAGCGTGAGCTCGTCGCCCACCTCGACCCCCAGGTTGGCCAGCGTCGGGTCGATGAAGACGCCGCCGTCGAGCTGGTCGAAGTCTGGATCGTTGTTGTAGTTGAAGCCCAGGTCGGCGGTGTCGGCGTCGACCACGGCGAGCGAGCGGCTCTGACCGTCGACATTCACCGCGCCGATGCCCAGGTCCGACACGAACGCCACGCCGTCCTGATCCCGCAGGATCTCGATCGCGCCCTCGGGGATCGCTCCCTGCGGCGAGATCACGAAGAAGTCCGCGTTGTTGCCCTTGAACTGCTCCGTGACCACCGCCTTGAGCGACTCCGTGAAGGTGGCCACCAGCGCGAGCAGCATGACGCCGATCATGAGCGCCGCGGCAGTGTTGGCGCTGCGTCGGGGCTCGCGGCGGATGTTGTTCGCGGCCAGCTTTCCGTCGACGCGGAACATCCGGGTGAGCGCGGACTTGAGCCCGTACGCGAGCGGCACCAGCACCTGCGCCGCGAGCAGCGTGACGCCGA
This sequence comes from Demequina sp., assembly GCF_024642165.1. Lineage (GTDB taxonomy): Bacteria > Actinomycetota > Actinomycetes > Actinomycetales > Demequinaceae > Demequina. The sequence continues at coordinate 1,009 of NZ_JAHEBP010000015.1, forward strand.
TGATGAGCAGCATGGCGCCGGCTCCCACGTAGATGTAGGGGTCCTCGATGCCGGTGTAGAGACCCACCGCGATGGCGAGGACGCCCAGCAGCGCGATCGCCCCGCCCACGATGTTGCGGCGGCGCAGCGGCTTCTTCGACTCGGTCCCGGACTCGCGCAGCGCCTCCATGGGGGAGATGGTGGATGCGTGGATCGCGGGCACCAGCGCCGAGACCACGGTCACCAGGGCGCCGAGGACGTAGCCCCACAGGACCGCGTCGAGCGGCAGGGTCACGGTGCCGAAGATGTCGCCGGAGAACCTCTCGACCAGGGCTGACAGACCCAGTGCGCCCAGGTATCCCACGGTGATGCCGATGGTCGACGCGACCACGGCGATCACCACCGCCTCCAGCAGGATCATGGTGCGCAGCTGACGGCCCGTGACGCCGATCGCCCGCAGCAGTCCGAACTCGCGCGTGCGCTGAGTGACGATGATGCGGAAGGTGTTGACGATGATGTACGAGCCGACGAACAGCGCGATGAGCGCGAAGGCGATCGCGAAGATGTCCACGTACTGCAGGAGGTCGTCGAGCTGCTCCGCCTGCTCGGCGGCCTTGGCCTCGCCGGTGATGGCTCGCGTGCCCTCCGGGATCACCTCTCCGATGCGGTCGGCGACGGCCTGCTTGTTCGCGCCCTCGTCGACGATCACGCTCAGCTGCTGATAGCCCTCCTGCCCGGCGAGCTCCGTCGCGGCGGCGTCCGTCATGAAGCCCAGCGTGGCGCCCTGCAGGGAGTTCGACTCGCCGAAGCGGACGAGGCCCACGAGCTCGAACTGCGCGACGCCGGTCTCCGTGGCCACGGAGACCGTGTCCCCGATCGCGTATCCCAGGCGCGGCGCCGCGTCGAGGTCGAGCACGATCTGGTCGTCGGCCGTGGGGGCCTCGCCCTCGATCAGCGTTGCACGGTCGAGCCGCGGGTCGCCCGCCCAGTTGAACAGCTGGCTGGGCGGCCCGCCGGCGCCCATGAGGTCGCCGCTGGGCTCGAAGTCGGCGGCCAGGACGGAGCCCGCCACCTGGATCCCGCCCTGTGCGATCGCGACTCCCTCGATGGCGCTCACCGCCTCGAGGTCGGACGCGGTGAACACGGCGTCGGATGCGGCGAACGGGTCCCCGTCCTCCTGGACCGTGTTCGGATCGACCTCCACGATGACGTCGGTGCCCGCGTAGATCTCCTCGAACAGCTTGGTGAAGCCGCTCGACAGCGCGTTGGTCAGGGTGAAGGTGGCGGCCGCGAGCGCGACGCCCAGCGCCACCGCGATCGCGGTGAGGAGCAGCCTCTTCGGGTTGTGCTTGACGGACTTGACTGCGAGGCGGAACATCAGTGCCCCATCTGCTTCATGCGATCGAGCACGCGCTCCGCGGTGGGCTCGCGCATCTCGTCGACGATCCGGCCGTCCTCGAGGAAGAGGATGCGGTCCGAGTACGAGGCCGCGGTCGGGTCGTGCGTCACCATCACGATGGTCTGTCCGAACTCCTTGACCGCGCGCCGCATGAAGCCCAGCAGCTCCGCGCCGGAGCGGGAGTCCAGGTTGCCCGACGGCTCATCGGCGAAGATCAGCTCGGGGCGCGCCACGAGCGCGCGTGCGACGGCGACGCGCTGCTGCTGGCCTCCGGACAGCTCCGCCGGGAGGTGCGTGAGCCGGTCGCCCAGGCCCAGGATCGAGATGATCTCCTCGAACCACCCGTCCTCCGGCTCGCGGCCGGAGATGTCCAAGGGGAGCGTGATGTTCTCGCTGGCCGTCAGGGACGGGATGAGGTTGAACGCCTGGAAGACGAAGCCGATCTTGTCGCGGCGTACCTGCGTGATCTTGTCCTCGGACAGCCCCGTGATGCTGGTCTCGCCGATCCACGACTCCCCGGCCGTGAGCCGGTCCAGCCCCGCGAGCGTGTGCAGCAGGGTCGACTTGCCCGAGCCGGAGGGGCCCATGATGGCGGTGAACTCGGACGCGGCGATGTCGACGTCGATGCCGTCCAGGGCCCGCACGGCCATCTCGCCGGAGCCGTAGTCCTTGGTGCCGGCGCGCATCGATGCGGCGAGCGTGACAGTGGTGGTGGTCATCGTGGTGCCCTCCTGGGTGGGAACGTATCGGCCCCAGTCTCGCGGCGGGACCCGCCCCGGCGAATCGGCCGCGAGGACGGTTTCTGCGGATCCGCCTCAGGGATGACCCCCTGGGCGACTACGGGCGCGGCACCACGATCCCGGAGTCGTAGGCCTCGACCACCGCCTGGACGCGATCCCGCACGCCCAGCTTGGTGAGGATGTGGCTCACATGGGTCTTCACGGTGGTGCTCGACACGAACAGCTGCGCCGCGATCTCCTGGTTCGACATCCCGCGCGCCATCAACTGGAGGACCTCGACCTCGCGGTCGGACAGGTCTCCCACGGCCTCCGAGGAGGGCTCGTGGGGCTCCGGGTCCGCGGGCGCCGAGCGGGCGAACTGCTCGATCACACGGCGCGTGACCTCGGGCGCGAGCAGGGCCTCGCCTCCCGCCACCACGCGCACCGCGGCCACGAGCGCGTCGCCCTCGACGCTCTTGAGCAGGAAGCCGGACGCGCCCGCGCGGAGCGCCTCGTAGACGTACTCGTCGTCGTCGAAGGTGGTGAGGATCACGACGCGCGCGGTCGGGTGTGCGGCCAGCACCTCGCGCGTCGCGGCGAGTCCGTCCATGCCCGGCATGCGCACGTCCATGAGCACCACGTCAGGAGAGTGGTGGGCGACGATGCGCACCGCGTCGAGTCCCGAGGTCGCCTCCGCGACCACCTCGATGTCGTCCTCGGATTCCAGGATCATCCTGAGGCCCACCCGCACCATCGCCTGATCGTCGATCAGCGCCACCCGGATCATCGTCCCGTCTCCTTCACGCTCGTGCGGCGGGCCACCACCTGGTCGTCACGGGACGGCAGCACCGCGCGCACGCGGAACCCGCCGCCCGTGCGGGGGCCGTACTCGAGTTCGCCGCCCAGGGCCTGCACCCGCTCGCCCATCCCTCGCAGGCCGTTGCCGCCGCTGTTCCGTGCCGCATCCGAGATGACGCCGCGGCCGTCGTCCTCGACCACGATCGTGACCTGATGAGGCTGGCGATCGACGCGGACGGTCGCGCGCGCCCCGGGGCCGGCGTGCTTCATGGCGTTGGTGAGCGCCTCCTGCACCACCCGGTACGCGCTCAGCTCGACGCCGGCCGGGACGTGGGCGCTGCCCACGATGCTGAGGTCGATGGGCAGGCCCGCGTCCTCCACCTGCTGCGCGAGCGCGGGGATCGCGGCGAGCGCCGGCATCGGGGCCAAGGACGCATCGCCGGCCACCGCCGAGAGGTCGCGCTCCGCCGCCGCGGTGGCATCCTTCTCGGTGGCCCGCAGCACCCCGATCATCCGCTGCATCTCCGTGAGGCCCTTGCGTCCCGACTCGGAGATGGTCGCCAGGGCCTCGAGCACGCGCTCGTCCGAGTCGCGCGCCATCCGGCGGGCGCCCTCGGCCTGCAGCGTCATCACGGTGATCTCGTGCGCCACCACGTCGTGCAGCTCGCGGGCGATCCGCGCACGCTCGGCGCGCACGGCATCGGAGGCGATCACCCGCTGGGCCTGCTCGCGGCGCTCGTGCGCGAGCTCCAGCTCCGTCATCCGCTGCCGTCGCCGGAAGTCGACGAACCCCACCATCATGGGGACCACCACCGCGAGCGTGATCACCACCAGGGAGGTCCACGAGACGCGATCGGTGGTGACCACGCCCACGGTGGTCCACCCCACCATCACCACCAGCACCGCCGCGCCGTGGGTGAGCGCGCCCCGGCGCGGCGTGTACGCGGCCAGGCCGTACAGCGCGAGGAACACGGCGAAGGTCGCGGGGCTGTCGGGGAAGCCCAGGCCCACGTATGCCACCCACGCCACCAGCGAGGCCCACATGACCGTTCGCGGATACAGCTGCCTCCACGCGAGCGGCGCTACCTGTGCGACCAGCAGCGCGACCCAGACTCCCGTGACGGCCGGTGCGGTGTCCGGGGCGTCGAGCACGGCCAGCAGCGCCAGCAGCAGCAGCGCCGCCGTGATCGCGATGTCCCCCCACCGGGGAGCCTTGAGGTCCACGTGGCCAGGGTAGGGCGCCCGCCCCGCCCCGGCATCGTCCACGCGGACGATGCGCCTATCCGCGGAAGCGGTAGCCCACGCCGCGCACCGTCTCGATCGCGTCTGCGCCCAGCCGGGTGCGCAGGTACCGGATGTAGACATCGAGCACGTTCTCGCGCGCGGCGGAGCCCCACACGGCGTCGAGCGCCTCGGCCCGCGTCACCACCCCGTCAGCGCGTTCCATCAGCAGTTGGGCGAGCTGGAGCTCGCGGGGGCTGAGCGGGATGGGCTCGCCGTCGCAGGTGAGCTCGCGCGCCGCCGGGTCGAACGTGCATCGGCCCACGGTGAGCGTGGAGTCGACCGGCGCGTCCTCGGGCCGGCGCGCCCGCAGCCGGATGCGCGCCAGCAGCTCGTCGAAGGAGAAGGGCTTTGCCATGTAGTCGTCCGCGCCACGCTCGAGACCGCGGACGGTGTCCTCGGCGGACGTCCGCGCGGTGAGGATGATGACCGGCACGTCGGAGCCCGCGGCACGCAGGCGGCGCAGCACGGTGAAGCCCTCCTGGTCCGGCAGCCCGATGTCGAGGATCACCAGGTCGTGGTCGCCCTCGAGCGCCGCGGCCAGGCCCTCGCGGCCCGTGCGGGCGTGCGTGGTGGTGATGCCCGCGGTGCGCAGCCCGTCCCTCAGCGACGCCACCAGGCGCTCCTCGTCCTCGATCAGCAGCACCCGCATCGTCACCCCTCTCGCCACGGCACGCGCAGGGCGAACGTCGAGCCGTGCCCGGGCAGCGAGGCGATCTCGAGGGTGCCGCCGTGCGCGTGTGCGATCGCGGTGACGATCGGCAGGCCCAGGCCGGCTCCCTCCGCGTCGTGGTCGAGCCGGACGAACCGGTCGCCGATCCGCGCCAGGTCGTCGGACGAGATCCCGCGACCCTCGTCGGTCACCCACAGCAGCAGGTCCGGGCCCTCGCGCGCGGAGCCGATCGACACGGCGGTGTGCGGCTCGGAGAACTTCACGGCGTTCGCGGCGAGCTGCAGCCAGGCCTGGGTGAGGCGCTGGGCGTCGACCGTCGCCGAGCCCGGCGCGCGCGCCTCGACGGACCACTCGCGATCCCCCAGCGCGCTCATCCGCGCGGCGGCGGCGTCCGTGAGCTCGGCGATGTCGGTGGCGGCGAGGCGCAGGAACTCCGGCCGGTCCGCCTTGGCGAGGGTCACCAGGTCCTCCACCAGGCGGGACATGTCCGCGGAAACGTCCAGGAGCTCATCGCGCGTGGCCTCCACCTGCTCCGGGTCGCGGGGCTCGATCAGCTCCAGCCGCGTGCGGATGACGGTCAACGGGGTGCGCAGCTCGTGCGAGGCGTCGTCGAGCAGCCGGCGCTCATCGGCGAAAGCGCCCTCGAGCCGGTCGAGCATCGCGTTGACCGTCTGCGACAGCCGCGCCAGGTCGTCGTCGCCCACGATGGGGACACGGCCCGTGAGGTCGCTGTCGGTGATGCGGCGAGCCGTGCGGTCGAGGAGCCGGATCGGTTCGAGCAGCCTGCCCACGGTGAAGAAGCCGAACGCGCCGATCGCGACCAGCGCGAGCAGGGCCACCAGCGCGTAGAGGGCGAACGTCTCGCGCAGTTCGTGGATGCGGCGTCCCTCGTCGACGGCGAGCACGAACGATGCGATGCGCACGTCGTCCGCGTCGAGCAGGGGGATCGCCGTGTACGCGTAGTCGGCCGTCGAGGTCGAAAGGCGTCGGACGGCGATGTCGGTGGACGTCTCCGCCCACACCGCGTCGATGAACTCCTGATCGTCCTCGAGCAGCAGCCGCGACTCCGTGGCCGGCACGTAGCGGGCCCGGCCGTCGATGATCGCTACGGCTCCCTCGCTCGCCGCCCCCACATAGCGGCCCATCGTGTCCCGCATCAGCTGGTCGATGGGCACCGAGCCCTCGCCCGTGATGTAGCGGAGGTAGTCGTCGGTCCGGGAGCGGAGCTCATCGGTGATCGCATGCTGGACGGAATCACGTTCGATGAGGAAGGCGCTGGTGCCGGCGACGGCGAGGGCCACCCCGGTGAGGACCAGGATGTAGCCCAGCACTCGGGCGCGCACGGACATCCCGTGCGCGCCCGAGGCTGTCAACCGTGAAGTCATCGTCACTCTCCGACGTCACGGTATCGGGTTCAGTCGTCGTCGCTCTCCGACTCGTGCTCGCTGTCGGACTTCTCGTGATCGTCGTCGGACTTCTCGTGATCGGACTCGTCGTCCGACTCGTCGTCGTAGGCGTCGTCGTCGCCTCCACCGGGCGCCACGCCCAGTTGGGTGTCCGACGGAGGCAGCGCCACGCGGCTGTCGGTGGACGGCGGGCTCGCCTGGTGGTCCGAGTCGTCCTTGCGGTCGTCGGAGTCGTCGTCCAGATCGTCGACGCCCGGGCTGTGAGGCACCTCGAGCAGCTCGTGGTCGGGCGTGGCCGACGGCTCGGGGGAGGAGGTCGAGTCATCGGAGAGCTTGACCGCGGTGCCCACGGTCGGGTCGGGGTCGGACCCCGCACGGGAGATGGCCGTCGCTCCCACGCCCACACCCACGAGGATGGCGGCGGCGGCGGCGACGGTGGCGGCGTATCGGATCGCTGAGGTGTTCATGTCCTCAGCATGGCCGCCGCAGTCTGAGAGTCCTCTCAGACGCCGCTCGCGCGCTCCCGGACGGTGACGGGCGCATCGTCCCGTCAGTTGTCGTCGTGCCGCGTCCAGCGGAAGGTGCGCACCGCGAGGAAGAGGCCCACCACCACCCAGATGCCGAGGTTGATCGCGATGAGGCCGTGGTCCCAGGAACCGCTCGCCTCGGCCATGGCGAACTCCTCGGGCAGGAACACGGAGCGCATGCCCTGCGCGAGCCACCGCAGCGGGAAGAACGAGGCGAAGATCTGCAGGAACGTCGGGATCTGGGTGAACACCAGGAACACGCCGGACGTGAACTGGAGCACCAGGACGATGGGAGTGACGATCGCCGAGCCGGCCTTGGCATTGCGCAGCAGCGAGGACATGGCGATGCCCAGCGTGGTGGAGGCCGCCGTGCCCAGCAGGAAGACCCACGTGAACGTCCACCAGCGTCCGACGTCGGTGGGGAGCGTCACGTCGTAGAGCGCGACGCCCAGCGCGATCAGGATGGCGATCTGGATGATCGACACGAACAGCACCTGGGCGATCTTGGCGGCGAAGAACGACGTCGCCGGCAGCGGCGTCGCGTGGATGCGCTTGAGGACGTCCTCGTCGCGGTCGATCGCGATCGACATCGCGAGCGACTGGAAACCGGTGTTGATGATGCCGGTCGCGATCATGCCCGGCATGAAGTACTGCGCGAAGGTGACGCTCGTGGGCTCCAGCACCGCCCCGCCGAACACCGAGCCGAACAGCAGCAGGAAGAGCATGGGGAACGCGAAGATGAAGATCATCTGCTCCCGGCTACGGATGAACTCCTTGACCTCGACCGCGAGCCGGTTGGTGGTCATGGACACCCAGCTGGGCGCCGTTGCCGTCGTGGTGGTCATGCTCCCGCCTCCCGATCCGTTGCCGGCGCGCTCGCGGCCGCCGCGGCGTCCGCCGCATCCCCGCTGAGCTGCAGGTAGACGTCCTCGAGCGAGGGGTGGACCACCTCGAGCCGGCTGATCTCACCGGTGGTGCGGGCGAGCAGGTCCCGGAGGAACGCCGTGGGGGTGGGTGTCTCCACCAGGTGCCGTTCACCGTCCTCGACCCAGCTGATCCGCGCATCGGTCGCCTGCGCCCGCAGCCCCGCCGGGGTATCGAGGGCGACCAGCCGGCCGGCGGCGATGATGCCGATGCGGTCGGCCAGGTAGTCGGCCTCGTCCAGGTAGTGGGTGGTGAGCACGATGGTGGTGCCGTCGCCCCGCAGGCCCTCGATGAGGCGCCAGAACTGACGGCGAGCCTCGGGGTCGAACCCCGTGGTGGGCTCGTCGAGGAACACCAGCTCGGGGCTGCCGATGACGGCCAAGGCCACGTCGAGCCGGCGGCGCTGACCGCCCGAGAGCGTCTGCGGCTTGGCGCTCGCCTTCTCGGTGAGCCCCACGGCCGCGAGGGTCTCGTCGACGTCGCGCGGGTGGGGGTAGTAGCGCGACGCGTGGAGCAGCGACTCGCGCGCCGTGAGGGCCGATCGAGCGCTCGTGGTCTGGAGCATGACGCCCACATTGGCGCGCCAGCCCTTGGGGGAGTGGTGCGGGTCCACCCCGAGCACGCTGACCTCGCCGGCGGTGCGCTTGCGGAAGCCCTCGAGGATCTCGACGGTGGTGGACTTGCCGGCGCCATTGGGGCCCAGCAAGGCGAACACCTCGCCGCGATGGATCTCAAGATCGAGGCCGTCCACGGCGCGCACGTCGCCGTAGTGCTTCTCCAGCCCCGCGATGGTGATGGCGGATGCACTCATGGAGTCGAGCCTAGCCACCCTCGCGCGCCGGTGCCCGTGCGGGCACAGGTGAGAGGCGCATCGTCCCCGTGGACGGTGCGAGCCTCGATGGCGAGGCGGCGCCTACTCGGCGAGCAGTCGCTGGATGCGGCCCACGCCCTCGACAAGGTCCTCGTCACCCAGCGCGTAGCTGAGGCGCAGGTAGCCGCTGGGCCCGAACGCCTCGCCGGGCACCACGGCCACCTCGACCTCGTCGAGGATCACCGCGGCCAGGTCCGCGCTGCTGGCGATCTGGCGCCCGCGCACGGTGCGGCCCATGAGCCCCTCGACCGAGGGGTACGCGTAGAACGCGCCCGTGGGCGTCGGGCACACCACGCCGTCGATCTCGCGCAGCATCGCGACCATGGTGCGGCGGCGGCGGTCGAAGGCGGTGCGCATCGCGTGCACCTCGTCGAGCCCGCCCTCGAGCGCGGCGATCGCGGCACGCTGCGAGACGTTCGCGACGTTGCTGGTGAGGTGGCTCTGGAAGTTCGCGGCGGCCTTGGTGACGTCCGCGGGCGAGATCATCCAGCCCACGCGCCAGCCCGTCATGGCGTAGGTCTTCGCGACCCCGTTGAGGACGATGCACTGGTCCGCGAGCTCGGGCACGGCCCGCACGATCGGGGTGAAGACGGCGTCGTCGTAGACCAGGTGCTCGTAGATCTCGTCCGTGATGACCCAGATGCCGTGCTCGAGCGCCCACTCGCCGATGGCGGTGGTCTGTTCGGGCGTGTAGACCGCGCCCGTGGGGTTCGACGGGCTGCAGAACAGCAGGGCCTTGGTGTGCTCGGTGCGCGCGGCCTCGAGCTGCTCGACCGTGACCAGGTAGCCCTGGTCGGCGCCGGCGAAGACCTCGACGGTGGTGCCGCCGGCCAGCGCGATCGCCTCGGGATACGTGGTCCAGTAGGGGGCGGGGAGCAGCACCTCGTCGCCCGGGTCCACGATCGCGGCGAAGGCCTGGAACACGGCCTGCTTGCCGCCGTTGGTCACCACCACCTGTGCCGGGTCGACCTCGTAGCCGCTGTCGCGCAGCGTCTTGGTCGCGATCGCCTTCTTCAGCTCCGGCAGTCCGGCGGCGGGCGTGTAGCGGTGGTTGCGCGGATCGCGGGCCGCCGCGATGGCCGCCTCGACCACGAAGTCGGGCGTGGGGAAGTCCGGCTCGCCCGCGCCGAACCCGATGACGGGACGGCCGGCGGCCTTGAGGGCCTTCGCCTTGGAGTCGACGGCGAGGGTGGCGGAGGGCGCGATGGCGCCGAGGCGGGCAGAGACGCGGCGTGCGGGCTTCATGCGGCCATTGTTCCATCGTTGGCCGCACCCCCGCGTCCGACGTCACGCGTCGACTCCCACTGGTCGATGTTGCAGATTCGTTCGTATGTGACAGATGGGACCGTCACATCTGTCACCTACGCATGAGCGAGCCCCATCGACCAGTGGGAGTCCGGCGTTGGCTCGGGGCGGAGCGCGGCGCCCCGGTGTCCACAGGGACGATGCGCCGGTCGCCCGTCCCCGGATCGCCGCCTCGCCCTGCGCCGTGAGCTTGGACAGCCGAATCGTCGGTGCATGGGACTTGTTCAGACCGTCGGGGAGCTCGGCGGGGTCGCACGTCGACGTCAGTTGCTGGCGCGCGGCTGGCGCGATGTCGACCTGCTCGCCGCCGTCCGATCCGGATTGCTCGTCCGTCCCTGGCGTGGCTGCTATGCGCTTCCCGGCGCCGCGCCCGAGGCCGTGCGCGCGCGCGTGCTCTCGGCCCAGCTCACGTGTGCCAGCGCTGCACGCCACCTCGGGTTGCCGGTGCTCGCCGAGGACTCGAGGACCCATCTTGCGCTGCCGTCCACGCGGGGTCTCGACCCGAAGGATGCGCGACGAGGCGACGACGTCGTGCTGCATCGCGTGCCCGCCGGCCCCGGCACGCGAGCAGGGCCGGGCGACGCTCTCTGCGTCGACCCCGCCGTCGCGATCGATCACTTGGCCCACTGCGTTCGCCCGGTCGCGCAGCTCGCCGCGCTGGACGCCGCGCTCAATCGCGGCCTGTTCGGGAGGGAGCGGATCTGGTCCATGACCGCGACCGGTCGGCGCCGGCGCGCGTGGCTGGCAACACATGCGGATCCCCGCGCGCAGTCACCCGGTGAGACGGTGGCTCGCCTGGAGTTGGTCCGGAACGGATTCGCGGTCGAGTCCCAGGCCCGCGTCGCAGGCGTGGGCGCGGTGGATCTGCTCGTCGAAGGCAGAGTGGTTGTCGAGATCGACGGCTTCGCATATCACTCGGACCGTGTCGCCTTCGCAGAGGACAAGAGGCGAGATCGCGCACTGATGCTGGGTGGCGTGCCCTTCCTCCGCTACCCGTACCTCGCGGTCATCGCCGCGCCCGCGGCCATCGCGCGTGACGTGGCAGCCCTGCTGGCCCGAAGTGAACGGGCCGGCTAGCGCCTCGGACAACCACTGGTCGATGTTGCAGATTCGTTCGCGTGTGACAGATGGGACCGTCACATTCTCCCCGCGAGCGCACATCCGTCACATCGACCAGTGGGAGTCAGGCAACAGGCACCCGGGTTCGCGCTTCGTCCGGTTGTGGCGTAGCATGTCACGTCGGCGATCCGTCAGACGTCATGATGAACCGCGCCCTGGCGCGGGATGGTGTCTGGAGGAGGTCACAGGGGCCCAACCCCCTGAAGGGCAGTGGCGCAATTGGTAGCGCATCGGTCTCCAAAACCGACGGTTGGGGGTTCGAGTCCCTCCTGCCCTGCGTAGCGCGGGAGTTCCCGCGTCCGCCATCTACAGAGAAGGACTTATCGGTGAGCGAATCTGCCGTGACGGATTCCGGAGAGAAGGACCCGCGGCACGAGTCGCGCGAGGGTCTGAACATCTTCGGACGCATCGCGCTGTTCGTGCGCCAGGTCATCTCCGAGCTGCGGCGAGTGGTCACTCCGACCCGTGAGGAGCTGATCCGGTACATCTGGATCGTGATCGCGTTCGTCGCCGTGATGATGGCGCTCGTGTTCGTCCTGGACCTGGGCTTCGGCTGGGTCGCGACCAAGGTTTTCGGCGGCTGACGCCGCCACTAGGGGAGAAGAATTGATGAGCGACGAGAAGATCGACGAGACCGTGGCGCCCGTGGACGAGGCGACCTTCGCCGACGCGCCCGTGGACGCGGTGATCGAGTCCGACGACGACACCGTCCCCGCCGATGAGCCCGCGGGCGAGGAGCCCGAGGCGGCCGCCGTCGACACCGTCGAGCCCGCCGTCGAGGAGGCCGAGGAGCCCGCCGACCCGGTTGCCGAGTTCAAGGCGCACCTGCGCACCCTCGACGGCGACTGGTACGTGGTGCACAGCTACTCCGGCCACGAGAAGCGCGTGAAGCAGGCGATCGAGCACCGCACCGAGAGCCTCCACATGGAGGATTTCATCTTCCAGGTCGAGGTCCCGATGGAGGAGGTAGCCGAGATCAAGGGAGGCCAGCGCAAGCTCGTCACCCGCGTCCGGATGCCCGGCTACGTGCTCGTCCGCATGTACCTGACCGACGAGTCGTGGGGCGCGGTGCGCAACACGCCCGGCGTCACCGGCTTCGTGGGGCACGCCCACAACCCGGTTCCGCTCACCCCCGACGAGGTCTACTCGATGCTCGCGCCCAAGGAGGTCACGGCCGCCGCCGCGGCCGAGGACGGCTCGTCGCAGCAGACGCCCGCGACCGTGGACTTCGAGGTCGGCGAGTCGATCACCGTCATCGACGGCCCGTTCGCGACCCTCCCGGGCACGATCTCCGAGATCAGTGTGGAGAGCCAGAAGCTCCACGTGCTCGTTTCCATCTTCGGCCGGGAGACCCCGGTCGAGCTGTCGTTCAACCAGGTCACCAAGATCTAGTCGCGACGGCGCACACCGCGGCCGCCAAGCCGCACAGGCAAGAAAGACAAGGACCCGACATGGCACCCCCGAAGAAGAAGAAGGTCACTGGGCTGATCAAGCTCCAGATCCAGGCCGGCGCCGCGAACCCTGCTCCTCCCGTTGGACCCGCACTGGGCCAGCACGGTGTGAACATCATGGAGTTCTGCAAGGCGTACAACGCTGCGACCGAGTCGCAGCGCGGCAACGTCGTCCCCGTTGAGATCACCGTCTACGAGGACCGTTCGTTCACGTTCATCCTCAAGACCCCGCCCGCCGCGGAGCTCATCAAGAAGGCTGCCGGCGTCGCCAAGGGCTCCGGCACCCCGCACACCACGAAGGTCGGCTCGCTGACCAACGCTCAGGTGCGCGAGATCGCCGAGGCGAAGATGTCCGACCTCAACGCGAACGACATCGACGCCGCGGCGAAGATCATCGCCGGAACCGCCCGCTCCATGGGCATCACGGTCAACTAGGACCACCACCCCAGTGGGAGTGCCGCGCGCGGCACGCCACCACGACTGCAAAGGAACACCGCAGATGACTAAGCGCTCCAAGGCCTACCGCGACGCAGCACAGCTCGTCGACCGCAGCCAGCTCTACACGCCGCTCGAGGCCGTCCGCCTCGCGCAGAAGACCGCCTCCAAGAACACCGACTCGACCATCGACGTCGTGTTCAAGCTGGGCGTCGACCCTCGTCACGCTGACCAGATGGTCCGCTCCACCGTCATCCTGCCTCACGGCACCGGCAAGACCGCCCGGGTCCTGGTCTTCGCCAACGGTGACAAGGCGGAGGCAGCCCGCGAGGCGGGTGCCGACATCGTCGGCGGCGACGAGCTCATCGCCGAGGTGGCGGAAGGCCGCACGGACTTCGACGCCGTGGTCGCCACGCCTGACCTCATGGGCAAGGTGGGCCGTCTGGGCCGCGTGCTCGGCCCCCGCGGCCTCATGCCCAACCCGAAGACCGGCACCGTGACGATGGACGTCGCCAAGGCCGTGTCCGACATCAAGGGCGGCAAGATCGAGTTCCGCGTCGACAAGCACGCCAACCTGCACACCGTGCTGGGCAAGGCGTCCTTCGGCGACGAGAAGCTGCTCGAGAACTTCCAGACGGTCATCGACGAGGTGCTGCGCGCCAAGCCGTCCGCCTCGAAGGGCCGCTACATCGTCAAGGCCGCGATCTCCGCGACGCAGGGGCCGGGCATCCCGGTCGACGCGCTCGCGAAGCGCGACGCCTAGGCGGTCGGCTCCAGGTCTCACGCTCACCGCACGGCGATCCCGGGCGGTGAGCGGGGAACAGTGACGCCCGCGTCGCCAACCTCGCGCCGCGCGTCACCCGGCCCGGTCCCCCTCGGGGGGCCGGGCCCTCTCTCCTTCCCCGGGGACGATGCGCGACCTCGGAGGGCGCGCATCGTCCCCGCGGAGAGGGCGATTTGCGGACGATGCGATGCTCGCGTAGGATCGATCCGCCCAAGACCGCCGGTCGTCGGGCCCGGGTTCCCCGGGTGCGAACGAAGTCCCGCTCACGCGGGGTCCAGCGCAGGTGAAGCTGACAGCGCACGATGCGCGAACGTCTGGGCGGCCCACGGGTCGCCCCTTTTTCGTTCCGCTCGAGCGACAACGGCCCCGCCTGCGCGGGGCCTTTCTCGTGTCCGGGGCGGGTGCGGCGGTCATCCGAAGGAAGGACAACTATGGCGACGCCAGACAAGGTGACCGCGGTCCAGGAGATTGCGGATCACTTCCGCAACTCGACTGCCGTGCTGATCACCGAGTACCGCGGCCTCTCCGTTCCGCAGCTCGCGAAGCTGCGCGGTGAGCTCCGTGGCGCCGCGACCTACAGGGTCGCGAAGAACACTCTGACGGCGCTCGCGGCCAAGGACGCCGGTGTGGAGGGTCTCGACGACCTTCTCGTCGGCCCCACGGCCATCGCATTCGTCACCGGTGACCCGGTGGAGGCTGCGAAGGGTCTGAAGGCTTTTGCCAAGGAGAACGACAAGCTCGTCATCAAGGGCGGCGTTCTCGACGGCAAGCTGATCTCGGCTGACGAGGTCAACAAGCTGGCGGACCTCGAGTCCCGCGAGGTTCTACTTGCCAAGGCAGCCGGCGTCATGAAGGCGTCGCTCTTTGGTGCTGCATACCTGTTCCAGGCACCGCTTGCTCAGGCAGCGCGCGCCGTCGACGCCCTGCGCGCGAAGCAGGAAGACGCGGCCTAACGGTCGCACCACACCCCATTCATCTGCTTCACGCAGGCACTAAAGAAGGAAGTCATCATGGCTAAGCTCTCCACCGAGGAGCTCATCGAGCAGTTCAAGCAGCTCTCGCTCATCGAGCTGTCCGAGTTCGTCAAGGCGTTCGAGGAGACCTTCGAGGTCTCCGCCGCCGCTCCGGTCGCCGTCGCCGCCGCCGCCCCCGCGGGCGAGGCCGCCGAGGAGGTCGAGGAGAAGGACTCGTTCGACGTCATCCTCGCCGCCGTGGGCGACAAGAAGATCCAGGTCATCAAGGAGGTCCGCGCGCTGACCTCCCTCGGCCTGGGCGAGGCCAAGGCCGTCGTCGACGAGGCCCCCAAGGCCGTCCTCGAGGGCGTCAAGAAGGACGAGGCCGAGAAGGCCAAGGCTCAGCTCGAGGCCGCCGGCGCCACCGTCGAGCTCAAGTAGTTCGAGTAGCACTGCGTTCACACCGCATTCGGCTCGAGGGCCGGGGTCCCCGTACGGGGACCCCGGCCCTTTGCGTTGCCCACGCAGTGCTCGACACCGAGGTCAGACTCGCCCGGCAGGCCCGCCTCGTTCTTGGGCGGAACTTCGATGACTCTGGATGAATTCCACCACTCAACGCGGGCGCTCTGTGCGGGTATACCGTTGACGTAGGGCGTGTGCCGCGACGCTCCTCGTTCGCCTCGGTCCGGATGCACACTGCGTCGCGGAACGGCCTGCGAGAGGCGACCTACTAGCAGGCGCCCCACGTCCTCGTGAACTCGGTGGCCAGCGCCACAGAGTCATCTGCATCTGCCTACAGGCGTGGGATGCGGAGAGGCGAAGGAGGATGTCGTGGCATTCGAGGTGACGGCCCGCTCATCGGTGCGAACCTGGGCCAGAGCGACCGGCGGGCTGTACGTGCTGTACATGGCGGCGTCGGTGTTGGCAGACGCGCTGGCGCACATCGGAATGGGTGATGAAGAACAGGTCTACCTTGCGATCACCACGAATCCATCGTCGTTCCGGCTCGGCCTGCTGGTCGCGTTCGCGTCAGGGCTCCTCTTCCTTCTCACGGCCTGGGGTCTCTACGTCCTGCTTCGGAGGCTGAACGGTGAGCTGTCGCTCCTGTTCCTGCTTCTCAATGCCGTCGGGGTCGCCGTCCAATGCGCGAGCCTGCTCGCGTTGGTCGCGGCCCTGCACGCCGCGGATCCCGCGGCGGGCGGACTGAACGGCTTCACTGACGCGCAGGCGGCAGCGTTGAGTCACCTCGCGATCGGCGTATACAAGACCGGCTTCGTCGCCGCACAACTGTTCTTCGGCGCGTGGCTGTTCCCGCTGGGCTACCTGGTCTACAGGTCCGGGATGCTTCCTCGAGTGCTCGGGGTGCTCCTGATAGCGGACGGGTGCGCGGAGATGATCTGGCTGGTCCAGGCGATCGTCCTGCCCACTCACCCTGAGATCAGGGTCCCTGGGACATTCGTGAGCCTGCTCGCCGAGGTGGGACTCGCCCTGTGGCTGCTGATTCGAGCCGTGAGGATCGTCGACTCCGGCCCCGACGCGCCTCAGGTCGTAGCGCCGTCTACACAGGACGGGTAGAGGACCGACGTGCGTCGATCCCACGACCGCGCGCCGAAGGCCCGCCCGCCGGGCCGGTGGGCGGCCGTCGCGATCCTCACCTTGGCCGGAGCGACTGCCTTCTGGCTGGCCAACTTCGCGATCTCCCTGACGCCGATCGCCGCTGAGTACCGCGCCGGTCTGTCGATCGCGTACCTGCCCATGCTGCTCGAGGCGCTCGTCGGCGGCCTGATTCTCGGATGCGGCATGAGCGTCGTGCTGATCCGCTTCCCCTCCAGGGTGGCGGGCAGGGATCCGTTCACTAAGGCCATGGTGCTGAGCGCCGTTGTGCTGGTCATCGTGACGGTGGCCGTCGAGACGCCAGCCAAGCTGTCCGGCGGCGTCTCCGAACCTTTGCGTTACCTGGTCATCGGCACCGCGTTCAATGCGATCCGGATTGGCGCCATGGGCGTCGCCGTCGGCTCACTCGCGAGACGAAGAACCACCCGCGCAGCGTCGGCGGAACCTAGGCCTATCTAGGCCTCGCGCGCCATCGATGTCGCGGAGACGGGCTCGATCGACGTCGTGCTCGCCTCGGCGGGCGCCGCCTCCCGTCGAACGGGGCCGGATCCTCACGGATCCGGCCCCGTTCCGCGTCCCCTGGAGACGATGCGACGGTCGGGTGAACCCGGGCGCTTCGCCTCCTGCGCGCCGGGCGATACCGGGGCGCACTCGATTGGACAACCCGCCCGTTCGCGGGTAGTCTCGCAACTTGCGCTGTCTATTGCCCTGCCCTCATATGCCTACCTGGCGTGCGTCCGCTTGTAGCGGTTTCGCCCCAGGATTCGGTGGAGCCGCGGCTAGGCATCGTGGTGACTCACGATCATAAAGGGAAGGGACCACCCTTGGCTGCCTCGCGCACCGACTCCGCTATCTCCAACCGCTCCGCATCGCGCCGCATCTCCTTCGCTCAGATCTCCGAGCCGATTGAGGTCCCGAACCTCATCGGCCTTCAGACGGAGAGCTTCGACTGGCTTCTGGGAAACCAGGCTTGGCAGGCGCGCGTCAAGGACGCGAAGACGGAGGGACGCAGCGACGTCCCGCAGATAGCAGGGCTTCAGGAGATCTTCGAGGAGATCTCGCCCATCGAGGACTTCGGGCAGACCATGTCGCTGTCCTTCTCCGACCCGTACTTCGAGGAGCCGCGCTACACGCCGGAGGAGTGCAAGGAGAAGGACTTCACCTACGCCGCGCAGCTCTTCGTGACGGCCGAGTTCATGAACAACACCACCGGCGAGATCAAGTCGCAGACGGTGTTCATGGGTGACTTCCCGCTCATGACGGACCGCGGCACGTTCATCGTCAACGGCACCGAGCGCGTGGTCGTGTCGCAGCTGGTCCGCTCGCCGGGCGTGTACTTCGAGCGCACCCCCGACAAGACGTCCGACAAGGACATCTTCACCGCGAAGGTGATCCCCTCGCGCGGTGCCTGGCTCGAGTTCGAGATCGACAAGCGCGACGCCGTCGGCGTCCGCGTCGACCGCAAGCGCAAGCAGCCCGTCACGCTCTTCCTCAAGGCGCTCGGGATGTCCGACGACCAGATCGCCGAGGAGTTCGCCCAGTTCCCCGCCGTCCTCGAGACGCTGGCGAAGGACACGGTGCACGGTCACGAGGAGGCGCTGGTCGACCTCTACCGCAAGCTGCGCCCGGGCGAGCCGCCCACGGTCGAGGCGGGCCAGAACCTGCTCGACAACTTCTACTTCAACCACAAGCGCTACGACCTCGCCAAGGTGGGCCGCTTCAAGCTCAACAAGAAGCTCGGCCTGGGCAAGGAGCTCGGCGACTCGGTGCTGGGTGTCGACGACATCGTCGCCGCCATCAAGTACATCGCCGCCGCGCACGCCGGCATCTCGACGATCGACGGTGCCACCGGTGACGTTCGCGTCGAGACCGACGACATCGACCACTTCGGCAACCGTCGCATCCGCGCGGTGGGCGAGCTGATCCAGAACCAGATCCGCACCGGGCTGTCGCGCATGGAGCGCGTGGTCCGCGAGCGGATGACCACTCAGGACGTCGAGGCGATCACGCCGCAGACGCTGATCAACACGCGTCCGGTGGTCGCGGCGATCCGCGAGTTCTTCGGAACGTCGCAGCTGTCGCAGTTCATGGACCAGAACAACCCGCTGGCCGGGCTCACCCACAAGCGCCGCCTCTCGGCGCTGGGCCCCGGTGGCCTCTCCCGCGACCGCGCGGGCATGGAGGTCCGCGACGTCCACACCTCGCACTACGGCCGCATGTGCCCGATCGAGACCCCTGAGGGTCCCAACATCGGCCTCATCGGCTCGCTGGCGTCGTTCGGCCGCATCAACCCGCTGGGCTTCGTCGAGACCCCGTACCGCAAGGTCGTCAAGGGTGTCGTGTCGGACAAGGTCGACTACCTGACCGCAGACGACGAGGACCAGTACGTGATCGCCCAGGCGAACGCCCCGCTGGACGAGAAGGGTCGCTTCGTCGAGGAGCGCGTGCTCGTGCGCGCCAAGGGCGGAGAGGTCGAGTTCGTCGCCCGCGAGGCGGTCGACTACATGGACGTCTCGCCCCGCCAGATGGTGTCGGTCGCGACGGCTCTGATCCCGTTCCTCGAGCACGACGACGCGAACCGTGCCCTCATGGGCGCCAACATGCAGCGCCAGGCGGTCCCGCTGGTGCGCTCCGAGGCGCCCCTCGTGGGCACCGGCATGGAGCGACGTGCGGCGATCGACGCCGGTGACGTGGTCATCGCGTCGAAGGAGGGCGTGGTGACGGAGGTCAGCTCCGACCTGGTGACGGTCGCGAACGATGACGGCACCACGGGCTCGTACCGCATCGCCAAGTTCCAGCGCTCGAACCAGGGCACGTCGTACAACCAGCGCGTCGTGGTGGACGAGGGCGACCGCGTGGTCGTCGGCTCGGTCATCGCCGACGGCCCGGCCACGGACCAGGGCGACCTCGCCCTGGGCCGCAACCTGCTGGTCGCCTTCATGTGCTGGGAGGGTCACAACTACGAGGACGCGATCATCCTGTCGCAGCGTCTCGTGCAGGACGACGTCCTGTCCTCGATCCACATCGAGGAGCACGAGGTCGACGCCCGCGACACGAAGCTCGGCCCCGAGGAGATCACCCGCGACATCCCGAACGCGTCGGAAGAGGCGCTGGCCGACCTCGACGAGCGGGGCATCGTCCGCATCGGCGCCGAGGTTCGCGCCGGCGACATCCTGGTCGGCAAGGTCACGCCCAAGGGCGAAACCGAGCTCACCCCGGAGGAGCGCCTGCTGCGCGCGATCTTCGGCGAGAAGGCGCGCGAGGTGCGCGACACCTCGCTCAAGGTCCCGCACGGCGAGTCCGGCACGGTTATCGGCGTCCGCGTCTTCACGGAGGAGGACGGCGACGACCTCCCCGCGGGCGTGAACCAGCTGGTGCGTGTCTACATCGCTCAGCGCCGCAAGATCCAGGAGGGCGACAAGCTCGCCGGCCGCCACGGCAACAAGGGCGTCATCTCGACCATCCTGCCCGTCGAGGACATGCCGTTCCTCGCGGACGGCACGCCGGTCGACGTCATCCTCAACCCCCTGGGCGTGCCCGGCCGCATGAACGTGGGCCAGGTGCTCGAGACCCACACGGGCTGGATCGCCAAGCAGGGCTGGGACGCCACCGGCGCCAAGGGCCCGTGGATGGACCACTTGCCGGAGAACGCCGTGAAGTCGGAGCCCGGCACGCCGGTCGCGACGCCGGTGTTCGACGGCCTGCGCGAGGACGTCCTGGGCGGGCTGCGATCGGTCGTGAACCCGAACCGCGACGGCGTGCGTCTCGTGGACAGCGAGGGCAAGGCGGAACTGTTCGACGGGCGTACCGGCGAGCCGTTCCCCGAGCCGGTCGCGGTGGGCTACAAGTACATCCTCAAGCTCCACCACCTGGTCGACGACAAGATCCACGCGCGCTCGACCGGCCCGTACTCGATGATCACGCAGCAGCCGCTGGGCGGTAAGGCCCAGTTCGGCGGACAGCGCTTCGGCGAGATGGAGGTGTGGGCCCTCGAGGCGTACGGCGCCGCCTACGCGCTTCAGGAGCTGCTGACCATCAAGTCGGACGATGTGGTGGGCCGTGTGAAGGTCTACGAGGCGATCGTGAAGGGGCAGAACATCCCGGAGCCGGGCCTGCCCGAGTCCTTCCGAGTCCTGATGAAGGAGATGCAGTCGCTCTGCCTCAACGTGGAGGTCCTCAACCACGAGGGCCACGTCATCGAGATGCGCGAGACCGACGACGACGCCTATCAGGCCGCCGAGTCGCTAGGCATCTCCCTGTCCAGCCGCCCCGATGCCTCCAGCGTCGACGAGATCTGACGAGCCTCGAGCTCACTCCATACAGAAGAAGTTTTCGGTGCCGGCGCCTCGCCGGCAGTAAGGAAGTAGAACCTTGCTCGACGTCAACGAGTTCGGCGATCTGCGCATCGGCCTTGCGACCGCGGAGGACATCCGCAATTGGTCGCACGGTGAGGTGAAGAAGCCCGAGACCATCAACTACCGCACGCTCAAGCCCGAGAAGGACGGCCTGTTCTGCGAGAAGATCTTCGGTCCCACACGGGACTGGGAATGCGGCTGCGGCAAGTACAAGCGCGTCCGCTACCGCGGCATCATCTGTGAGCGCTGCGGCGTCGAGGTGACCCGTTCGAAGGTCCGCCGCGAGCGGATGGGCCACATCGAGCTGGCCGCCCCGGTCACGCACATCTGGTACTTCAAGGGCGTCCCGTCGCGACTGGGCTACCTCCTCGACCTCGCCCCGAAGGACCTCGAGAAGGTCATCTACTTCGCGGCGTACATGGTCACCGAGGTGGACATCGACGGCCGTCACGAGGACCTTCCCCAGCTCCGCAACGAGCTGGAGAAGGAGAAGAAGGCGATCGCCAACCAGCGCGACGTCGACATCAATACGCGTGCCGAGAAGCTCGAGAAGGACCTGGGCGAGCTCGAGGCCGAGGGTGCCAAGGCCGACGTGAAGCGCAAGGTCAAGGACGGCGCCGAGCGCGAGATGGCGAACATCCGTAAGCGTGCCGATGCGGAGATCGAGCGTCTCGACGCGATCTTCGACCGCTTCGCCGGCCTCAAGGTCCAGGACCTCGAGGGCGACGAGATGCTGTACCGCGAGATGTCGCGCCGCTACGGTTCCTACTTCAAGGGCTCGATGGGTGCGGAGGCGATTCAGAAGCGCCTGCAGACCTTCGACCTCGCCGCCGAGGCCGACAAGCTGCGCGAGATCATCGCGACCGGCAAGGGCCAGCGCAAGACCCGCGCGCTCAAGCGCCTCAAGGTGGTCAACGCGTTCCTCACCACCACCAACTCGCCCGAGGGCATGGTGCTCGACTGCGTCCCGGTGATCCCGCCGGACCTGCGGCCCATGGTCCAGCTGGACGGTGGACGCTTCGCGACCTCCGACCTCAACGACCTGTACCGCCGCGTCATCAACCGCAACAACCGCCTCAAGCGTCTGCTCGACCTCGGCGCCCCCGAGATCATCGTGAACAACGAGAAGCGCATGCTGCAGGAGGCCGTCGACTCGCTGTTCGACAACGGCCGCCGCGGCCGTCCGGTGACGGGGCCGGGCAACCGCCCGCTCAAGTCCATCTCGGACATGCTCAAGGGCAAGCAGGGCCGGTTCCGCCAGAACCTGCTCGGCAAGCGCGTCGACTACTCGGGCCGTTCGGTCATCGTGGTGGGCCCCACCCTCAAGCTGCACCAGTGCGGCCTGCCCAAGCAGATGGCGCTCGAGCTGTTCAAGCCCTTCGTCATGAAGCGCCTGGTCGAGCTCAACCACGCCCAGAACATCAAGTCCGCCAAGCGCATGGTCGAACGCAGCCGTCCCGAGGTCTGGGACGTGCTCGAGGAGGTCATCCGCGAGCACCCCGTGCTGCTCAACCGCGCGCCCACCCTGCACCGCCTGGGCATCCAGGCGTTCGAGCCCCAACTGGTCGAGGGCAAGGCCATCCACCTGCACCCGCTGGTCTGCGGCGCGTTCAACGCCGACTTCGACGGTGACCAGATGGCTGTGCACCTGCCGCTCTCGGCCGAGGCGCAGGCCGAGGCCCGCGTGCTGATGCTCTCGAGCAACAACATCCTGAAGCCGTCCGACGGCCGCCCGGTGACCATGCCCTCGCAGGACATGATCATCGGCCTCTACCACCTGTCGCTGCTCAAGACGGGCTCGACGGGGGAGGGCCTGGTGTTCGGCTCGCAGGCGGAGGCGCTCATGGCTCTCGACCATGGCACCATCACCCTCAACTCGGAGATCCGTCTCCGCGTCGACGGCGACACGGTGCCCCCGGTCGACGTCGAGCTGCCCGCGGATCACGTGGCCGGCGCGATGTTCATGCTCACCACCACGCTCGGTCGCTCGCTGTTCAACGACCTGCTGCCGGTGACGTACCCGTACGTCAACCGCAACGTGGACAAGAAGGTGCTGGGCGACATCGTCAACACCCTCGCTGAGCGCTACCCCAAGGTCGAGGTTGCCGCCTCGCTCGACGCCCTCAAGGCGGCGGGCTTCCACTGG
Organism: Demequina sp.; assembly: GCF_024642165.1. Classification (GTDB taxonomy): domain Bacteria; phylum Actinomycetota; class Actinomycetes; order Actinomycetales; family Demequinaceae; genus Demequina. The sequence continues at coordinate 23,748 of NZ_JAHEBP010000015.1, forward strand.
GCGACCCGGTCGGGTGTGACGATCGCCATCGGCGACGTCGCGACGCCGTCCAACAAGCAGGAGATCCTCGAGCGCTACGAGGCCCAGGCCGCCAAGGTTCAGGACCAGTTCGACACCGGTCTGATCACCGACGACGAGCGCCGTCAGGAGCTCATCGAGATCTGGACCCAGGCCACCAACGAGGTCGACAAGGCCATGCGGGAGGCCTTCCCCGAGCACAACACGGTGCACACCATGGTGGGCTCCGGGGCGCGAGGCAACTGGATGCAGGTCCGCCAGATCGCGGGCATGCGTGGCCTTGTGGCCAACCCGAAGGGCGAGATCATTCCGCGCCCGATCAAGTCGAACTACCGCGAGGGGCTGTCCGTCCTCGAGTACTTCATCGCCACCCACGGTGCCCGAAAGGGCCTCGCGGACACGGCGCTGCGTACTGCGGACTCCGGATATCTCACGCGCCGCCTGGTCGACGTCTCCCAGGACGTCATCGTCCGCGAGGACGACTGCGGCACCGAGCGTGGCCTGACGATGCCCATCGTCGAGGTCACGCCCGCCGGCGATCGGATCTGGCACGAGCGCGTCGCCACCTCGGTCTTCGCGCGCACGCTGGCGGTCGACGTGGAGGACGCCTCTGGGACGGTGCTCGCGAAGGCCGGCTCCGACATCGGCGACGCGATCATCGACGCGCTGATCATCGAGGGCGTCGAAGAGGTCAAGGTCCGCTCGGTCCTGACCTGCGAGTCCGCGGTGGGCACCTGCGCACGCTGCTACGGCCGGTCGCTCGCCACCCGTGAACTCGTCGACATCGGCGAGGCCGTGGGCATCATCGCGGCGCAGTCCATCGGCGAGCCCGGCACTCAGCTGACGATGCGCACCTTCCACACCGGTGGTGTGGCATCGGCGGACGACATCACGCAGGGTCTCCCGCGTGTCCAGGAGCTGTTCGAGGCCCGCACCCCCAAGGGTGAGGCCCCGATCTCCGAGGTCGCCGGAACGCTGAAGGTGGACGACTCGGAGGCGACCCGTCGCCTGGTGGTCACGCCCGACAACGGTGACGAGCCCGTCGAGTACCCGGTCACCAAGCGCTCGCGCCTGGTGGTCCAGGATGGCGAGCACGTCGAGGTGGGCCAGCAGCTGGTCGCGGGTGCGGTCGACCCCAAGAACGTGCTCCGTATCCTGGGCCCGCGTGCCACCCAGAAGCACCTGGTGGACGAGGTCCAGAACGTCTACCGCTCGCAGGGTGTGGAGATCCACGACAAGCACATCGAGGTCATCGTGCGGCAGATGCTGCGCCGCGTGACCGTGCTCGACTCCGGCGAGACCAACCTGCTGCCCGGCGAGCTCGCCGAGCGCAGCCGTTTCGAGAACGCCAACCGCGAGACCGTGACCGCCGGCGGCAAGCCCGCCTCCGCGCGTCCCGAGCTCATGGGCATCACGAAGGCGTCGCTCGCGACCGAGTCGTGGCTCTCGGCGGCCTCCTTCCAGGAGACCACGCGCGTCCTCACCGAGGCCGCGATGTCCGGCAAGTCGGACTCGCTGCTCGGCCTCAAGGAGAACGTCATCATCGGAAAGCTCATCCCCGCCGGTACCGGGCTCGCCCAGTACCGCACGGCGACGGTGGAGCCCACCGAGGCGGCGAAGGCCAACCTGTTCCCGACCTTCGGGTATGAGGAATGGGACGGCCAGTTCTTCGGCGAGGGCACCGGCGAGGCCGTGCCGCTCGAGGAGTTCGACATCCGAGACTGAACCGACGGGGCCGGCGGGCGAAGTCCGCTTTGACGGCGGCGCGGAGCGCGGGTATCTTAGATGCTTGTGCCCGCGTCGCCGGGCCCCCGAGTCGCGCCCGTGGTGCGACAAGCCGATGGAACGACACGCCCGGGCGCGGGGGTCGGGCCGACACGACAAACGTTTCCTCAGTACCGAGACAGACACGGAGATGCAGTGCCTACGATTCAGCAGCTGGTCAGGAAGGGCCGTCACCCCAAGGCCTCCAAGACCAAGACCCCGGCTCTTCAGTCGAGCCCCCAGCGTCGCGGCGTCTGCACGCGCGTCTACACGACCACCCCGAAGAAGCCGAACTCGGCTCTGCGCAAGGTGGCGCGTGTGCGCCTCTCGACCGGTATCGAGGTCACCGCGTACATCCCCGGTGAGGGCCACAACCTCCAGGAGCACTCGATCGTGCTCGTGCGCGGCGGCCGTGTGAAGGACCTCCCGGGTGTCCGCTACAAGATCGTCCGCGGCTCTCTCGACACGCAGGGCGTGAAGAACCGCAAGCAGGCTCGCAGCCGCTACGGCGCGAAGATGGAGAAGAAGTAATGCCTCGCAAGGGACCGGCGCCGAAGCGTCCGATCATCAACGACCCCGTCTACGGCGCCCCCGTGGTGACGCAGCTCATCAACAAGGTCCTGCTGGACGGCAAGAAGTCCGTCGCCGAGGCCATCGTCTACGGTGCGCTCGAGGGCGTCCGCGAGAAGTCGGGCCAGGACCCCGTCGTGGTGCTCAAGCGCGCGCTCGACAACATCCGCCCCGCGCTCGAGGTCCGCTCCCGCCGCGTGGGCGGTGCCACGTACCAGGTGCCGGTCGACGTGCGCCCGGTGCGCGCGACCACGCTGGCGCTGCGCTGGCTCGTTGACTTCGCCCGTCAGCGCCGTGAGAAGACCATGACCGAGCGCCTCATGAACGAGGTCCTCGACGCGTCCAACGGCCTCGGTGCCGCGGTCAAGCGTCGCGAGGACATGCACAAGATGGCCGAGTCGAACAAGGCGTTCGCGCACTACCGCTGGTAGTCGCAGCCGCGTTCGACCGATCGAGACGACTAGGAGAACCACTCGTGGCACAGGACGTGCTCACGGACCTCACGAAGGTCCGCAACTTCGGCATCATGGCCCACATCGATGCCGGCAAGACGACGACGACCGAGCGAATCCTGTTCTACACGGGTATCACCTACAAGATCGGCGAGGTGCACGACGGCGCCGCGACGATGGACTGGATGGCGCAGGAGCAGGAGCGCGGCATCACCATCACGTCCGCCGCGACCACGTGCTTCTGGAACACCACCCAGCTGAACATCATCGACACCCCCGGCCACGTCGACTTCACCGTCGAGGTCGAGCGCAACCTGCGCGTCCTTGACGGCGCGGTTGCGGTGTTCGACGGCAAGGAGGGCGTGGAGCCCCAGTCCGAGACCGTCTGGCGCCAGGCCGACAAGTACAACGTCCCCCGCATCTGCTTCGTCAACAAGATGGACAAGATCGGCGCGGACTTCTACTTCACCGTCGACACCATCAAGTCGCGCCTCGGCGCGAAGCCGCTCGTCATCCAGCTGCCGATCGGCGCGGAGGGCGACTTCGTGGGCGTCGTCGACCTGGTCGAGATGCGTGCGCTGGTGTGGCCGGGCGACTCCAAGGGTGACGTCACCCTGGGCGCCAAGTACGAGGTCGAGGCGATTCCCGCGCACCTGGTCGACAAGGCGGAGGAGTACCGGGCCGAGCTGCTCGAGGCCGTCGCCGAGTCCGACGAGGCGCTGATCGAGAAGTACCTCGGCGGCGAGGAGCTGACGGTTCCGGAGATCAAGGGCGCCATCCGCAAGATGGTCCTCAACTCGGAGCTGTACCCCGTGCTGTGCGGCTCGGCGTTCAAGAACCGCGGCGTGCAGCCGATGCTCGACGCGGTGGTGGACTACCTGCCGTCGCCGATCGACATGCCCGCGATCGAGGGCCACGCGCCCAACGACGAGGAGAAGATCGTCGAGCGTCACGCCGACGCCGACGAGCCGTTCTCCGCGCTCGCCTTCAAGATCATGACGCACCCCTTCTTCGGACGCCTCACCTACATCCGGGTCTACTCGGGCAAGGTCGACTCCGGAGCCGCAGTGGTCAACGCGACCAAGGGCAAGAAGGAGCGCATCGGCAAGGTCTTCCAGATGCACGCCAACAAGGAGAACCCGGTCGACTCGGTCACCGCGGGCCACATCTACGCGGTGATCGGCCTCAAGGACACCACCACGGGCGACACCCTGTGCGACCCGAGCGCGCCCGTCGTGCTCGAGTCGATGACCTTCCCTGAGCCCGTGATCCACGTGGCGGTCGAGCCCAAGACCAAGGGCGACCAGGAGAAGATGTCCATCGCGATCCAGAAGCTGGCCGAGGAGGACCCGACCTTCCGCGTCAAGCTCGACGAGGACACGGGCCAGACCGTCATCTCCGGCATGGGCGAGCTGCACCTGGACATCATCGTCGACCGCATGCGTCGCGAGTTCAAGGTCGACGCCAACGTGGGCAAGCCGCAGGTCGCGTACCGCGAGACCATTCGTGGCACCGTCGCCAAGCACGACTACACCCACAAGAAGCAGACGGGTGGATCGGGCCAGTTCGCCAAGGTTCAGATCAGCATCGAGCCGCTCGACGCCGACTCCGAGGTGCAGTACGAGTTCGTGAACTCCGTCACCGGTGGTCGCGTGCCGCGCGAGTACATCCCGTCGGTCGACGCGGGCATCCAGGACGCCATGCAGATCGGCATCCTCGCGGGCTACCAGATGGTGGGCGTGAAGGCCGCGCTGCTCGACGGTCAGTACCACGACGTCGACTCGTCCGAGATGGCGTTCAAGATCGCCGGCTCGATGGCCTTCAAGGAGGCCGCTCGCAAGGCCAACCCGGTTCTGCTGGAGCCGGTGATGGCCGTCGAGGTGCGCACGCCCGAGGAGTACATGGGCGACGTGATCGGCGATCTCAACTCACGCCGTGGCCAGATCCGTCACATGTCCGACGCCGCCGGCGTCAAGGTCATCGACTCACTGGTTCCGCTCTCGGAGATGTTCGGCTACGTCGGCGACCTGCGTTCCAAGACGCAGGGTCGTGCGGTGTACTCGATGACCTTCGACAGCTACGCAGAGGTTCCTCGCAACGTTGCCGAGGAGATCATCGCTAAGACCCGGGGCGAGTAGTCCCAACGGTTGAAGTAGGAAATAATACGACCAGTAGGGATGCGCCCCACGATGGCAGCGGCCATCAGCAGTCGGATCCTCTACCCGAGTCTCACAACACATTCAGGAGGAAGCCACCATGGCTAAGGTCAAGTTCGAGCGGACCAAGCCGCACGTCAACGTCGGCACCATCGGTCACGTCGACCACGGAAAGACGACGCTGACCGCCGCAATCTCGAAGGTCCTGCACGACAGGTTCCCGGACCTCAACCCCTTCACGCCCTTCGAGGACATCGACAAGGCTCCCGAGGAGCGCGAGCGCGGTATCACCATCAACATCGCGCACATCGAGTACGAGACCGAGAAGCGCCACTACGCGCACGTGGACGCACCCGGCCACGCGGACTACATCAAGAACATGATCACCGGCGCGGCCCAGATGGACGGCGCGATCCTTGTGGTCGCGGCGACCGACGGCCCGATGGCGCAGACGCGTGAGCACGTGCTCCTCGCCCGTCAGGTGGGCGTGCCCTACCTGCTCGTCGCGCTGAACAAGGCGGACATGATCCCCGCGGCCGACGAGGAGCTCCTCGAGCTCGTCGAGATGGAGGTCCGTGAGCTGCTGTCCTCGCAGGGCTTCGACGGCGACAACGCACCCGTGGTGCGCGTCTCGGCGCTGAAGGCGCTCGAGGGCGACCCGGAGTGGGTGGCGACCGTCCAGGAGCTGATGGACGCCGTGGACGAGAGCGTCCCCGAGCCCGTCCGCGACATGGACAAGCCGTTCCTCATGCCCATCGAGGACGTCTTCACCATCACCGGTCGTGGCACCGTCGTCACCGGCAAGGTCGAGCGCGGCAAGCTCAAGATCAACTCGGAGGTCGAGATCCTCGGCATCCGCCAGCCGCAGAAGACCATCGTCACGGGCATCGAGATGTTCCACAAGCAGATGGACGAGGCGTGGGCCGGCGAGAACTG
>NZ_JAHEBP010000016.1:0-5998 GCF_024642165.1 Demequina sp.
CTAACCAAGGCGAGATCGTCTCGCCAAGTGGGAGGAAACAAATGGCACGATGGAATTCCATCGCCCGTGGCGCGGCATTCGCCGCCGTCGCGACCCTGTCCCTAGCCGCATGTTCGAGCGGTACGTCCGACGAGGGCTCGAGCACTGAGCCCACCGGCGACGCCATGACGGGCGAAGCTCTCGCCATCGGCTCGCTGCTGCCCATCACGGGCTCGCTCGCGTTCCTCGGCCCGCCCGAGATCGCGGGTGTCGACCTTGCTGTCAACGAGATCAACGAGGCCGGCGGCATCAACGGCATGGATGTCACCGTCCAGCACGAGGACTCGTCCGACACGGCGAACCCGCAGATCACGTCGGACTCCGTGACCAAGCTCCTCGGTGGCGGCGTCTCCGTCGTCGTGGGCGCGGCCTCGTCCTCCGTGACGTTGAACGCGATCGACGACATCACCAACGCGGGCGTGGTGCAGATCTCGCCCGCCAACACCGCGACGAGCCTCTCGGGCTACTCGCCGTTCTACTTCCGCACCGCCCCGCCGGACACGGTCCAGGGCAACGCCATGGGAAACCTGCTGCTCGACGACGGCTACACCAACGTCGGAATCCTCGTCTTCAACGACGACTACGGAACGTCGCTGCGTGACGTCATCAAGGAGACCCTTGTGGCCGCGGGTGGCGCGCTCACCTATGGTGAGGCGGGCCAGGAGTTCGACCCGGCGGCTTCCAGCTTCCAGTCGGACGTCCAGGCGATCCTCGCGACCAACCCCGAGGCGATCGTGCTGATCGCGTTCGACCAGACGTCGCTGATCATCCCTGAGCTTGTCGCGGCGGGCTTCGACACCTCGAAGCTCTACTTCGTGGATGGCAACCTTGCCGACCGCTCGGACGAGCTCGACCCCGGAGCCCTCACCGGAGCCAAGGGCACGCTGCCGGGTGCTTCGCCAGCCGACGACTTCCGTGCGCGCCTCGACGAGGCCTACGGCGAGGCGCTCTCGGAGTACGCCTACGGCGCCGAGTCGTACGACGCGGTCATGCTGGCGGCCCTCGCTGCCGTCAAGGGTGGTGCGACCGACGGTCAGACCATCGCCGACAACCTGGCGGCAGTGTCCGGCGCAACCGGTGGCACCGAGTGCACCGGCTTCGCGGCCTGCGTCGAGCTTCTCGACGCCGGCGAGGAGATCCACTACATGGCGATCTCTGGTGTTGGTCCATTCAATGCGGACAACGACCCGTCGAGCGCCTACATCGGTGTCTACCAGTACGGTGAGGACAACACCTACTCGCTGTTGGACACGGTCTACGGTGAGGTTCCCGAGGCCTGATCCAGGCTCCTGAGGAACGCGCTGTTCGAAGGGCCCCCGGCTCCGGCCGGGGGCCCTTTAGCACGCCCGCCCGCGCGTCGTTCCGACCGGGATGGCGGACGTGGCGGGCCGGTGCGACTCGGAGGAGTACCCGCGCGGCGGCGCGGAGACGACGAAGGGCCGGCCCGCCGTGACGGACCGGCCCCAAGGCCGATGTGATGCCTCCTACGCGCCCAGCGTGCCCAGGTACAACTCGATGACCTTCGGGTCCTTGAGCAGCTCCTGGCCGGTCGCGGTGTACGCCGAGGTGCCCTGGTCGAGCACATAGCCGCGGTCGCAGATCTGCAGGCAGCGACGCGCATTCTGCTCCACCATGATCACGGTGACGCCCGTGCGGTTGATGTCTCGAGTGCGAACGAACGTCTCATCCTGGCGCACGGGGGACAGGCCGGCACTGGGCTCGTCGAGCAGCAGCACCTGCGGGTCCATCATCAGTGCCCGCGCCATGGCCACCATCTGGCGCTCGCCTCCGGACAGCGAGCCGGCACGCTGGTTCTTGCGCTCGACCAGCACGGGAAAGAGGTCGCCGATCTTCGTCATCTGCTTCTTGAAGCTCTTGTGCGCCTGGTAGGCGCCCATCTCGAGGTTCTCCTCGATAGTGAGGGACGGGAAGACGTTGTTGGTCTGCGGCACAAACCCGACGCCGCGCTTGACAAGCTGGTCGGCACGCAGGTTGGTGATGTCCTCGCCCGCGAGCGTGACGGATCCGTCGCGCACCGGCACCAGGCCGAAGAGCGCCTTGAGGAACGTCGACTTGCCGGCGCCGTTGGGGCCGATGATGCCGATGAGCTCGCCCTCGCGTACTTCCATCGAGCACCCGTTGAGAATGTTGATGCCGGGCAGGTAACCAGCGATGAGATCGTCCGCGTCGAGGATGACGGGGTGGTCGGTCATGCTTCTTCACGCTCCTCGAACAGGTCGGTGTCGTGATGGGATCCCAGGTATGCGTCCTGCACCGCCCGATTCGCCATCACGGTGTTGGCCGGGCCCTCGGCGATGATCTTGCCTTCGGCCATCACCACCACCCAGTCGGAGATGCGGCGCACCATGTGCATGTCGTGTTCCACGAACAGGACGGTCATTCCGTCCTCCTTGAGTTCTACGATGTGGTCGAGCAGCGACTCGGTGAGCGCCGGGTTCACGCCGGCCATCGGCTCGTCGAGCATGACCATCGTGGGCTTGGACATCAACGCGCGCGCCATCTCGAGCAGTTTGCGCTGCCCTCCCGACAGCGATCCCGCGTAGTCCTCCCGCTTCTCATACAGCTTGAAGCGGTGAAGCAGCTCGTGTGCCTGCTCCGAGATCTCCCGCTCGCGCGTGGCCCACAGGGGCGGCACGAAGGCGCGGACGAGGTTCTCGCCGGGCTGAGATTGTGCGCCCAGGCGCATGTTCTCCATCACCGTCATGCGGTTGAGCGCCTTGGTCAACTGGAAGGTTCGTACCATGCCCGCGCGGGCGACCTTGGCCGGGGACATGCCCCGCAGCGGCCGGCCCTCGAACGTGCCCTCGCCCTCCTGCGCGCTGTCGAAACCTGTGAGCAGGTTGAAGAATGTGGACTTGCCGGCTCCGTTGGGGCCGATCAGGGCGGTGATGGAGTTGCGCTCGACCTCGAAGTGCGCAACGTCGACCGCTGTGAGCCCGCCGAAGCGCCTCGTGACGCCGTCGGCGACCAAGATGGCATTGGGCTTGACGGCCCCGGGCTCGCGAGGGACTGAGGTGAATACGGTGTCAGCCATTGAACGCCAGCTCCTTCTTGTTGCCGAGCACGCCCTGCGGCCTGAACACCACCAGGAGCATCAGAGTCACGCCCACCAGTACGAGCGAGAATGGCTCCAGCTCGGTGGGGGCCAGGACGTCGGACGGGATCAGGGCGGACGCGACGCTCTTGACGAGCGTGAGGGCGGACCAGAACAGGATTGAGCCGAGCACCGGACCGAAGACCGTCGCCGCGCCGCCGAGCAACAGCAGCGTCCAGATCCAGAAGGTGGTGGGGCGGCCCATCGAGTCGGGCTGGACGGAGTTTCCGAGCGACCAGGTGATGCCGCCCAGCGCTCCGATCATGCCGCCGATCACCAGCGCCTGCATCTTGTACGAGTAGACGTTCTTGCCGAGCGAGCGGACCGCGTCCTCGTCTTCGCGGATGCCCTTGAGCACGCGGCCCCAGGGGGACGAGGCGAGGCGCCAGTAGATGGCCGCGAACAGGAAGACGAGCGACCAGGTCACCACGGTGAGCCACCAGGATGAGGATCGGGAACCGTGCAGCGAGAAGGGGCCGATCTCCACGATGCGGTCAGGGAACGGCGACAGGAGCTCGAACGGCTCCTTGAAGTCCTTGCCGCGAATCCCGCTGGAGGCGCCGGTCAGGTCCTTGAGGCTTTGGGATCGGCCCAGGAACCTCACCATCTCGGCAGCCGCGATGGTGACGATCGCCAGGTAATCGCCTCGCAGCTTCAATGTGGGCCAACCGAGCAGGAGCGCGAAGACGCCGGCGGCCACGAGTCCCGCGATCAGTGCCAGCCAGATGGGCCACCCGGCCTGCAGGGAGATCGCGAACCCGTACATGCCGAGCAGCATGAACCCGGCGTGACCCATGTTGAGCAGGCCCGTGAGGCCGAAGTGGAAGTTGAGGCCGATCGCGGCGAGCGCGAAGGCGGCGGTGGACGGCGCGATGGCCGTGCGCAGCACGTCGAAGAGGATGTCCATGTCAGCCGACCCTTTCCGACTTGCCGAGGATGCCCTGAGGGCGGAACAGCAGTACCACGATGAGGATCCCGAGCGCGGTTGCGAACTTGAGGTCGGGCGGCAGCCACACCGTCGAGACCTCCGCCACGATGCCGATGATGAGCGACCCAACGAGCGCGCCGTAGGGGTGTCCGAGGCCGCCGAGCGTGACGGCCGCGAACATCAACAGCAGCAGTTGGGTGCCGTCATCGAACCCGATGCCCTGCTGGTACAGCGCGAGCAGGATGCCGCCGAGCGCGGCCAGCCCGGCCGCCATGACCCAGACGATGCGGATGATCGAGTCGACCTTGATACCGGACGCCGAGGCCAGAGCGGGGTTGTCGGACACCGCGCGGGTCGCGCGGCCGAGGCGGGTGCGCTGGAGGAAGTAGGCGACCCCCAGCAGCGCAACGATCGCGATTGCCATCGACATCAGCGTCACGTTGCCCACGGAGATGGGTCCGTACTGGTTCCGGGGGTCGATCGACGTTGTGAGGCGCACGGGGCGGCCGCCGATCCACCACTGGATCAGGTTCACGAGCGCCAACGATAGGCCGATGCTGACGATCATCTGTTGCACCATCGCGACGCGGCGGCGGCGCAGTTGGCTCCAGATCACCTTGTCCTGGAGCCACCCGAACCCGGCCGAGATCGAGATTCCGATGAGGGCGGCGGGTATCAGCGGTAGGCCCACGGTGAACGAGAAGGGGAGAAGGGGCAGCGACACCGGCTGCTGCGTCGCGAGGAAGAAGGTGATCATCGCGCCGAACGTCACCATCTCGCCGTGGGCGAAGTTGCTGAGGCCGGTGGTGCCGTAGATCAGCGACAGCCCCACGGACGCGAGCGCCAGGAGCAGCCCGAAGACCACACCGTTGAAGAGGTTCTGCAGGAGGATGTTGCCTCCCGCAGCGGTGGTGGCCGCGGTGGTGGCGACCTCCGGGTCGGCAGAGGCGGCTTCTGCGCCGCCCCCCAATGTGACGACCGCGACGAATCCGATCGCCGCGATCACGAAGACGAGTGCCGCCTTGAGCAGCGTTCGTCGGTCCAGAGTCGCCAGCACGTGTGCCCCTCTCCTAGGTCCGGGTTGTTCGTCAACCTACCGCAGACATGTTTCGTTCATGTGGCCCCTGCTGGGCGAATCGCGCACGTGAGGCGGGCGTGGGACACGATCTGCCCTTCCTGGTTCTCGATGGTGATCGCGTACACCGCGATGGTGCGACCGCGGTGCAGGGGAGTGGCCGTGCCCGTCACGACTCCGGTCCGGGCGCTCCGCATGTGGGTGATGGACAGGTCGATGCCCACGGCGATGCCGTCGGGTGCGGCATGCGCCATCGCGGCGAGCGAGCCGAGCGACTCGGCGAGCACCGCGGAGGCGCCGCCGTGAAGCAGTCCATACGGCTGGGTGTTGCCGGCGACGGGCATCGTGCCCACGGCGATGTCGGCGGTCACCTCCATGATGGTGATGCCCATCCGGGCCATCAGCCCATCCTCCATGGGTGGATCCGGACGGGAGACCTCGGCGTCTGACATAGGGATAGGTTGGCATCTGTGAGCGAATCCACCAAGGGAACACTCCTGCTGGTCGACGGCCTCTCCATGGCGTTCCGCGCGTTCTTCGGCCTCCCGGTCGAGAACTTCGCCACGTCTACCGGGGTGCCGACCAACGCCGTCTACGGCTTCACCACCATGCTCGCGACGCTCCTTAAGGACCATCGACCTACGCACGTCGCGGTGGCCTTCGACCTGCCGGGCGGCACCTTTCGCACCGAGCGTCTGCCCTCGTACAAGGGCACGCGTGATGCGACGCCCCCGGAGTTCGAGCCTCAGGTGCCGTTGATCCGCGAGATGTTGGGCGCTCTCCGCGTCACGGCGGTCGACAAGCCTCGTTACGAGGCGGACGATCTGCTCGCCACGTACGC
>NZ_JAHEBP010000016.1:6098-29599 GCF_024642165.1 Demequina sp.
ATGCGACGCCCCCGGAGTTCGAGCCTCAGGTGCCGTTGATCCGCGAGATGTTGGGCGCTCTCCGCGTCACGGCGGTCGACAAGCCTCGTTACGAGGCGGACGATCTGCTCGCCACGTACGCGCGGCTGGGTCGCGAGGCCGGGCTGACCGTGCTGGTGGTGTCCGGGGACCGCGACACCATCCAACTGGTGAACGACGACGTGACGCTGCTGTACCCGCGCAAGGGCGTGTCGGACCTGGTGCGGTTCACGCCCGACGCCGTGGCGGAGAAGTACGGCGTGCGACCCGAGCAGTACCCGGACCTGGCGGCGCTGGTAGGCGAGTCGAGCGACAACCTGCCGGGGGTGCCCGGAGTGGGCCCCAAGACCGCCGCGAAGTGGATCGGCGTCTACGGCGGCCTCGAGGGCATCCTCGACGGGGCCGATGACGTCCCGGGCAAGGCGGGCGAGAGCCTACGCGCACATCTCGATCAGGTGCGCCTCAACCGCGAGCTCAACCATCTCCTCACCGACCTCGAGGTCGAGGTGCCCGTCGCCGCCATGGAGTACGTGGGCGCCGACGCCGCCGCGATCCACGAGGTCTGCGATGCGCTTCAGTTCCGCACCCTGCGCGACCGGTTGCTCCCCTTCGCGGCGGGCGACGTCGCCGAGGATGCGTCGCCCGAGACCCCTGCGGTCGCGGTGCGCACCGAGGGTGCGGTCGCGGGCATCCTGGCGCTGGCCGGACCCGTGTCCGTGCACGTCGAGGGCCGCGGCGGTGTCGATGCGGACGCGTGGGCGGTCGGCGTGGCCGGTGCGGCCGACGCGGCGTGGGGCCTGGATCTGGCCGCGCTCGGCCCCGATGACGAACGCGCGCTCGCCGCATGGCTTGCCGATGCCTCGATCGGCAAGGTGCTGCACGCGTCCAAGGACGCCTGGCACGCGCTCAAGGCGCGGGGTTGGGACCTGGCGGGCATCGTCGGAGACACTCAGATCGCGGCCTTCCTGGTCAACCCCGATCAGCGCGGCTTCGAGCTCGACCAGATCCTGCAGCGGCACCTGGGCGTGACGGTCGACTCCGGGGCCGCGGTCGGGGAGCTGGACCTCGGGCTCGGCGGGTCCCAGGGCGAGGCGGCCGGGGAGCGCGCCGCTCACGTGCGCGCCCTCGCGGCCGTGCTGGAGCCGATGGTCGACGAGCGCGGCATGGGCGCGCTCTACCGTGAGCTGGAGATCCCGCTCGTCTCGGTGCTTGCCCGGATGGAGCACGCGGGGATGGCGGTGGACGGCGCACACCTTGGCGGACTGGCCGATGAGGCGCGTGCGCGCGCGGACCGTGCCGCGGAGGACGCGTTCGCGGCGCTCGACGGTGACCGCGTCAACCTCGGTTCCCCCAAGCAGCTGCAGGAGGTGCTCTTCGACCGCCTGGGCATGCCCAAGACCAAGAAGATCAAGACGGGATACTCGACCGACGCATCGTCCCTCCACGATCTCGCGGAGAAGTCGCCGCACCCGTTCCTCACCGCGCTGCTCGCGCATCGGGACGCCGCCAAGCTGTCGCAGATCATCGACACCCTCGTCCAGGCGGTGCAGCCTGACGGTCGCATCCACACCACCTTCTCGCAGGTGGTGGCGTCCACCGGCCGCCTCAGCTCGAAGGATCCGAACCTGCAGAACATACCTATCCGCACTCCAGAGGGCCATCGCATCCGCGAGGCGTTCGTGGTGGGGGCCGGCTACGAGACGCTCGTGACCGCGGACTACTCGCAGATCGAGATGCGGATCATGGCGCACCTGTCGGGCGACGAGGCGCTCGTGGCGGCGTTCGCCGCCGGCGAGGACCTGCACCGGTTCGTGGGCTCGCGCGTGTTCGGGGTGACCCCCGAGGAGGTCACGCCCGAGATGAGGTCCCAGGTCAAGGCGATGTCCTACGGGCTCGCCTATGGGTTGTCGTCCTTCGGCCTGGCGCGCCAGTTGGGCCTGCCGGTGGGCGCCGCGCAGGCGCTCATGGACGACTACTTCTCGCGGTTCGGGGGCGTGCGGGACTACCTGCACGCGGTCGTGGAGCGCGCTCGGACGGACGGGTACACGGAGACCATCTTCGGGCGTCGGCGCTACATCCCGGACCTCACCTCGACCAACCGCCAGCGCCGTGAGATCGCCGAGCGGATGGCGCTCAACGCGCCCATCCAGGGCTCGGCGGCGGACCTGATCAAGCGCGCGATGCTGGGCGTCGAACGTCGCCTGGCGGACGAAGGTCTGGCGTCGCGACAGGTGCTTCAGGTGCACGATGAACTGCTGGTGGAAACCGCGCCCGGGGAGCTCGGGGCGGTCGAGGCCATCCTTCGCGAGGAGATGCACGCGGCAGGCGACCTGAGCGTCCCTCTCGAGGTGAACGTTGGAATGGGCGGTGACTGGCGCACCGCAGGACACTAGGGTGGTGCCATGCGAATCGGACTTCTCACTGGTGGCGGCGACTGTCCCGGCCTGAATGCGGCGATCCGCGCCGTGGTCAAGCGGGGCACCTCAGAACTCGGCTGCTCGATCGTCGGGTTCAACAACGGCTGGCAGGGCGTGATCGATGGCGACGCCAAGCCGCTCACGAGGGACGACGTGTCAGGGATCCTGGTCCACGGAGGCACGATGCTGGGCACGGCCCGGTGTCATCCCCACAAGGTCCCCGGCGGCATGGAGGCCGTCAAGGACACGTTCGACAACGAGAAGCTCGACGGGTTCATCTGCATCGGCGGCGACGGCACGCTGAAGGCCGCCGGCAAGGTGTCGAAGGAGTTGGCGGTCCCGGTCATCGGCATCCCTAAGACCATCGACAACGACGTGCTCGGCACGGATGCGGCCATCGGCTTCGACACCGCGGTCTCCATCGCGACCGAGGCTGTGGACCGTCTTCACTCCACGGCGGAGTCTCACAACCGCGTCATGGTGGTGGAGCTCATGGGGCGCCACAGCGGGTGGATCGCGGTCACCGCCGGCATCGCGGGTGGGGCGGACATCATCCTCGCGCCCGAGGAGCCCTTCGACATCGACGTGATCGCCAAGCGCATCAAGCACCGTCACCGCTACAAGAACTTCTCGATCGTCGCCGTCGCCGAGGGCGCCATCCCGGCGGAGGGCTCGAACTGGGCCGGCCACGCCACGCTCGACGAGAAGGGCAACCCGATCGCAGGGTCCATCGGCCATGAGGTCACCAAGGCCATCGAGTCCGCCACCGGATTCGCCACGCGGCTGACCGTGCTCGGCTACGTGCAGCGCGGGGGTATCCCGACCGCCGCGGACCGCCTGCTCGGCACGCGCATGGGGGTCGCCGCCATCGACGGGATCGTCAAGGGCGAGACGCACAAGTTCACGGCCCTCCAGGGCAATGAGATCGTGCTGGAGCCGTTCGAGACCATGATGGGCAAGACCAAGTGGGTTCCGGAGGAGCTGCTCGCGACGGCACGCGGTCTCTGAGCGCTCGCGGCCACCCGGGTGGACGCGGTCGCGTCGCGTTCACGACACGGGCGCGGCGCGTTGTGCCCTCTGCATGAACCGAGGTAAGATATCCGTTGGCCTGGCGCGCCCTCGTGCTCGGCCTGTCCAGATTCATACGATTCCCTGTCCACCTTGGAGCACCTCCTTAATGTCCGTATCCACCCCCGAGTCCATCATCGCCGTCAATGACATCGGTACCGCAGAGGATTTCCTCGCTGCCGTCGACGCGACCATCAAGAACTTCGACGACGGAGACCTCGTAGAGGGCATCATCGTCAAGGTCGATCGTGACGAGGTCCTCCTCGACATCGGCTACAAGACCGAGGGCGTGATTCCCGCCCGCGAGCTGTCGATCCGCCACGACGCCGACCCGGATGACGTCGTCAACGTCGGCGACACCATCGAGGCCCTCGTTCTCACCAAGGAGGACAAGGAAGGCCGCCTGATCCTCTCCAAGAAGCGCGCGCAGTACGAGCGCGCGTGGGGCTCGATCGAGAAGATCAAGGAAGAGGACGGCGTCGTCTCCGGCACCGTCATCGAGGTCGTCAAGGGCGGCCTGATCGTCGACATCGGCCTGCGCGGCTTCCTGCCGGCGTCCCTGGTGGAGATGCGCCGCGTCCGCGACCTCGCCCCCTACATCGGCCAGGCGATCGAGGCGAAGATCATCGAGCTCGACAAGAACCGCAACAACGTGGTTCTGTCGCGCCGTGCGTTCCTCGAGCAGACCCAGTCGGAGGTGCGCTCGTCGTTCCTCACGGCGCTGGCACCTGGCCAGGTCCGCAAGGGCGTCGTGTCGTCCATCGTCAACTTCGGTGCGTTCGTCGACCTGGGCGGCGTGGACGGCCTCGTGCACGTCTCCGAGCTGTCGTGGAAGCACATCGACCACCCGTCCGAGGTCGTCTCGGTGGGCCAGGAGGTCGAGGTCGAGGTTCTCACGGTGGAGATGGATCGCGAGCGGGTGTCGCTGTCGCTGAAGGCCACCCAGGAGGACCCGTGGGCGGTCTACGCCCGCACCCACGCGATCGGACAGATCGTTCCGGGCAAGGTCACCAAGCTGGTCCCGTTCGGCGCATTCGTGCGTGTGTACGAGGGCATCGAGGGCCTGGTGCACATCTCCGAGCTGGCCCTGCGCCACGTCGAGCTGCCTGAGCAGGTGGTCTCCGCGGACGAGGACGTGTTCGTCAAGATCATCGACATCGACCTCGAGCGCCGCCGCATCTCGCTGTCGATCAAGCAAGCCAACGAGGGTGTGGACCCGCAGGGCGAGGACTTCGACCCCGCGCTGTACGGCATGACCGCCGAGTACGACGCTCAGGGCAACTACAAGTACCCCGAGGGCTTCGACCCGGAGACCCAGGAGTGGCGTGACGGCTTCGACGACCAGCGCGAAGCCTGGGAGGCCGAGTACGCGAGCGCACACGAGCGCTGGGAGGCGCACAAGGCGTTCGTCGCGAAGCAGGACGAGTCCGCGGTCGAGGCCGAGGCCGAGGCCGAGGCTGCTCCCGCCGCTCCCCGCAAGGCCGGTCGCAAGGCTGACGGTCCTTCGTCGTACTCGTCGCAGGACGAGACCCCGGCCGACGGCGGCACCCTCGCCTCGGACGAGCGCCTCGCCGCGCTTCGCGAGAAGCTCACCGGCAACTAGTCGGGACATTCCCGCGCGAAGGCCGCCGGCCCCTCGGGGTCGGCGGCCTTCGTCGTCCGTCCCGTGGCTTTGCGCGGGATCATCCCGACGTGTGACACTTCACCCGTGCTGCGCATCGGTCTCACGGGAGGCATCGCCTCGGGCAAGTCGACGGCGTCCGCGCGCCTCGGCGAACTCGGCGCACGCGTGATCGACCATGACGAACTCGCGCGGCGGGCTGTGGCCCCCGGCGCCGCCGCCCTGTCCGACATCGTGCGGGAGTTCGGCGACCGCGTCATCGTGAACGACGAGCTCGACCGTGCCGCCCTCGCCGCCATCGTCTTCTCCGACGATCATGCGCGCCGCCGGCTCAACGCCATCGTCCACCCCTACGTCATCGCGATGGGCTCGGCCGCCGACAAGCAGGCCCGCCGCGAGGGTGTCGACGTCATCGTCCACGACATCCCGCTGCTGGTCGAGTCGGGGCAGGGCAAGGACTTCGACCTCGTGGTCACCATCTCCGCGCCCGAGCCGGTGCGCATCCGCCGGCAGGTTGAGGCGCGGGGGCTGTCGCGGGCCGATGCCGCGGCGAGGCTTCGCGCGCAGGCCACGGACGAGGAGCGCGCCGCAGTGGCCGACGTGGAGTTGGACGGCTCGGGGTCCGTGGCCGATCTCGAGGCCCAGGTGGACTCGTTCTGGTCGTTGCACGTCCCGCGCTGACCGCCGTGTCTCCGCGTGTCCGGCGGGCGTCGTGGTGTCGGACCCCCGGCGTACCGTAGTCGCATGACTCGCCCCGATCTCCGCCGCAGTGAGGCGCCCTTCCAGGTGATCTCGGATTATCGACCCTCGGGAGACCAGCCCAAGGCGATCGACGAGCTCGCGCGCCGCATCCAGGCGGGGGAGCGGGACGTGGTTCTCCTCGGGGCCACGGGTACGGGCAAGTCCGCGACCACGGCGTGGCTGGTGGAGCGCCTCCAGCGGCCCACGCTGGTCATGGCGCACAACAAGACGCTGGCCGCGCAGCTCGCGAACGAGTTCCGGGATCTGCTGCCCAACAACGCGGTCGAGTACTTCGTCTCCTACTACGACTACTACCAGCCGGAGGCGTACGTCCCGCAGACTGACACCTTCATCGAGAAGGACTCCTCGATCAACGAGGAAGTCGAGCGGCTGCGGTACTCGGCCACCAACTCGCTCCTCACGCGCCGCGACGTCGTGGTGGTCTCGTCGGTGTCGTGCATCTACGGCCTCGGCACCCCCGAGGAGTACATCGACGGCATGGTGACGCTGGCCGTGGGGGACGTGCTCGACCGCGATTCGCTCCTGCGCGAGTTCGTGCAGATGCAGTACTCGCGCAACGATCTCGCGTTCACGCGCGGGACGTTCCGGGTGCGCGGGGACACCGTCGAGATCATCCCGGTGTACGAGGAGCTGGCGATCCGCATCGAGCTGTTCGGCGACGAGGTTGAGGCGCTGTACACGCTGCACCCGCTCACCGGCGAGGTGGTGGAGCAGCGTTCGCAGGCGCACATCTTCCCGGCCTCGCACTACGTGGCCAGCGAGGCGCGGATGAATCGGGCCATCTCCACCATCGAGCTCGAGCTCGGAGAGCGCCTGCAGGAGCTGGAGCGCCAGAACAAGCTGCTCGAGGCGCAGCGGCTCAAGATGCGGACCACCTTCGACCTCGAGATGATGCGATCGGTGGGCACGTGCTCGGGGATCGAGAACTACTCGCGGCACATCGAGCAGCGCGAGCCGGGCACCCCGCCGCACACGCTGCTCGACTACTTCCCCGACGACTTCCTGCTGGTGATCGACGAGTCGCACGTCACCGTGCCGCAGATCGGCGCGATGTACGAGGGAGACGCGTCGCGCAAGCGCACCCTGGTCGAGCATGGCTTCCGGCTGCCGTCGGCGCTCGACAACCGGCCGTTGAAGTGGACGGAGTTTCAACAGCGCGTGGGTCAGGCCGTCTATCTCTCCGCGACCCCGGGCAAGTACGAGCTGGAACGCTCGGACGGCGCAGTGGAGCAGATCATCCGGCCCACGGGACTGGTGGACCCCAAGGTGGTGGTCAAGCCCACCGAGGGGCAGATCGACGACCTCCTGGAGTCGATCCGGGTGAGGGTCGACAAGAACGAGCGGGTGCTGGTCACCACCCTCACCAAGAAGATGGCGGAGGATCTCACGGAGTATCTCGGGGACCGCGGCGTGCGCGTCGAGTACCTGCACTCGGACGTCGACACCCTGCGACGCGTGGAGCTCCTGCGAGAGCTCCGCATGGGGCGCTACGACGTCCTGGTGGGCATCAACCTGCTCCGCGAGGGCCTGGACCTGCCGGAGGTCTCCCTGGTCGCGATCCTCGACGCGGACAAGGAGGGCTTCCTGCGTTCGGGCACGTCCCTGATCCAGACCATCGGCCGCGCGGCGCGTAACGTCTCGGGCGAGGTTCACATGTATGCGGACTCGATCACGGACTCGATGGCGCTGGCGATCGACGAGACCAACCGCCGTCGCGAGCTGCAGGTCGCGTACAACGCCGCGAACGGGATCGACCCCACTCCTCTGCGCAAGCGCATCGGCGACATCACCGAAATGCTCGCGCGCGAGGAGGCGGACACCGCCGAGACCCTGGAGCGGGCGGCCCGGGGCGCGAAGGGCGCGGGAACCACGGCCTCCGGGCGCCCGCTGCTCGCACAGCGCCCCGCAGAGGAGCTGTCCCAGCTCATCGAGGATCTGTCCGCGCAGATGCGAGCCGCGGCCGGCGACCTGCAGTTCGAGATCGCCGCGCGCCTTCGAGACGAGATCGGCGAGCTCAAGAAGGAGCTGCGCCAGATGATCGGCGCGGGCTGAGCCTTCTTGTGGGGCCGCCGGGCGGCCTCCTGGCGCGAGTCCGGCCGCACCGACGCGGACCTAGGATGGGCGAGTGGAGTCGTCGACCGTCTGGATCCTGACCGTGGTCGGGGTGGTCGCGGTCATCGGCTTCGACTTCCTCGTGGTGGTCCGACGACCCCACGAGCCCGCATTCCGGGAATCG
This sequence comes from Demequina sp., assembly GCF_024642165.1. Taxonomy (GTDB): domain Bacteria; phylum Actinomycetota; class Actinomycetes; order Actinomycetales; family Demequinaceae; genus Demequina. The sequence goes on from NZ_JAHEBP010000016.1 coordinate 14,221, forward strand.
GTCCGCTGGACACTGTTCTACGTGGGGCTCGCCATCGTCTTCGGCGCCACGATGGTCGCCTGGGCCGGTGCGGCGAAGGCCACGGAATTCTTCGCGGGCTACGTCACCGAGTGGTCGCTCTCCGTCGACAACCTCTTCGTCTTCCTGGTGATCCTCGCCCGCTTCCAGGTGCCGGCCATGTACCGCCAACGCGTGCTGCTGTTCGGCGTGGCACTCGCGCTGGTGCTCCGCGGATTGTTCATCGCCGCGGGGGCGGCGGCGCTGCATGCGTTCTCCTGGGCGTTCTACCTGTTCGGGATCTTCCTGGTGTGGACCGCGATCTCCGTTGCGCGCGAGGGAGGCGCGGAGGAGGGCGACGTCGAGTACAAGGAGACGCGGGCGGTGGCGCTGGCGCGACGCTTCCTGCCCACCACCGATGGCTACCGGGGCGCGGCCGTGGTGGTCAAGGAGGCCGGACGCCGCCTCGTCACGCCGCTCCTCCTGGTGATGATCGCAATCGGCACCACCGACGTGCTCTTCGCACTCGACTCGATCCCGGCGATCTTCGGCCTGACCGACGACCCATACATCGTGTTCACCGCGAACGCCTTCGCGCTGATGGGCCTGCGCCAGCTGTTCTTCGTGGTCGAGGGGATGCTGCGGCGCCTCGTCTATCTGTCCTACGGCCTCGCGGTGGTGCTCGGCTTCATCGGCGTGAAGCTCATCCTCAGCGCGCTGCACGAGAACTCGCTGCCCTTCATCAACGGCGGCGAGCCCGTTACCTGGGCTCCCGAGATCCCCACCTGGATCTCGTTGCTGGTGATCCTGGTCGCGATCGGCGGTGCTGCCACCGTGTCGCTGGTGGTGTCGGCGCGCACCGGTGCGCGGCTGCCGCGTGACCACGAGGAGCGTGACGCGGACCGGACGTGAGCCCCTCAGCGGGCCCAGGGGCCGCCCGCTGGCCACGTGCGCACGAACGCGCCGGGCACCAGCCCCGCCCGCACAAAGGGGTCCGCGGCCACGATCGCCTCGGCCTCCTCGCGGGTGTCGACGTCGAGGATGATGAGAGCGCCAGGGGACAGGTGATCCTCGAAGCGCCCGAATGCGACCGCCTTGCCCTCCCGGGCGAGCGCCTCGAAGTAGGCACGATGCTCGGGCCGGGCGGCCTCCCTGTCCTCGGCGCGATCGTCATACGAGTAGTGGACTGCGAAGAGGCTCATGGATCCATCCTCGCGCGCGCCACGGCGCGTCCGGTCCGACACGCCGGTCTCGAACACGTGTTCGATGCCGCGACCGCGTAGCATGAGCGGGTGAACGACCGTCTCCTCGTCCGCGGTGCCCGCGAGCACAACCTCAAGGGGGTCGACCTCGACCTCCCGCGCGATGCCCTCATCGTGTTCAGCGGCCTCTCCGGCTCCGGCAAGTCCTCCCTCGCCTTCGACACCATCTTCGCGGAGGGCCAGCGTCGCTACGTCGAGTCGCTGAGCGCCTACGCGCGTCAATTCCTGGGCCAGATGGACAAGCCAGACGTCGACTTCATCGAGGGACTGTCGCCGGCGGTGAGCATCGACCAGAAGTCGACCAACCGCAACCCGCGCTCGACGGTGGGCACCATCACCGAGGTCTACGACTACCTCCGCCTCCTCTACGCGCGCGTCGGCACGCCCCACTGTCCCGTATGCGGCGAGCAGATCCAGGCGCAGACCCCGCAGCAGATCGTCGACTCCGTGCTGGCGCTTCCCGACGGCACGCGGTATCAGGTGCTCGCGCCCGTGGTGCGCGGCCGCAAGGGGGAGTACCAGGATCTCTTCGAGGACCTTCAGCAGCAGGGCTTCGCGCGCGCCCGCGTCGATGGCGAGACCGTTCAACTCACGCAGCCCCCCACCCTCGAGAAGAAGCTCAAGCACGACATCGAGGTGGTGGTGGACCGCCTGGTCGCGCGCGACGGGGTCCGACGGCGCCTCACGGACTCGGTCGAGACGGCGCTCCGGATCGCGGACGGGCTGGTGGTGATCGACCCGGTCGACGGCGACATGGAGCCCCGCCGCTACTCCGAGAAGCGCGCGTGCCCCAATGACCACGTGCTGACGCTCGAGGAGATGGAGCCGCGCACCTTCTCTTTCAACGCGCCGTACGGAGCGTGCCCCGAATGCACGGGCATCGGCGTGAAGCTCGAGGTCGATCCCGACCTGGTGGTGCCGGACCGCGAGCTGTCGCTCACCAACGGCGCCGTCGCGCCGTGGGCGGCCACGTCCTCCGACTACTTCGCGCGCACCCTTTCCGCGCTGGCCGATGACCTGGGCTTCTCGATGAACGAGCCCTGGGAGGATCTGCCCGCGGACGTCAGGGCCGCGATCCTCACCGGCAAGGATTACAAGGTCCACGTGAGGTTCAAGAACAGGTACGGGCGCGAGCGCCAGTACACCACGGGCTTCGAGGGCGTCATCACGTGGCTCGAGCGGCTCCACGAGCAGACCGAGTCCGAGTGGTCGCGCGAGAAGTACGAGGCCTACATGCGCGAGGTGCCGTGCCCCGTGTGCCGGGGCGCGCGGCTCAAGCCGGAGGTGCTGTCCGTTACCATCGGCGGCCGCTCGATCGCCGAGGTGTGCGAACTGTCCATCGCTGAGGCCCGCGACTTCCTGCTCACGGCGGAACTCGACGAGCGCGGCCGCCAGATCGCCGTGCAGGTGCTCAAGGAGATCGACGCCCGGCTGGGATTCCTGCTCGACGTGGGCCTCGACTACCTCACCATGGCGCGTGCGGCAGGCACGCTGTCGGGCGGCGAGGCGCAGCGCATTCGGCTGGCGACGCAGATCGGCTCCGGGCTCGTCGGGGTGCTCTACGTGCTGGACGAGCCCAGCATCGGCCTGCACCAGCGCGACAACCGGCGCCTCATCGAGACCCTCACCCGGCTGCGTGACCTGGGCAACACCCTCATCGTGGTCGAGCACGACGAGGACACCATCCGCACCGCCGACTGGGTGGTCGACATCGGCCCCGGCGCGGGGGAGCACGGCGGCGAGGTGGTGCACTCCGGGACCTACGAGGACCTGCTGGTCAATGAGCGCTCGGTCACCGGCGCGTACGTCTCCGGCCGCAGGTCCATCGCCATCCCCGACGCGCGCCGCGCCGTCGACCCCGATCGCCACGTCACCGTGGTGGGCGCCCGGGAGCACAACCTTCAGGACATCGACGTGCGCTTCCCGCTCGGGGTGCTCACGGCGATCACGGGCGTCTCCGGCTCCGGCAAGTCGACGCTGGTGAACTCGATCCTGTACACCTCGCTCGCCAACACCCTGAACGGCGCCCGCCAGGTCGCGGGCCGGCACACCCGGATCACCGGCACCGAACAGCTCGACAAGATCGTGCACGTCGACCAAGGACCCATCGGGCGCACGCCCCGCTCCAACCCCGCCACCTACACCGGGGTCTGGGACAAGGTCCGCAAGCTGTTCTCCGAGACGCAGGAGGCGAAGGTGCGCGGCTACGGCCCCGGCCGGTTCTCCTTCAACGTCAAGGGCGGACGATGCGAGGCGTGCTCGGGCGACGGCACGCTGAAGATCGAGATGAACTTCCTTCCCGACGTCTATGTCCCGTGCGAGGTCTGCAAGGGCGCGCGATACAACCGCGAGACCCTGGAGGTCCACTTCAAGGGCAAGAATGTGGCGGACGTGCTCGACATGCCCATCGAGGAGGCCGCGCACTTCTTCGAGGCGATCCCCGCGATCTCCCGCCACCTCACCACGCTGGTCGACGTGGGACTCGGGTACGTGCGCCTGGGGCAGCCGGCACCCACGCTCTCGGGCGGGGAGGCGCAGCGAGTCAAGCTCGCCTCGGAGCTCCAGCGCCGCTCCACGGGGCGCACCGTCTACGTGCTCGACGAGCCCACCACGGGTCTCCACTTCGAGGACGTGAGCAAGCTGCTCGGCGTGCTGCAGGGGCTGGTGGAGAAGGGCAACACGGTGATCGTGATCGAGCACAACCTCGACGTCATCAAGTCCTCCGACTGGGTCATCGACATGGGTCCCGAAGGGGGTTCCGGCGGCGGTCTGGTCATCGCCGAGGGCACCCCCGAGCAGATCGCGGCGGCCGAGGGCTCGCACACCGGAGCCTTCCTCGCGGAGATGCTCGGCGTGCCCGCCGTCTGACCGAGCCTAGGCTGGCGACGTGACCGACCCCGCCTCCTACCGTCCGGCGCCCGGGACCGTACCCACGGGGCCGGGCGTGTACCGGTTCCGCGATCCGCACGGCCGCGTCGTGTACGTGGGCAAGGCGAAGAGCCTGCGTGCGCGCCTGGCGAACTACTTCCAGGACCCTGCCCAGCTCCACCCCCGCACCCGGGCGATGGTGACCACCGCCGCATCGGTCGAATGGACCGTGGTGCGCAGCGAGGTCGAGGCGCTCATCCTCGAGCACACCTGGATCAAGCAGTACGACCCGCGCTTCAACGTGGTGTTCCGTGACGACAAGTCGTACCCGTACCTGGCCGTCACCATGAACGAGGAGTTTCCGCGCATGCAGGTGATGCGTGGCGACCGGAAGAAGGGTGTGCGGTACTTCGGTCCCTACGCGCGCGCCTGGGCGATCCGCGAGACGGTCGACACCCTGCTGACGGCGCTGCCGGTGCGCACCTGCGCCCCCGGGGTGTTCCGCAAGGCGGAGCGGCAGGGGCGGCCGTGCCTGCTGGGCTACATCGACAAGTGCGCCGCTCCGTGCGTGGGTCGCGTCTCGCCCGAGGAGCACCGCGAACTCGCGGAACGGGTGTGCGAGGTGCTGGCCGGCGACGCGAAGTCCCTGGTGAGGGACCTCACCGGGACGATGCAGGCGGCGGCGGAGCGTCAGGACTTCGAGACCGCGGCACGCGCCCGGGACAGGCTGCGGGCGCTCGACAACGTGATGGCTCGCAACGCGATCGTGCTCGCCGCCGGCGTCGACACGGACGTGTTCTCGCTGGAGGACGACGAGCTCGAGGCCGCCGCCCACGTGTTCCACGTCCGGGACGGGCGGATCGCGGGGGAGCGGGGGTGGGTGGTCGACAAGCCCGAGCCCCTCGACTCGGCGGGGATGGTGGTGAGGCTGCTCGAGGAGGCCTACGGCAACGTCGACGCCGCGGACGTGCCGCCGGAGGTGCTGGTGCCCCACCTGCCGGACGAGGCGGCGGCGCTCACGGAATGGCTGTCCGGACTGCGCGGCACGCGGGTGGCGATGCGGGTGCCCGCGCGGGGGAAGAAGGCCGAGCTCGCGACCACGGGTGCGGGGAACGCGCGCCAGGTCCTCGAGCAGCATCGGCTCAAGCGCGCGTCCGACCTCACCACGCGGTCCGCCGCCCTTCAGGACCTCCAGGAGTCTCTGGGGCTCGCCGAGGCGCCCCTGCGCATCGAGTGCTACGACATCTCGCACACGCAGGGCACGCACCAGGTGGGGTCGATGGTGGTCTTCGAGGACGCGATCGCGCGCAAGGCGGAGTACCGGCAGTTCTCCATCGCGGATGCGGTGGACGACACTCAGGCCATGCGCGAGGTGCTCCGCCGCCGCTTCACCCGATATCTGGAGGAGTCGCGGCTGTCGCCCGAGGAGCGCGAGTCCGCCCGCTTCGCCTACCCGCCCCAGCTGGTGGTGGTGGACGGCGGGCTCCCCCAGGTCAACGCCGCGAGGGCGGTGCTCGACGAGGTCGGGGTGCCCCAGATCGCCCTGGTGGGGCTGGCGAAGCGCCTCGAGGAGGTGTGGGTCCCCGGCGACGAGTTCCCGGTGATCCTGCCGCGCGGCTCGGAGGCGCTCTACCTGCTCCAGCGCGTCCGGGACGAGGCGCATCGGTTCGCGATCAAGCATCACCGTGCCAAGCGCACCAAGGCCATGAAGGTCTCCCGGCTCGACGACGTCCCCGGCGTGGGGCCCGGGCGGGCGAAGGCGCTGCTGACGCACTTCGGATCGCTCGCGCGGCTCAAGGAGGCCTCGGTCGAGCAGATCGCGCTGGTGCCGGGGGTGGGACGGGGAACCGCCCGCACGGTGTACGCGGCGCTACGTGGTGACGGTGGCATGCTGGGCGCATGACGGATGAGGTCCCCCCGGAGACGTTCCCTTCCGGAATCCCCATGCCCAGCCTCGACATGACCGGCGTCGAGGCCGAGGTGATCGTCCTCACCGGCATGTCCGGCGCGGGTCGCACCAAGGCCGCTGCGGTGCTCGCGGACCTGGGCTGGTACGTGGTCGACAACCTTCCCCCTCAGCTGCTGGGCGGGTTGGTCACCATGATCGGGCGTGGCGGGCACACCCGGCTCGCGGCCGTGGTCGACGTCCGCGGCGGGGACTTCTTCCAGGACGTCGAGGCTGTGCTGGACGATCTCGAGGCGCGCGGCGTGCCGGTACGGCTCGTGTTCCTCGATGCGTCCGACGCCGCGCTCGTGCACCGCTTCGAGGAGGCGCGCCGCCCGCACCCGCTCCAAGGCGAGGGCACGCTGCTCGAGGGGATCGCCCGTGAGCGCGCGGCGCTGAGCGCGGTACGCGAACGCGCCGGGGAGGTGGTCGACACCAGCCGGCTCAACGTGCACCAGCTCCGGGACGTGATCACGGGGGTGGTCGGGGAGCGGGATCGCCCGCTGCAGGTCAACGTGCAGTCCTTCGGATTCAAGAACGGCGCACCCGAGGACGCCGACTTCGTGGCCGACGTGCGCTTTCTCCAGAATCCCCACTGGGTCCCCGAGCTGCGCCCGCTCACCGGGCTCGACCCCGCGGTCCGCGACTATGTGCTGTCCTCGGACGGCGCCCACGAGTTCGTGGGCGGCTACGCCGAGGTCATCGGCGGTGTCCTCGACCGCTATCGCGCCCACGACAAGCACTCCGTCACCATCGGCGTCGGCTGCACGGGAGGGAAGCATCGTTCCGTCGCCATCGCCGAGGAGCTGGGGATCGCCCTACGGGACCGCGGCTACCAGGTGAGGGTCACGCATCGCGACAGGGCCGGGCGATGACGGGGCCACAGGTGGTGGCGCTGGGAGGCGGCCACGGGCTCTACGCGTCACTCACGGCGCTGCGCGGATTCTGCGACGTCCTCACCGCGGTGGTCACCGTGGCCGACGACGGCGGATCCTCGGGCCGCATCCGCGCCGAGATGCACGTCCCGCCGCCCGGCGACCTGCGCATGGCGCTGTCCGCGCTGTGCGAGGACACGGAGTGGGGACGCACCTGGCGCGACGTGCTCCAGTGGCGATTCGCCACCGATGGCGCCCTCGACGGGCACGCCGTCGGCAACCTGCTCATCGCCGGACTGTGGGACCGCACGGGAGGGATCGTCGAGGGGCTCGACTGGGTCGCGAGGCTGCTGCGGTGCGAGGGCCGCGTGCTGCCCGTGTCGACCCAGCCGATCGTGGTGAGCGCGGAGGTGGAGACCCCGAGCGGCCTGGTTCACGCGGTGGGACAGGTGGCGGTCGCGACCGCGGCGGGTCGCACGCTCTCGCTCGCGATCGACCCCCCGGATCCCGCCGTGCCCGCCGCCACGCTCGAGGCCATCGCCGAGGCGGACGCCGTCATCCTGGGCCCCGGGAGCTGGTACACGTCGGTCCTCACCCACTTCCTGGTGCCGCGCGTCGCGGCCGCGCTCGAGGCCGCCGGCCCGCGCACCATCCTCACGCTCAACATCGCGCACGAGGACGAGGAGACCGCCGGCACGGACCGGATCGACGACCTGGCGGCGCTACGCGCGATCGCGCCCGGCTTCACCCCTGCCGCCGTGCTTGTCGACGAGAGCCACGACGATGCGGTCCTCCGCGAGGCGGTCGAGGAGTGGGGCGCCAGGTTTGTGGCCGTTCCGATGCGTGCCGCCGACGCGCTCGACCGGCACGACGTGTCGCTCCTGAGCGCACAGTACGAGCGCCTCGTCGCGTGGGTTTCCGCCGGGGGCGCCCTCACGCGCTGACAGATGGCAGGATTGGGCCCATGGCTCTGACGGCACAGGTGAAGGACGAGCTCGCGCGGGTGCCGCTCGAGAAGGTCTCGGCACGCAAGGCGGAGATCGCGGCGACCCTGCGATTCGCAGGCGGCCTGCACATCGTCTCCGGGCGCATCGTCATCGAGGCCGAGCTCGACACCGGGGCCGCCGCACGCCGCCTACGGGCCTTCATCCAGGAGACCTACGGGCTCGGCTCCGAGATCATCGTGGTTTCCGGAGGGGGCCTCAAGAAGGGCAACCGCTACGTGGTGCGTGTGGTCAAGGAGGGTGAGGCGCTCGCTCGCCAGACCGGCCTGCTCGACCATCGCGGACGTCCCGTGAGAGGGCTGCCGCCCCACGTGGTGGGCGGTGGCGTCGAGGATACGGTCGCAGCGTGGCGCGGTGCCTTCCTCGCGCACGGGTCGCTGACCGAGCCCGGACGGTCGTCCGCTCTCGAGGTCACCTCCCCGGGGCCCGAGGCTGCGCTGGCCCTGGTGGGCGCCGCCCGCCGGCTGGGCATCTCGGCGAAGTCGCGCGAGGTGCGCGGGGTGGACCGCGTGGTGATTCGCGATGGCGACTCGATCGCCACCCTGCTCACCCGGCTGGGCGCCCACGACTCGGTGCTCGCGTGGGAGGAGAAGCGCACGCGACGGGAGGTGAGGGGCACGGCGAACCGACTGGCGAACTTCGACGATGCGAACCTTCGTCGCAGCGCGCGTGCCGCCGTCGCAGCCGGCGCCAGGGTCGCGCGAGCCTTCGACATCCTGGCCGATGACATCCCCGAGCACCTGCGTGAGGCGGGCGAGCTGCGGCTCGCCAACCGCGAGGCGTCGCTCGAGGAGCTCGGGAAGCTCGCCGACCCGCCGCTGACCAAGGACGCTGTCGCCGGCCGGATCCGGAGGCTGCTTGCGACCGCCGACAAGCGCGCGGAGGAGCTCGGGATCCCCGACACCGAGGCGGGAATCAGCCCCGAGTTCCTGGAGGACGACTAGGTGCCCGAGGGCCTTCCGCACCTGGGACTTCTGTCCGGTGGGCGCCTCGCAGGTGAAGTAGTAGGCTCTCAATCAGTGGCCCGCCCAGTGCGGCGTCCGGCGCACGTCGACGTGCGCAGCCCCACATCCATAACCGCGTCGTTCCCGCGGCGCACCGGAGGAGACACACTGTGACCATCAAGGTCGGTATCAACGGCTTCGGCCGTATTGGACGTAACTTCTTCCGCGCCGCGATCGCGGCCGGCGCCGACATCGAGGTCGTGGGCGTCAACGACCTCACCGACAACGCGACCCTCGCGCACCTGCTCAAGTACGACACCGTGCTGGGCAAGTTCCCGGGCGAGGTCACGTTCGACGATGACAACATCTACGTCGACGGCAAGGCCATCCGCGCGCTCGCCGAGCGCGACCCCGCGAACCTCCCCTGGGGCGAGCTCGGAGCGGACATCGTCATCGAGTCGACTGGCTTCTTCACCAACGCAGAGAAGGCCAAGGCTCACGTCGACGCCGGCGCCAAGAAGGTCATCATCTCGGCCCCCGCGTCCAACGAGGACGCCACCTTCGTCGTGGGTGTGAACCACACGGACTACGACCCGGCCGCGCACACCGTCATCTCGAACGCCTCGTGCACCACCAACTGCCTCGCACCTGTCGCGAAGGCCCTCAACGACGCGATCGGCATCGAGCGTGGCCTCATGACCACCATCCACGCGTACACCGGCGACCAGAACCTGCAGGACGGCCCCCACAAGGACCTCCGCCGGGCCCGCGCCGCCGCGCAGAACATCGTTCCCACCTCGACCGGTGCGGCCAAGGCCGTTGCCCTCGTGCTCCCCGAGCTCAAGGGCAAGCTGGACGGTTTCGCGATGCGTGTTCCCACCATCACCGGATCCGCCACCGACCTCACCTTCGAGGCCTCGAGCGAGGTCACGGTCGCACAGGTCAACGCTGCGGTGAAGGCCGCTGCCGAGGGCGCGATGGCCGGCACGCTCGAGTACACCGAGGACGACATCGTCTCGTCGGACATCGTGGGCAACCCGCACCAGTCGATCTTCGACGCCAAGCTCACCAAGGTGTCCGGCAAGATGGTCAAGATCGTGTCGTGGTACGACAACGAGTGGGGCTACTCGGCCTCGCTGGTCAAGCTCACCGAGTACGTCGGCGCGCGGCTCTAAGCCAAGCCCCATGTAACGCTGCGACGGCCGCGCACGCTTGGCGTGTGCGGCCGTCGTCGCGTCACCCTCTCCCTTCCGCTCACTCAGGACAGGAACCCTCATGAAGACCATCGACTCGCTGGGCGATCTCGCCGGCAAGAAGGTGCTGGTCCGCTCGGACCTCAACGTCCCGCTCGACGGCACCACCATCACGGACGACGGACGCGTGCGCGCGTCCGTGCCCACCATCCAGAAGCTCCTCGACGCCGGCGCGGCGGTCATCGTGACGGCGCACCTGGGCCGCCCCAAGGGAGCTCCCGAGGACAAGTACTCGCTCGCTCCCGCCGCGGCCCGGCTCGCTGAACTGCTCGGCCGCCCCGTGACCCTCGCCGAGGACCTGGTGGGTCCGTCGGCCGCCGCCGTGGTCGCGGCGCTCGAGCCCGGCCAGGTGGCGATGCTCGAGAACGTGCGTTTCGACGCCCGTGAGACCTCGAAGGTGGACGAGGAGCGGCAGGCGCTCGCCGCCGAGCTCGCCGCCTTCGCCGACGCGTTCGTCTCGGACGGGTTCGGCGTGGTGCACCGCAAGCAGGCCTCGGTGTACGACGTCGCGCAGATCCTGCCCGCCGCGGCCGGCACGCTGGTCGAGAACGAGGTCGTCTCGCTCTCGAAGGCGGTGACGGACCCTGCCCGCCCCTACGCGGTCGTGCTGGGTGGTTCCAAGGTCTCCGACAAGCTCGGCGTCATCGCAAACCTGCTGACCAAGGCGGACCGCCTCCTCATCGGTGGCGGCATGGTGTTCACCTTCCTGGCCGCCAAGGGCTACGGCGTGGGCAAGTCGCTGCTCGAGGCGGACCAGCTCGACACGGTCAAGGGCTACCTTGCGACCGCGGAGGAGAACGGCGTCGAGATCGTGCTCCCCACGGATATCGTCGCCGCGAGCGCCTTCGCCGCGGACGCCGACGCGCTCGTGGTGGCGGCGGACGCCATTCCCGACGACCGCATCGGTCTGGACATCGGTCCCGACTCGGCCGCCCTCTTCGCCTCGAAGATCGCGGATGCCAAGACCATCGTCTGGAACGGCCCGATGGGCGTGTTCGAGTTCGAGGCGTTCGCCAACGGCACGAAGGCCGTGGCGCAGGCCATGATCGACTCCGACGGGTTCTCCGTGGTCGGCGGCGGCGACTCCGCCGCTGCCGTACGTCTGCTCGGATTCGACGAGGCCGCGTTCGGCCACATCTCTACGGGCGGCGGCGCGTCGCTCGAGCTGCTCGAGGGCAAGGTCCTGCCGGGCCTCGCCGTACTGGAGGACTGACCCATGGCACGCACCCCCCTGATCGCAGGCAACTGGAAGCTCAACCTCGACCACCTCGAGGCGACGCACACCGTGCAGAAGCTCGCGTGGCTGCTGCGCGACGCCAAGCACGACTTCTCCGAGGTGGAGGTAGCCGTGTTGCCGTCGTTCACCTCGCTGCGCTCGGTGCAGACGCTCGTCGATGCCGATCAGCTCGAGCTGAAGTACGGCGCGCAGGACATCTCGGAACACGTCTCCGGCGCGTACACCGGCGAGGTGTCGGGCACCCAGCTGTCGAAGCTCGGAGTCTCGTACGTGGCCGTGGGCCACTCGGAGCGCCGTCAGTACCATGCCGAGACCGACGAGGTCGTGGCCGCCAAGACCAAGACGGCGTTCGAGAACGGCATCGTGCCGATCGTGTGCGTGGGCGAGGGCCTGGACATCCGCAAGGAGGGCACCCACGTCGAGTACACGCTCGCGCAGGTCGACGGTGCGCTCAAGGACTTGCCGGCGGACAAGGCGAAGGACGTCGTCATCGCCTACGAGCCCGTGTGGGCCATCGGCACCGGCGAGGTCGCGACCCCGGCGGACGCTCAGGAGGTCTGCGCGGCGATCCGTGGCCGGCTGGCCGAGTTGTACGACGCGGAGCTCGCCGATGGCGTGCGCGTGCTGTACGGCGGCTCGGTGAAGTCGAGCTCCATCGCTCAGCTCATGGCGGAGACGGACGTGGACGGCGGCCTCGTGGGCGGCGCCTCGCTCGACCCCGAGGAGTTCTCCAAGATTGCGCGCTTCAAGGCGCACCAGGTGGGGCTGTAGTCAGGTCGAGCCCCGTGCGTCACGTATCCTTGTAGGCGCAATCCATCTTCTGGGAGAACAGTGGCCATCCTCGAGACCGTTCTGTGGGTCATCCTTGTCTTGACCTCACTGCTGCTCATCGCCCTGGTGCTCGTGCACCGGGGTCGCGGCGGCGGCATCACCGACATGTTCGGCGGCGGCATCGCCTCCGGCATTCAGTCGTCCGCAGTGGGCGAACGCAACCTCTCACGCATCACGTGGGGCGTAGCGATCGTCTGGGCGGCCGTGGTGGTGTTGCTCGGTCTCTTGTCCCGGTTCTCGATCTAGGCAACGGAGGTCGTACCCAATGGCAGGGGGCAACGCCATCCGAGGCTCGCGCGTAGGCGCGGGCCCCATGGGCGAAGACGAGCGCGGCGAGTCCGCGCCCCGTCAGGTCGTGTCGTACTACTGTGCGCGAGGTCACGTGACCTCGCCCAGCTTCGCGGTCGGTGACGACCAACAGATCCCGGTCGAGTGGGACTGCCCGCGCTGTGGGCTCCCTGCCGGGCTGGACCAGGCGAACCCGCCTGAGCCCATCCGCAACGAGCCGTACAAGACGCACCTCGCGTACGTGAAGGAGCGCCGCACGGACGAGGAGGGCGCCGCCCTGCTCGACGAGGCGCTTGCGTCGCTGCGCGTGCGTCGTGGGGACCTCGCTACCGCGGACTGAATCTGACAGTTGCGACGGGCCGCCCCCGCGTGGGCGGCCCGTCGTCACGTCGGTGACGCCTCCCGGAGGCGCCGCCCCGGGCGCTACGCCGGCAACCCCGGTCGCTGCGGGAATCGTGGCTGCCTCGGCGTCGTTGGTGACACTGAGAACGTTGACACCGCTACGAGAGGACCCCGGTGAAGATCGAGATCGAGTACTGCGTGCCCTGCGGCTACCTGCCGCGTGCCACGGAGGCGCAGACGCGCCTGCTGGAGGAGTTCGGCAACGGCATCGAGGGCGTCACTCTCAAGACGGGGCGCAAGGGCGTGTTCACCTTCCGCGCCGACGGCGAGGAGATCTACGCCAAGCCGGCCGAGTTCGACATCGACGCCATCGTCGGGTCCGTGCGCTCCCTCTTGCCCGAGTCGGCGGGTGTGCAGCCCCAGGGCCGCGACCTCCTGATGGGCAAGCGCCACTGAGCTGATCGGGGGAGCGGGGCGAGGGCGGTGACCTGGCGCCCTCGGCGCCAGCGGTGTGCCTGAGTGTCGTTTTCGGACGCGGATTGCCTCAGCGGTGTGTCTGAGTGTCGGTCGCCTCGCAGGGTGGGCGCCGTGCCTGGCCAGGGTGTTCGCCCCTAGGGCCACCCCCGGCGACACTCAGCCGCACCGGTGAGACGCAGAGGACTCAGAAGCGACACTCAGCCGCACCGTTGATGCCGGCGGGCCACGGATGCCCCGCCGCGCTCCGTTCTCAGACCCGGGTCGAGGCCTCCGCGTCGATGAGCCACAGGGTCTCCTCGGTGCCGCGCGCCGCCGCGGACGGTAGCTCGAGGTCTCCGTGGAGCGCGCGTGCCACCACGTCTGCCTTCGCCGCGCCCGCCGCCACGATCCACACGCGCCGCGCGCGCCGGATCGACTCGAGGCTCAGGCTCACGCGCGTGGGCGGGGGCTTGGGGGAGTCACGGACCGGGAGCGCCTCGACGCCGCGCACCGCGTAGCCGGGGTGGCCCGGGAACAGCGAGGCGACGTGGCCGTCCGGTCCCATGCCCAGCATGAGCACGTCCCACGCCGGGGGTCCTGCCGCGGCGATCTCCAACGCGTACGCATCGGCGGCGGACTCGACGGAGTCGAAGGCTGACGACGCGCCCATGCGGTGAATGTTGTCCTCGGGTATCGGCAGCGAGGCGAGCATCGCCGCCTGCGCCTGGCCCTCGTTCCGGTCGGGATCCCCGGCGGGCACGAACCTCTCGTCGCCCCACCAGACATGCACGCTGGTCCAGTCGACGGAACCCGCGAGGGCGGAGCGTGAGACCGCCGCGAGCGTGGCGATGCCCACGGTTCCGCCGGTGAGCACCACATCCGCCCTGTCCTGCACGGACAGCGTGTCGAGGAGCGTCACCAGCAGGCGCGCGGCGGTCGCCTCGGCCACCGCCTCCGCGTCGGGATGCACCACCACCCGGACGCCGCCTGGGGTCACAGCGACACCACGGTGTCCGCCGTGAACGCGGCCAGCACCTCGCCGTAGATCGCGTCCGCGTCGAGCCGGCGCAACTCCTCGGCCAGCGCCTCCTCGAGCGAGCGCGCGGGCAGCGCGATCACATGGTCGGGCTGGCCGGGCTGGCGGATGGTCGCGTTGTGGCCGTCGGGGCGAGAGATGGAGATCGGGCCCGAGGGGGTCTCCAGCGTGATCTCCTGCAGCGCCGCTACCGAATCGTCGTACTGCGCCTCGACCTCGCAGCCGAGCGCCTGCTTGAGCCACGAGCCCAGCAGCAGGATCGACGGGCTGTTGGTGTCGCCGTGGATGCGGGCGCGCGAGACCTCGGGAATCCTCACCTGCTCGAGCGCGGCCGCGAGCAGCGCCCGCCAGCGCGTGAGCCGGGTCCACGCGAGGTCCGTGTCGCCGGGCCGGTAGCAGCGTGCCAGCGAGAGCAGCGTCCCCGCCGGGTCGGGCTCGCCCTTGGTGTCGGTGATGCGGCGCTGGGCCATCTTGCCCAGCGCGCGGCTCGACATGTCGTGAGGAACGCCCGCGGGCCACCACACCACGATGGGCGCGTCGGGCAGCAGCAGCGGCGTCACGAGAGTGTCCTCGTGTCCCAGCTGGGGTCCGGAGGCGCGCAGGACGATGACCTCGGAGGCGCCCGCGTCGCCGCCCACGCGGATCTCCGCATCGAGGCGCGCCTCGTCCGCGGCTCCCGTCGCGATGACGATGATGCGGCAGGGGTGCTCGCGGGACGCCACGTTGGCGCTGGCGATCGCCTGCTCCGCGTCGGCGTCCGACGCGTCGATGACCAGCGTCATGACGCGGGCGAGCGTGATGACCCCGCCGTCCTTCCGGGACTCGACCAGGCGCTTGTTGATCTCCCCGGTGGTGGTGTCCGGCATCTCGATGATCATGGCCGCCTCCAGACGCGTCCGTCACGGGCCATCATCGCGTCCGCGCCCGGGGGTCCCCAGGTGCCGCTGCGATACGCCTCGGGCTGGCCCTGCGTCGCCCAGAAGCCGGTGATCGGGTCGAGGATGCGCCAGGACAGCGCCACCTCCTCCTGGCGGGGGAACA
>NZ_JAHEBP010000100.1 GCF_024642165.1 Demequina sp.
TTCCTGAATGCTGATTCGCGTCTCCGGCGGCCCCGACGGCCACCGCTCCCTTCCTCGAAATCAGGATAGGGTCGCGCATTCCGGTCTTCTCGCAGGCGCGGCGCGAGCCGCGCCGCATTGGCTCGTCGGGCGACCGGGAGGCGTCGGGCGCGCCCGCCCAGCTTGGTCAGGGGACGAGCGTGCGCACCACGAGGTCCGCGAGCAGGCGCCCGCGCCGCGTGAGCCGCAGGGTGCCGCGCACGGCCGCCGCGCCGTCCAGCAGGCCATCGGCGATCAGCCGCGCCACCGCCTCGCCGCGCCCCGCCACGGACTCCGCCGGGATTCCCTCGGACAGGCGGATCCTCAGCATCACCCGTTCGAGCGAGAGGTCCTCGGGCACCAGCTCCTCGCCGTCGTCCTCGGGAGAACGCCGCTGAGCGAGGCGCGCCGCGTACGCACGCGGGTTCTTGACGTTCCACCATCGACGCGCGGGCACCGGAGAGCCCTCGGCGTTCACGCGCGGGCCCAGGTAGGAATGCGCGCCCGGGCCCACTCCCCACCAGTCCTGGCTGCGCCAGTAGGCGAGATTGTGGCGGCAGCGATCCGCGGGCTCCCGCGCCCAGTTGGAGACCTCGTACCAGGAGTAACCCGCCTCGCCCAGGAGGGTGTCCGCGAGCTCGTACATCTCTGCCTGGCTGTCCGGGTCGGTGGGGGCGATCTCGCCCCGGCGCAGCTGGGCGCCCATGCGGGTGGCGGGCTCGATCACCAGCGCGTAGGCGCTCACATGGTCGGGCCGCAGGCCGATGGCCGTCTCGAGGCTGACGCGCCAGTCCTCCAGCGACTCGCCGGGCGTGCCGTAGATGAGGTCCAGGCTCACGTGGAGCCCCGCTTCCCGTGCGGCCGCGACCGCGCGCTCGACATTGGCCGGGTCGTGGGTCCGGTCCAGCGTCGCCAGCACCTGCGGCACCGCCGACTGCATCCCCAGGCTCACCCGCGTGAATCCCGCACGGGCGAGCGCCTGCAGCGACTCGCGCGTGACCGAGTCCGGGTTCGCCTCGGTGGTGACCTCCGCGTCGGCGCTCAGGCCCCACGTTCCGCGCACGCCCTCCAGCAGCGCGATGAGCGCCGACGAGTCGAGCATGGTCGGGGTTCCTCCGCCCACGAACACGGTGCGGGCCGGGCGAGAGTCGCCGGGCATCGCGGCGCGGGCCAGCTCCATCTCGGCGAGCGCGGCCTCGACGTAGCCCTCCCGGGTGGCGCCCTCGACCTCGCCCGGCGCGTACGTGTTGAAGTCGCAGTACCCGCACCGCACCGCGCAGAACGGCACGTGGATGTACACGCCGAAGTCCCGGCGTTCGGGTGCGGGGGTGATCACCCTGCCAGACTAGGGTCTACCAGCGCCTAAGCGCTCGTCGTCACTTCTTCTTGCCCTTGTCCGAGCCGTCGTCGGACGTGCTGAGTGCGGCGATGAACGCCTCCGGCGGCACTTCGACCGAGCCGATGTTCTTCATCCGCTTCTTGCCGGCCTTCTGCTTCTCGAGCAGCTTGCGTTTGCGCGAGATGTCGCCGCCGTAGCACTTGGCCAGCACATCCTTGCGGATGGCGCGGATGGTCTCGCGGGCGATGATGCGTGAGCCCACCGCTGCCTGGATGGGCACCTCGAACTGCTGACGGTCGATGAGGTCCTTGAGCTTGCCCACCATGGCCAGCCCGTACTTGTAGGCAGCGTCCTTGTGGACCACTGCGCTGAACGCGTCGACGGTCTCCCCCTGCAGCAGGATGTCGACCTTGACCAGGTCCGCGGCCTGGTCGCCGGCGGGTTCGTAGTCGAGGGAGCCGTAGCCTCGCGTACGCGACTTGAGCTGATCGAAGAAGTCGAACACCACCTCCGCGAGCGGCAGCGTGTAGTGCATCTCGACGCGGGTCTCGCTCAGGTAGTTCATGGTGCCCATCACGCCACGGCGCTCCTGGCACAGCTCCATGACGGTGCCGATGAATTCGCTCGGCACCAGGATGGATGCCTTCACCACGGGTTCGCGGACCTCGTGGATCTTGCCGCCGGGGAACTCGCTCGGGTTGGTCACCGTGTGGACCTTGCCGTCCTCCATCTCGACCTCGTAGACCACGTTGGGAGCGGTCGAGATGAGGTCGATCCCGAACTCCCGCTCGAGGCGGTCGCGCACGATCTCGAGGTGGAGCAGGCCCAGATAGCCGCATCGGAATCCGAAGCCGAGCGCCACGGAGCTCTCGGGCTCGTACACGAGCGACGCGTCGTTCAGCTGCAGCTTGTCGAGGGCGTCGCGCAGGACCGGGAAGTCCGAGCCGTCGAGCGGGAACAGGCCCGAGTAGACCATCGGCTTCGGGTCGCGGTACCCGCCCAGCGACTTCTTCGCGCGGTCGCGCGCGAGCGTCACCGTGTCGCCCACCTTGGATTGGCGCACGTCCTTCACCCCGGTGATGAGGTAGCCCACCTCGCCCACACCCAGGCCCTTGGTGGGCACCGGCTCCGGGCTGATGACGCCTATCTCGAGGAGCTCGTGAGTGGCGAGCGTCGACATCATCGCGATCTTCTCGCGCGGCTTGAGCGAACCGTCCACCACCCGCACGTACGTGACCACGCCGCGATAGGTGTCGTACACCGAGTCGAAGATCATCGCCCGCGTGGGAGCCGCGGCGTCTCCCACGGGCGGCGGGATGTCCCGCACCACGCGGTCGAGCAGCTCCGACACGCCCGCTCCGGTCTTGCCGGAGACCCTCAGCACGTCGTCCTCGTCGCAGCCGATCAGCTGGGCGAGCTCGGCGGCGTAACGCTCGGGGTCCGCCGACGGCAGGTCGATCTTGTTGAGCACCGGGATGATCGTGAGGTCGTTCTCCATCGCGAGGTACAGGTTCGCAAGGGTCTGCGCCTCGATGCCCTGCGCGGCGTCGACCAGGAGCACCGCCCCCTCGCAGGCGGCCAACGAGCGCGAGACCTCATAGGTGAAGTCGACGTGGCCCGGGGTGTCGATCATGTTCAGGGCGAACGGCGCACCGTCCACCGCCCACGGCATGCGCACGGCCTGCGACTTGATGGTGATGCCCCGCTCGCGCTCGATGTCCATGCGGTCGAGGTATTGGGCGCGCGCCGCGCGTTCCGAGACCACCCCCGTGAGCTGCAGCATGCGGTCCGCGAGCGTCGACTTGCCGTGGTCGATGTGGGCGATGATGCAGAAGTTGCGGATCAGCTCCGGCTGCGTCGAGGCGGGCTCGATGCGGATGTCGGCGCTCACGGTGATGACGGTTCCTCGGTTCGAACGGACGGGGTGCGGAACATTCTCCCACGAACTGGGTGGCCGCCGCGGCGGCCGCCCAGGCTCATGGACGCGCGGTCGATGCCGATACATGGGACAGACCGGACGCGCGGCGCGGCCGGAAGAATCGCCGAGGGGGCGAGGCATGGCCGAGACCGACCTGTTCCGACCCGCGTTCGACGGATCACCCATCGGGATGATCGTGCTGGGCGCGGACGGGGAGCTGCTGGACGTGAATTTCGCGTTCGCGCGCATCCTCGGACGCTCGGTGGCGAGCCTGCGCACCTACCGCCTGCGAGACATCACGCACCCCGACGACGTCCGGCGCAACGAGGAGCTGATCGGTCAGATCGACGCCGGCGAACTCCCGTACTTCCAGGCGCAGTCGCGACTCGTCCATCGCAACGGCGACGCCGTGTGGACGCGCATCACCGTCTCTCCCGCGCCCGAGGGCGACGACGACGCGCGGTACGTGGCGCACATCGAGGACATCACCGAGATCCGGCGCGCCAAGGACCTGCTCGAGCGCCGCGCCCTCTACGACCACCTCACCGGCCTGGCCAATCGCACTCTGCTGCTGGAGCGCCTGGGGGTGGCGCTCGAGGAGCGCCGGTCCGACGTCCACACGGTGGCGTGCGTGTTCCTCGACGTCGATCACTTCAAGCTCGTCAACGACTCCCTGGGCCACGAGGCCGGCGACGTCCTGCTGCGCGAGATCGCGTCACGGATCCGCGGCGCGGTGCGCCCTGGTGACACCGTCGCACGACTGGGCGGCGACGAGTTCGTGGTCATCCTCCAGAGCGTCGCGACGCAGGCCGCCGCCGAGGCATACCTCACGGTGATCGCCGCCGATGTTCAGGTCCCCTTCACCGTGGGAGGGCACGAGGTGGTGCCCACCGTGAGCGCGGGACTCGCCCTGGCCGAGCCGGGCATCACCGCCGAGAGCCTGCTCCGCAACGCCGACACGGCCATGTACACGGCCAAGCAGCGCGGCCGCGCACGCGTCGAGGTCTTCTCCAGCGAGCTGCGGAGCACCGCGCTCACCAAGCTGTCGATCGAGTCGGAGCTGCGCACCGCGATCCGCGAGGGCGAACTGGTGGTCCACTACCAGCCGATCGTGCGGCTGGACACGTGTGAGACGGTCGCATACGAGGCACTGGTGCGCTGGCAGCACCCCGGCCGGGGGCTGCTGCTTCCCGAGGAGTTCATCGAGGTGTGCGAGGAGGCGAACCTCGTGGTGCCGCTCGGGGCGTTCGTCATCACCGAGGCCTGTGAGTTCATCGCCTCCCAGCCGGACTTCACCGGTCGGGTATTCGTCAACGTCTCGACCCGTCAGATCGGCTCGGCGGACCTCACCCGCGTGGTGACTCACGCCCTCGACTCCACCGGCATCGACCCGGCCCGACTGGGGCTCGAGATCACCGAGTCAGGCATGCTCATCGCCACGCAGGCGGCGCGGTCCGACCTCGACGGTCTCACCAGCCTGGGCATCGACCTGATCATCGACGACTTCGGGACGGGCTACTCGGCCCTGAGCTCCGTGCTGCTCAACCCGGTGTCGGGCCTCAAGCTCGCCCGCGAGTTCACGCTGCGGCTGGGCGACCGCTCGACGGGCGACCGCATCTCCACCACGATTGCGACCCTCACCCGAAGCCTCGGCATGTCGGGCGTCATCGAGGGCGTCGAGTCCGAGGCCCAGCTCGCCATCGCGCGCGAGCAGGGCTGGGAACTGGGCCAGGGCTTCCTCTTCGGCCACGCCGTTCCGGCGGGCGAGCTGCGGTTCGACGGACCCGCCGTGGCGGACGAGCGCGGCGGGCCGGTACCGTCTGCCGGGTGAGCACCTGGTCCGAGCTGGTCCGAAGGATCGTTCGCGCCGTCCGCGTGACGCCGTCTCCCCGCGCGCGCACGGCCGCGAGGACCCGCACCGCGACCGCTCCGTCCTACCCGGGAGACTTCGAGGGCGTGCCGCGCATCGAGTACTCCCCCACGCGCGGCGGCGATCCCGACCCCGGCGAGATCGTGTGGACGTGGGTGCCCTACGAGGAGGACCACACGCGCGGCAAGGATCGTCCGGTGCTGCTCATCGGGCGCGATGGCCCCTGGCTGCTGGCCCTCATGCTCACCAGCAAGGACCACGATCGCGACGCCGCGGATGAGGCACGCTGGGGCCGGTACTGGATGGACATCGGCTCGGGACCGTGGGATCGTCGCGGGCGGCCCAGCGAGGTGCGGCTCGACCGCATCGTCCGCGTCGACCCGGCCGCAGTCAGGCGCGAGGGCGCGATCCTGGAGCGGACGATCTTCGACGAGACGGCACGTTCACTCAAGAAGCACCATCGCTGATATGATCGACGTTCGTGTGTGAGCGCGTCTGCTCGCGCCGCACCCCCGAACTTTTCCACCAGAATGTAGAAGGAACGCTGTGGCAAACATCAAGTCGAAGATCAAGCGCATCGGCACGAACGAGAAGTCGCGCCTGCGCAACGTCGCCGTGAAGTCCGAGCTCAAGACCCACGTCCGCAAGGTTCGCGAGGCCGTCGCCTCCGGCGACAAGACCGCCGCCGAGACCGCACTCAAGACCGCCTCCGTCAAGCTCGACAAGGCCGCCTCGAAGGGCGTGATCCACAAGAACCAGGCCGCGAACCGCAAGTCCTCGCTGGCCAAGCAGGTCGCCGCTCTCTGACGACCGTCAGGCCGACGCCCCGAATCGCCCCGGCGACTCGGGGCGTTCGTGTGTCCGGCCCCGTGTCCCCGCCGACAGCGCGCGGGCGCCGTCAGGAGGCGAGATCCGCGACGATGCGGACCGCGCGCTCGAGGGCGAACCCGGGGGCCCGTGACGCTCCCTTGATCTCCGCGTCCGCCTGCGCGACGGCCTGGACCGCGAGGGCCAGGGTGTCGGCGTCCCAGCGGCGCAGGTCTCGCCGCGCGCGTTCCTCCTGCCACGGCTGGATCCCGAGCGCCCGCAGGTCCAGCCCTCGCCCGCGCGCAGCGCCCACCTTGATGAGCGTGCGCAGCTTGGAGGCGAGCGCCGCCACCAGCGGCACCGGGTCCGTGCCCGTGGACAGGGCGTGTCGCACCAGGGCGATCGCCTCCGCGGACCGGCCCGCGATGGCCGCGTCCGCGACCGCGAATCCGGTGGCGTTGACGCGCGTGCCGTAGTAGCGGGCGATCACGCCCTCGTCGATGGGGCCGTCGACGTCGCTGACGAGCTGCGCGCATGCGGCGGCGATCTCCGCGACATCCTCGCCGATCGCGTCCACCAGCGCACGCACGGCGCGTGCGGGCGCGGGCCGGCCCGCACGCTCGAACTCCGCGGTGGCGAAGTCCACCAGCTCGGCGTCCCTCTTGATCGCGGGACACGTGTACTCGGGCGCGCCCCCGGAGCGAAGGGTGTCCAGCAGGCGCTTGCCGCGGTTGCCGCCCGCATGCTGCATCACCACCACGCACTCGGGGTCGGGATTCGCCGCGTACGCCAGGGCGTCCTGAAGGAAGTCGTCGTTCATCGCCTCGAGCGCCTCGACCACCACCAGGCCGGGCTCCGCGAACAGGGACGGGCTGGTCGCGGCCGCTAGGGATCCCCGCGAGTACGCCCCTGCGTCGAGCCGGCTGACCTCGATCTCTCCACGCGCGCGCATCGCCGCCGTGATCCGCTCGACGGCGCGCGAGGCGAGCAGCCGTTCCGGCCCCGACACGAGCACCACCGGCGCGGGTGAAGCGCGGTGCCATGTCGCCTGAGGTGCCTGCCGTCCCGCCACGGGCACTAGCCTGCCACGGACGTCGGACACGCCCGGACCAGGGCCGGACCGCCGTCCGCCGTGGTGAGCACCACGTCCCCGCAGAGGTCCGTGCGCAGGACCACCGCGCCCGCGCCTCCATACAGCGCGAGCGCCTCCCCCGAGGGGTGGCCGTAGTCGTTGCCCGCCCCCACGGAGACCACGGCGACCGGGGCCGCGAGTTCGCGGATGAGCCCGGGATCCTGAGCGGCGGATCCGTGGTGCGCCGCCTTGACCACGTCGACCGAGCCGGGCGCGAGCACGCGCTCCAGCCGGCGCTGTCCGTCGATCTCGAGGTCCCCGAGAGCGACCACGGTCAGGCCACCGCCGATCAGCCGCAGCGCGGTCGAGGAGTCGTTGACCTCGGTGCCGTCGCGCGATTGCGGCGGCGGCCCGCTCTGCAGCACGTCGACGGCAAGCCCCCCTACCGCCACCGATTCCCCCGCACCGGGCGCCGGCCCGCCACGCGCTCCCGCCGCCGCCACGGTCGTATCGCCGGCCGCGGGCGGCAGCCAGAC
>NZ_JAHEBP010000101.1 GCF_024642165.1 Demequina sp.
CATCTCCGGCCAGGAGGCCGGCAGGCGCGGGTCGAAGGACAGCACGCCCCCGTAGTCGCGCATCCCGCCGAACCCGTGCACGAGCGCCGACCACACGCCGCCCGCGGACGCCACATGGACGCCGTCGGCGGTGTTCGAGTGAAGGTCCGCGATGTCGACGAACAGGCCGTCCCAGAAGTAGCGCAGCGCGAGCTCGTGGTAGCCCACCTCCGCGGCCATGATCGACTGGACCACGCCCGACAGCGTCGAGTCGCCCGTGGTGATCGGGTCGTAATAGTCGAAGTCCGCCTTCTTCTCCTGTGCGGAGAACTGGTCGCCCTGGAGGAACAGGGCGAGCACCACGTCGGCCTGCTTGAGGACCTGGAAGCGGTAGATCACCAGCGGGTGGAAGTGCAGCAGCAGGGGGCGCTGCTCGGGGGGCGTGTTCTCCAGGTCCCACAGCTCGCGCTCATGGAACAGCGCGTCCTGCGGGTGGATGCCCAGGTCCTCGTCCCACAGGATCGCCATGGCCTCGGCGGCGCTCTCCCACTCGACCACCTCCGCATCGGTCAGGCCCACCCGGGCCACCATCTTGCGGTACTGCTCGGGCCACATCGACGCGAGCTTGCGGACGGCAGCCGCGGCGGAGCGCAGGTTGAAGCGCGCCATGACGTTCGTGTACAGGTTGTCGTTCACCACGGTCGTGTACTCGTCGGGTCCGGTCACGCCGTGGATGCGGAACGAGGACCCGTCGCCCTTGATGTTGCGCCAGAAGCCCAGATCCGCCCACATGCGCGCGGTCTGGACCAGGATGTCGATGCCCTCGCGGGCAAGGAACTCGTCGTCCCCCGTGGCGTTGACGTACTTGTCGATGGCGAAGGAGATGTCGGCGTCGATGTGATACTGCGCGGTGCCGGCCGCATAGTACGCGGACGCCTCCTCGCCGTTGATGGTGCGCCACGGGAACAGCGCCCCGTGCTGGGCGAGGTCGTTGGCGCGCTGCAGAGCCTTCGGCAGCATCCGATAGCGGTACCTCAGCGCATTGCGGGCGATCCCGGGCGAGGTGTAGACGAAGAACGGGACCACATAGATCTCCGTGTCCCAGAAGTAGTGACCGGAGTAGCCCGAGCCCGTCACGCCCTTCGCGGCCACGCCCTGACCGTCGCCGCGCGCCGCCGCCTGAGCCAACTGGAAGAGGTTCCAGCGGATCGCCTGCTGCACGCGATCGTCCCCGTCGACCTCGACGTCGGACCGTGCCCAGAAGTCCTTCAGCCACGCCTCCTGGTCCGCGAACTGCGTGTCGATGCCCTCGGAGCGCACGCGGCTCAGGGTGCGGTGGCAGCGGTCGCCCAGCTCGCGCGCGGGCACCACGCGGGACGTGTGATAGGTCACCACCTTGGTGAGCGTGAACGTGCGGCCGGGCGCCGCGCGGAAGCGGAACACGGCCTTGGCGAAGTCCGGCTCGATCTCGGTGTCGCGCTCCACGTCGCCGTCGAACTCGACCTCATGCTCCATCGCCACGGCCAGGGTCATGTCCGAGTTCGCGCACTTGTACCCGAGCATGAGGTGGTCGTCGTGGGCACGATGCAGGCGCGGCTCGAGCACGCGTTCCGAGAGGGATTCGGACTTGCGCGGGTCGAACGCGGGGCCGCCGCTCGACGACGAGCGGTACTCGTCCGCGCCGGCCTGCCGGTTGAGGAGCTGGGAGGAGATCGCCACCGGCGCCTCCTTGTCGAGCAGCGTCACCTCGAACTGCATGATCGCGAGGTGGCGCTGCGTGAAGGACACCATGCGGCGCGAACGCACGCGAACGCGGTTGCCCGCCGGGGTGCGCCACAGCAGGTCGCGGGTCAGCACACCTGTGCGCATGTCGAGCGTGCGCGAGTACTCCGGGAGATCGGCGACGGACAGCAGCAGCGGCTCGTCATCGACGTAGAGACGGATGATCTTCGCGTCCGGCACGTTGACGATGGTCTGGCCGGTGCGCGCGAAGCCGAACGCCTCCTCCGCGTGCCGGATCCGCCACGTCTCGTGGAACCCGTTGATGAACGTGCCGTGGGCGTACGAATCGTGGCCCTCCTCGACGTTGCCGCGCAGGCCCAGGTAGCCGTTGCCCACGGAGAACAGCGTCTCGGTGGTGCCCAGGTCGTTGGCGCTGAACTCCGTCTCCACCAGCCGCCACGGATCCGCAGGGAACCGCAGCCGGTCGACGTAGTCGGGAGCGTTCTCTTCCCCCAGCCCGTGACGTGCGGCCCTCACGGAGACACCAGCTCTGCCAGGTCCTTCACGATGATGTCGGCCCCACCCTCGCGGAGCTCCTCGGCGCCGGCGCCGCGGTCGACGCCCACGACCAGGCCGAACGCACCCGCCTTGCCCGCCTGCACCCCCGACATCGCGTCCTCGACCACTACGGCGGCCTCCTTGGGCACGCCCAGCAGTTCCGCGGCGCGCAGGTAGGTGTCGGGAGCGGGCTTGCCCGCAATGCCCTGATCGGCGGCGACCTGCCCGTCGACCACGATCTCGAATCGGTGCGCGATGCCCGCCGCGGCGAGCACGGCCGGGGCGTTGCGCGAGCTCGACACCACGGCCATCGCACAGCCGATGGACTCGAGATGATCCATCAGCGCCACGGATCCGGGGTACGGCTCGACACCGTCCTCGCGCAGGATCGCGGAGAACGTCTGGTTCTTGGTGTTGCCGACCCCGCAGACCGTCTCCACGCCAGGCGCATCCTCGGGGGTGCCGTCAGGCAGGGTGACGCCGCGCGAGGCGAGGCAGGCGCGCACACCGTCGTAGCGCGGCTTGCCATCCACGTAGGTGAAGTAGTCGGCGTCCGTGTACGCGGGTGTGATGCCGTGCGCCTCGAAGAAGTCGGTGAACATGCGGTTCCAGGCGGCCATGTGCACATCCGCGGTGGGTGTCAGCACGCCGTCCAGGTCGAACAGCGCCGCACCGAACGATGCGCCGGGCATCTGCGGGATCCGCCAGGGGCTGGTCTGGGATGTCACGGGGTCTCCCTCGAGATCGGCTCTCCACGGGACGCGCGCGCCCCGTGAGGAGGTCGGCAGCACGCGCGGCACGACCCTCCGATCCTAGTCAGCCGTGACCCCGGGCTGTCGAGACCCCGAGGACAATTCCGGCGCGGAGGGAGGTGCCGGACGGGCATATCGTGGAGGAATGGACGCCGAGCAGCTCGATGCCGTCGGGCCGGAGGACCTGGTCCCCGGCGCGATGCTCGAGCGCCGCCACCTCGACGGCGCCGTGCTGGGCGACCTGGAGATCCCCGGACTCCAGCTCTTCGAGTGCGTGGTGAGCGACTGCCAGGGCGATCGATGCGTGCTCCCGAACCTGCGGGCCTCCGGCACCACCGTGATCGGGACCTCGCTGGCGTCGCTCGAGATGCCGGGCGCGACCATCTTCTCCGGGCGCTTCGAGGGTGTCAGGATCGGGGCGCTGCTGGCGGACGGCTCGGACCTCTCCGTGCTGCGCATCGTCTCCTCGCGGATCGACGTGCTGTCGCTGCGCGACTCCCGGTTGCGCCGGATCGACATCCGGGACTCGCACATCGGCGTGCTGGACCTCACGGGCACCAGGGTGCGAGAGGTCACCGTGACCGGCGGCACGCTCGACGAGCTGGTGCCGTCACGGGGCAGGATCGACGGCTTCGATGTCTCTGGCACCGAGCTGGGCCGCGTGAGCGATCCGGGCGCGCTCGCCGGCGCCACGCTGTCCGCCCAGCAGGCGATGGCGCTGGGCCCGTCGCTGGCGGAGCACCTGGGCGCCATCGTCGTCGACTGAGGCCGGCGTCAGCCCTTGGAGTGGAACCGCAGCTGTGCCGCCTCCAGGCCGTCCGCAAGCACGGCCTCCACGGCGTCCGCCGCATCGTCCACGAGGAACGGCAGCTCCTTGCGCTCGGCAGCAGAGAAGGGCTTGAGCACGAAGGCGGCCGCGTCCATCCGGCCCGGGGGCCGTCCGATGCCCACCCTCACCCGCACGTAGTCGGGGGTGCCCAGCGCCTTGGTGATGTCCTTGAGGCCGTTGTGACCGCCTGAGCCACCGCCGCGCTTGATCTTGACGGCGCCGAACGGGATGTCCAGGTCGTCGTGGACCACGATCACGTCCTCCGGGGCGACCGAATGATACTTCGCAAGCGACGACGTGGGCCCGCCGGAGACGTTCATGTACGACATCGGCACGCCCACCACCACGGCCTCGCCCGCCACGCGCACCGTGGCGGTGCGCGTGTGCGTCCGCTTGTTGACGGACAGCGATCCGGAGCCGCGCGCCGCGAGCTCGTCGGCGACCATCTGGCCCACGTTGTGGCGGGTCTGCTCGTACTCGGGACCGGGATTGCCCAACCCCATCACCAGCGCGCTCACATTGTCCTCCTGAGACGACGACGCCCGGCCAGCCCAGAGTCGGGCGAACCGGGCGATCATCGGTACGGGTGCTACTCGGCGGCGGTCGCGGCCGGGGCGGCAGCGGCCGCGGTCTCGGCGGCCACGTCGGCGGCGTCGTCCTCGGCGGTGCCGGAGCGCGGCACGGAGATCATCACGACCGTGATGTCGGTGTCGGTGGCGAGGGTCGAGCCCTGGGGCAGCACCACGTCGCTGGCGGAGATCTTGGCGCCCTCCTCGAGACCCTCGATGGAGACCTCGACGAACTCGGGCAGGTGCGTGGCCTCTGCCTCGAGCTGCAGCGAGGTGGTCTCGAGCACGTGGATGGTGCCGGGAGCGGACTCGCCCACGAGGTGCACAGGCACCTCGACGGTGATCTTCTCGCCCTTCTTCACCAGCAGCAGGTCCACGTGCTCGATGATGCGGCGCACCGGGTCGCGCTGGACATCCTTGGCGATGGCCATCTCCGACGAGCCGTCGATGGTGATGGTCAGCAGCGCGTTCTGGTGCTTGAGCGCCATCATCGTGTCGTGGCCCGGAAGCAGGATGTGCAGCGGGTCGGTGCCGTGACCGTAGATCACCGCGGGGATCTGGTGAGCGGCGCGGGCGCGGCGCGCGGCGCCCTTGCCGAACGCGGTGCGCTTCTCGGCGGCGAGCGTGAGCTTGTCGGACATGATGTTCTCCTCTGACGTCAGATGGGGCCCAGGCAAGGCAGGCTTCTCGCATCTGCCGCGTCGATCACGCCGGGTACGACTCCCAGCCTCGCCGAGGAACTGGTCAACTATACCCGGGACACGAGCCCGGTCGCCACCTCCGCGTCGGGCGGGAATCACGGCACCCCCCACCGTGGTTGCCTGGGCATGGCAACGTCCACGAGCGGTGCCCGATCGGGCACGTCGGGCGACATCTGGGAGAAGGCGGCACGCGCGGGGTACGCCGTCTCCGGAGTCCTCCACCTGATCCTCGGTTTCCTCATCGTCAAGATCGGCATGGGCAGTGGCGGCGAGGCGGATCAGAGCACCGCGCTGGCGAGCCTGGGCCACAACCCGCTGGGCACCGTGATCCTGGGGGCCGCTGCCGCGGCGTTCCTTGCGCTCGCCCTGTGGCAGCTGGCCGATGTCGTGCGCGGCTCGGACACCACGGACCGGCTGAAGGCCGCTGGCAAGACGGCGCTGTACCTGTCCCTCGCCGTCACCGCGGCGTCCATCGCCATGGGCTCCAGCGACACGAACGGCGACCAACAGGCCCAGGGATTCGCGAGCACCGTCATGCAGGCGCCCGCGGGCCGAGTCCTGGTAGGCGCCGTGGGCGTGGGCATCGTCGCCGCAGCGATCTACCACGTGTACAAGGGCTTCACCAAGAAGTTCCTCGAGGACCTGAAGCCCATCAACCGCGGCGAGGTGGGCGCCGGCGTACGTGTGCTCGGCATGATCGGCTACCCCGCCAAGGGCGTCGCGCTGGGTGTGGTGGGCGTGCTGTTCACCGCCGCCGCGGTCACCGCGGACCCGAACAAGGCCCAGGGCGTGGACGGCGCGGTCGAGAGCCTGCTGGGGGCCCCGGGCGGCCCGGTCATCGTGATCCTGGTGGGCCTCGGATTCGCCGCCTATGGGCTGTACTCCTTGGGCCGCGCCCGCTACGCGAGGATGTGACATGAGCCGCCACCACACCGACGCCCCCGCGCCCACCGGCCGCGAGGTCGCCCTCGCCATCCCCCGCCGGATCCTCCTTCCTGCGGCCGTGCTGTGGGTCGCGGTGGTGGGCGTGGGCCTGCTGCTCGCGCAGCTGCCGGAGAACGGCATCAACGAGTGGTTCGTCGGGGTTCGGACGCCCGCCCTCGACTCCGTCACCGGCGTGGTGTCCTCGATGGCGTCGACGACCGTCATGATCGCGACATGCGTGGTGGTGGTCGCGCTGGTGTGGTGGAGATCGGGACGATGGTGGTTCGCGATCGTGCCGGCCATCGCGCTCGCCGTCGAGGCCGCGGTGTTCCTCACCAGTTCCCTGATCGTCGGGCGCGAGCGCCCGGACGTCGACCACCTGGACGATGCGCCCCCCACCTCGAGCTTCCCGAGCGGGCACACCGGGGCGTCTACCAGCGTCTACATCGCCTTCGCCCTGATGGCCACCCGAATCCGCAACGGCGCCGCGCGGGTGACGGTGATCGTGATCTGCGTGCTGCTGCCCATCGGCGTGGCGCTCGCGCGCGTCTATCGCGGCATGCACCACCCCACCGACGTGCTCGCGGGGATCGCCGTGGGCGTGACGTGCGCACTCATCGCGTGGAACTGGCTGCCCCGCAGGGACGATGCGGGAATCACCGAGACGCCGAGGGCGGCACCCGCCTCGGCGTGAGCGGGTGGCGGCTCGCGGTCAGACGTTGCCGTCGAAGAGGCTGGTGACCGAGCCGTCGTCGAAGACCTCACGGACGGCGCGGGCGATGAGCGGGGCGATCGACAGCACGGTGAGCTTCTCGAACTGCTTGTCGTCGGAGATCGGCAGCGTGTCCGTGACGATCACCTCGGACACCCCGGAGTTCTGCAGGCGATCGACAGCGGGACCCGAGAGGAGCCCGTGAGTGGACGCGACGATGACGTCCTTGGCACCGTTCTCGAACAGCGCCTCGGCGGCCTGCACGATGGTGCCGCCGGTGTCGATCATGTCGTCGACCAGCACACACGTGCGCCCCTCGACCTCACCCACCAGCTCGTGGACCTTGACCTGGTTGGGCACGGACGGGTCGCGGCGCTTATGGATGATCGCCAGCGGCGCCCCCAGGTGGTCCGACCACTGATCGGCGAGCCGGACGCGGCCCGCATCGGGCGAGACGATGGTGAGGTTGCCCGGCGAGACACGGCTCTTCACGTAGTCCGCGAGCATCGGCATGGCCCACAGGTGGTCGACCGGGCCGTCGAAGAAGCCCTGGATCTGCGCGGTGTGGAGGTCCACCGACATGACCCGGTTGGCGCCGGCGGTCTTGAACAGGTCCGCCATGAGGCGCGCGGAGATGGGCTCGCGACCCTTGTGCTTCTTGTCCTGACGCGCGTAGCCGTAGCTGGGGATGATGACGGTGATCCGCTTCGCGGACGCGCGCTTCATCGCGTCGACCATGAGCAGGTGCTCCATGATCGCCTCGTTGATGGGCGCCGCATGGGACTGCAGCACGAAGGCGTC
>NZ_JAHEBP010000102.1 GCF_024642165.1 Demequina sp.
GTTGTTTACCAGCTGCTCTTGGTGATGCCGGGAAGCTCACCGCGGTGAGCCATCTCCCGGAAGCACACGCGGCAGAGGCCGAACTTGCGGTACACGGAGTGCGGACGTCCACACCGCTGGCAGCGGGTGTAGCCGCGAACGGCGAACTTCTGCTTGCCGGCGGCCTTGTTCTTCAGCGCGGTCTTGGCCATGTCCTACTTCTCCTTGAACGGGAAGCCCAGCTGCTTGAGCAGCGAGCGGCCCTCGTCGTCGGTGGTGGCGGACGTCACGATGGTGATGTCCATGCCGCGCACGCGGTCGATCTTGTCCTGGTTGATCTCGTGGAACATCGACTGCTCGGTGAGACCGAAGGTGTAGTTGCCGTTGCCGTCGAACTGCTTCGGGCTGAGACCGCGGAAGTCGCGGATCCGGGGAAGCGCCGTGGACAGCAGGCGGTCGAGGAACTCCCACATCCGGTCGCCGCGCAGCGTGACGTGCGCGCCGATCGGCTGACCCTCGCGCAGCTTGAACTGAGCGATGGACTTGCGGGCCTTGGTCACCTGGGGCTTCTGGCCAGTGATGGCCGTGAGGTCCGCGATGGCGCCCTCGATGAGCTTCGAGTCCTTGGCGGCGTCGCCCACACCCATGTTGACGACGACCTTGGTCAGGCCGGCGACCTGGTTGATGTTCTCGTGCCCGAACTCCTCGCGCAGGAGCGCGATGACCTCGTTGCGGTACTTCTCCTTGAGACGCGGACCGGTGGTCGCGGTGGTCGCGGTGGCCATCAGACGTCCTTACCCGAGCGCTTGGCGACACGCACGCGCACCGTGCGCTTGCGGCCGTCCCGCTCAACCTCTTCCGTGCGGTAGCCCACACGGGTGCCCTTCTTGGTCTCCGGGTCCACGAGCATCACATTCGACACGTGGATCGGGGCCTCGACGGTGACGAGACCGCCCTCCGCGTTGTCGCGGCGGGTGCCCGGCTTGATGTGCTTGGTCACGCGCTGGATGCCCTCGACGATGACGCGATCGCGCTCCGAGTCGACGACGAGCACGCGGCCCTGCTGGCCGCGGTCACGGCCGGCGATGACGACCACGAGGTCGCCCTTCTTGATCTTCGCCATCAGATGACCTCCGGTGCGAGCGAGATGATCTTCATGAACTTCTTGTCACGCAGCTCGCGGCCCACGGGGCCGAAGATGCGGGTGCCACGCGGGTCGCCGTCAAGGTTCTTGAGGATCACCGCGGCGTTCTCGTCGAATCGGATGTACGAGCCATCGGGCCGACGGCGCTCCTTGGTGGTGCGCACGACGACCGCCTTGACGACGTCACCCTTCTTGACATTGCCGCCGGGGATTGCGTCCTTGACGGTGGCGACGATGACGTCGCCGATGCCGGCGTAGCGACGGTGGGAGCCGCCGAGCACGCGGATGCAGAGGACTTCCTTCGCACCCGTGTTGTCGGCGACGCGCAGTCGCGACTCCTGCTGAATCATTTCCTAGTCTCCTGTCGTCTGGTTCTCGCTGACATTTCAGCGAGCCTGGTCGAACCTTCTACTTGGCCTTCTCGACGATCTCGACCAGGCGCCACCGCTTGGAAGCGGACAGCGGGCGGGTCTCCATCACGACGACGAGGTCGCCGATGCCGGCGGTGTTGGCCTCGTCATGGGCCTTGATCTTGCTGGTACGGCGCATGACCTTGCCGTAGAGCGGGTGCTTGACGCGGTCCTCGATCTCCACGGTGATGGTCTTGTCCATCTTGTCCGACGTGACGTAGCCGCGTCGCGTCTTGCGGTAACCGCGGTGCTCCTCGGTCGCCGTCGTCTCATTCTTGGTCGACATAGTTGTTCCTTAAGCCTTCGCGGAGGGCGCGGTGCGGATACCGAGCTCGCGCTCACGCAGGATCGTGTAGATGCGAGCGATGTCGCGCTTGACCGCCTTGAGGCGGCCGTGGTTCTCGAGCTGACCGGTGGCCGACTGGAAGCGCAGGTTGAACAGCTCCTCCTTGGCCTTCTTCAGCTCCTCGAGCAGGCGCTCGTTCTCCATGGCGTCCAGCTCGGACGGCATGAGGTCCTTGGTACCGATGGCCATCAGATGTCACCACCCTCACGGGTCACAAAACGGGTCTTCATGGGGAGCTTGTGCTGCGCGCGGCGCATGGCTTCGCGGGCGAGCTCCTCGGGAACACCGGCGAGCTCGAACAGGACGCGGCCGGGCTTGACGTTCGAGATCCACCACTCGGGCGAGCCCTTGCCGGAGCCCATGCGGACCTCGGCGGGCTTCTTGGTCAGCGGGCGGTCGGGGTAGATGTTGATCCACACCTTTCCACCGCGCTTGATGTGGCGGGTCATGGCGATACGAGCCGCCTCGATCTGCCGGTTGGTGACGTAGGCGGGCTCAAGAGCCTGGATGCCGAAGTCGCCGAACGAGATCTGCGTGCCGCCGGTCGACGCACCCGAACGCTTCGGGTGGTGCTGCTTGCGGTGCTTCACACGACGTGGGATGAGCATGTCTGTCAGCCTTCCTTGCCGGTCTCGGCGGGAGCCTCAGCGGCAGGCGCCTCGGCCGCGGGGGCCTCGGACTGCCGCGGGGCGGCGTCGCGACGCGGACCACGGTCGGTGCGCTCGGGACGACCGCCACGGCCACGCTGGGGACGGGGGGCCTTCGCCTGCTCGGCGGCCCACTCCTTCTCCGTCATGTCGCCCTTGTAGATCCACACCTTCACGCCGATCTGGCCGAACGTGGTGCGGGCCTCGAAGAAGCCGTAGTCGATGTTCGCGCGGAGGGTGTGCAGCGGCACGCGGCCCTCGCGGTAGAACTCGGAACGAGACATCTCGGCGCCGCCGAGACGGCCGGAGCACTGCACGCGGATGCCCTTGGCGCCCGCACGCAGCGCGGACTGGATGCCCTTGCGCATGGCGCGACGGAACGACACGCGCGAGGCGAGCTGTTCCGCGATGCCCTGCGCCACCAGCTGAGCGTCGATCTCGGCGTTCTTGACCTCGAGGATGTTGAGCTGCACCTGCTTGCCGGTGAGCTTCTCCAGGTTGGCGCGCAGCTTGTCGGCCTCGGCGCCACGGCGACCGATGACGATGCCCGGACGCGCGGTGTGCAGGTCGACGCGAACACGCTCGCGCGTGCGCTCGATCTCGACCTTGGACACGCCGGCACGCTCGAGGCCCTCCGACATCATCTTGCGGATCTTGACGTCCTCGTCCACGTAGTCGCGGTAGCGCTCGCCCTTCTTGGTCGAGTCGGCGAACCAGCGCGAACGGTGGTCGGTCGTGATGCCCAGGCGGTAGCCGTGGGGGTTGACCTTCTGTCCCATTACTTGGCCCCTTACTTGGCTGCGACCGGGGTCGCGACGGTGACGGTGATGTGGCAGGAGCGCTTGAGGATCTGGTTGGCACGGCCCTGAGCGCGCGGCTGGATGCGCTTCATGGTCGGTCCCTCGTCCACGTAGATCTCCTTGATGACGAGCTCGGTCTCGTCGAAGCGCTCGCCGGCCTGGTCGGCCTTGACACGTGCGTTCGCGATCGCGGACTCGATGAGCTTGCGCACGTCGGGCGCCACGGCCTGCGGCTGGAACTTCAGCGAGGCGGCGGCCTGCACAGCGTTCTGACCACGGACCAGGTTCACGACGCGGCGAGCCTTCTGGGCGGTCACGCGGATGTACCGCGTCTGCGCCTTGGCTTCCATGTTCTAACTCCTCTTACCTTCGCGTGCGCCCCGCGTTAGCGGCGGCCCTTGCGGTCGTCCTTGATGTGGCCCTTGAACGTGCGCGTGGGGGCGAACTCGCCCAGCTTGTGACCGACCATCGACTCGGTGACGAACACCGGGACGTGCTTGCGGCCGTCGTGCACGGCAAAGGTGTGACCCAGGAAGTCGGGCGTGATGACGGATCGACGAGACCAGGTCTTGATGACATTCTTCGACCCCGCGTCGTTCTGGGCGTCCACCTTCTTCTGCAGGTGGTCGTCGACGAAGGGGCCCTTCTTGAGGCTGCGTGGCATTCTTCAGGCTCCCTTAACGCTTGTTCTTGCCGGTACGACGGCGACGCACGATGAGCTTGTCGCTTTCCTTGTTGGACTTGCGGGTGCGGCCCTCGGGCTTGCCCCACGGGCTGACGGGGTGACGTCCACCGGACGTCTTGCCCTCACCACCACCGTGCGGGTGGTCCACCGGGTTCATGACGACACCGCGGACGGTGGGGCGCTTGCCCTTCCAGCGCATACGGCCGGCCTTGCCCCAGTTGATGTTCGACTGCTCGGCGTTGCCCACCTCGCCGACCGTCGCGCGGCAGCGCGCGTCGACGTTGCGGATCTCACCGGACGGCATGCGCAGCTGCGCGTACGGCCCGTCCTTGGCGACGAGCTGCACCGAGGCGCCCGCCGAGCGGGCGATCTTGGCGCCGCCGCCGGGCTTGAGCTCGATGGCGTGCACGACGGTACCCACGGGGATGTTGCGCAGCGGGAGGTTGTTGCCGGGCTTGATGTCCGCACCCGAACCGGCCTCGACGCGGTCGCCCTGACGCAGCTTGTCGGGGGCGATGATGTAGCGCTTCTCGCCGTCCGCGTAGTGCAGCAGCGCGATGCGGGCCGTGCGGTTGGGGTCGTACTCGATGTGCGCGACCGCCGCGGGCACGCCGTCCTTGTCGTGACGACGGAAGTCGATCACGCGGTACGCGCGCTTGTGGCCACCACCCTGGTGACGGGTGGTGATGCGGCCCGTGTTGTTGCGGCCGCCCTTCTTGTGCAGCGGGCGGACGAGCGACTTCTCGGGCTCCGAACGGGTGACCTCGACGAAGTCGGCGACGGACGAGCCACGGCGGCCCGGCGTCGTCGGCTTGTACTTACGAATAGCCATGAGTGGTTACCTGATCCTTCTAGCCGGCCTGGCCAGTGAAGATGTCGATTGCGCCGCCACCAGCGATGGTCACGATGGCGCGCTTGACGTCCTTGCGCTTGCCGAGGCCGAAGCGCGTGCGGCGCGTCTTGCCCTTGCGGTTGATGGTGTTGACGGACGCGACCTTGACACCGAAGATCTGCTCGATGGCGATCTTGATCTCGGTCTTGTTCGAGCGCGGGTCCACCTCGAAGGTGTACTTGCCCTCGTCCATCAGGCTGTAGGTCTTCTCAGACACGATGGGACGCACGATGATGTCGCGCGGGTCCTTGTTCAGCACGGTCACGTCAGTTCTCCTCCGCCTCGGACTCGGTGGCGACGGCCTTCGCGGACTTGCCGGTCGCGGGACCGGCGACGAACGCGTCGAAGGCGCCCTGCGTGAAGACCGTGTCGTCGTTCACGAGCACGTCGTAGGTGTTGAGCTGGTCGACGGCGAGCAGGTGCACGCCCGCCGCGTTGCGCAGCGAGAGCCACGTGATCTGGTCGTCGCGCTCGGCGACCACGAGGACCGAGCGGCCCGACGCGAGCGCGGTGAGCGACGCGAGGGCGGCCTTGGTCGACGGGGCGTCGCCGGAGATGAGTCCCTCGACCACGTGCACGCGGCCGGCGCGGGCGCGGTCGGAGAGGGCACCGCGCAGGGCGGCGACCTTCATCTTCTTGGGGGTGCGCTGCGAGTAGTCGCGCGGCTGCGGGCCGTGGACGGTGCCACCGCCGGCGAACTGCGGTGCGCGGGTCGAACCCTGACGGGCGCGGCCGGTGCCCTTCTGCTTGTAGGGCTTGCGGCCACCGCCGCGGACCTCGCCGCGGGTCTTGGTGGCGTGCGTGCCCTGACGAGCAGCGGCGAGCTGCGCCACCACGACCTGGTGGATCAGCGGGACGTTGGTGTCGACGTCGAAGATGTCGGCGGGAAGCTCGACGTTCAGCTTGGTAGCCATGGCGATCACGCGCCCTTCACGGCGGAACGGATGAGAACGACGCCGCCCTTGTTGCCGGGAACCGCGCCCTTGACGAGCACGAGACCCTTCTCGACGTCCACCGCGTGGACCAGGAGGTTCTGGACGGTCTTGCGGGCGTTGCCCATGCGACCGGCCATCTTGATGCCCTTGAAGACGCGCGACGGCGTCGAGGCGCCACCGATGGAGCCCGGCTTGCGGTGGTTGCGGTGAGCACCGTGAGAGGCACCCACGCCGTGGAAGCCGTGGCGCTTCATGACACCGGCGGTGCCCTTGCCCTTGGTGGTGCCCGTCACGTCGACGAGCTGGCCGGCCTCGAACACCTCTGCGGTGATCTCCTGGCCGAGCGCGTACTCGGAGGCGTTGGCGGTGCGCACCTCGGCGACGTGGCGGCGCGGCGTCACACCGGCGGCCTCGAAGTGGCCCTTGAGCGGGTTGGTGACGCGGCGCGGGTCAACGGCGCCGAAGGCGAGCTGGATCGCCTCGTAGCCGTCCCTCTCGACGCCTCGCACCTGGGTCACGACGTTGGTGTCGACCTGGATCACCGTGACAGGCACGATTCGACCCTCGGCGTCCCACACCTGCGTCATGCCCAGCTTCGTACCGAGCAGCGCGGTGACCGCGCGCTGGGCATTGGAAGTCGTAGTCATGATGGTGGAAGTCCTTACGCTTGCTTTAGAGCTTGATCTCGATGTTGACGTCGGCGGGCAGGTCGAGACGCATGAGCGAGTCGACGGCCTTCGGCGTCGGGTCCACGATGTCGATGAGGCGCTTGTGGGTGCGCATCTCGAAGTGCTCGCGGGAATCCTTGTACTTGTGGGGCGAACGAATCACACAGAACACGTTCTTCTCGGTGGGCAGCGGGACGGGTCCCACCACCGACGCACCGGCGCGCGTGACCGTCTCGACGATCTTGCGGGCGGAGGAGTCGATGACCTCGTGGTCATAGCTCTTCAGCCGAATGCGGATCTTCTGTCCCGCCATGGCGTGGTTCTGCCTTTTCTCTCGTGACAACTGTGGTCATCACCCCCGACCCCCGCGCTCGGGCGTGTCGCTCATCTGCGACACACGCGCGCCTGAGACATTTCTGTCGGGTCGTGGGTGATGGTGTGGCCGCCCGCAACGGGCAACCGGTCTATTGTGCCATGTTCCGTATGCGATTGCCAACCGGCTCACGCACCGATGCGGGGCCCGGCCCGAAGGCCGAGCCCCGCATCGAGGGTGCTACTTGAGGATCTTGGTGACGGTGCCCGAACCGACGGTGCGGCCACCCTCGCGGATCGCGAAGCCCTGGCCCTCCTCGAGGGCGATGGGCTGGATCAGCTCGACCGTCATCTCGGTGGTGTCGCCGGGCATGACCATCTCGGTGCCCTCGGGCAGCGAGATGACGCCGGTGACGTCCGTGGTGCGGATGTAGAACTGCGGGCGGTAGTTCGTGTAGAAGGGGTTGTGGCGGCCACCCTCATCCTTGTTGAGGATGTAGACCTTGCCCTCGAACTGGGTGTGCGGCGTGGTGGTGCCGGGGGCGACCACGACCTGGCCGCGCTCGACGTCCTCACGCTTGGTGCCACGCAGGAGCAGGCCACAGTTCTCGCCGGCCCACGCCTCGTCCATCTGCTTGTGGAACATCTCGATGCCCGTGACGATGGTCTTCTGCGGCTGGCGGATGCCGAGGATCTCGACCTCCGAGTTGATCTTGAGCTTGC
>NZ_JAHEBP010000103.1 GCF_024642165.1 Demequina sp.
CGCGTGCGCTCATGGCGCCCCGCTACAGAACGGACAGGTAGCTGTCGAGCTCGAAGGGCGTGACCTGGGCGCGATACGCCTCCCACTCGGCACGCTTGTTGCGCAGCACGAAGTCGAACACTCGCTCACCCAGGGTCTCGGCCACCAGCTCGGAACGCTCCATCGCCGTGATCGCCTCATTCAGCGACGTGGGCAACGGCTCGTAGCCCATGGCGCGGCGCTCGGCGTTCGACAACTCCCAGACGTCGTCCTCGGCGCCGTCGGGCAGCTCCAGACCCGCCTCGATGCCCTTGAGGCCGGCCGCCAGCAGCACGGAGAACGCGAGGTACGGGTTGGCTGCCGAGTCCATGGCGCGGTACTCCACGCGCGCCGACTGGCTCTTGCCCGGCTTGTGGACCGGGACGCGCACCAGCGCGGAACGGTTGTTCGAGCCCCAGCAGACGTAGGAGGGCGCCTCGGCCCCGCCCCACAACCGCTTGTACGAGTTGACGTACTGGTTGGTGATCGCGGTGATCTCCGGCGCGTGACGCAGGATGCCGGCCATGAACTGGCGCGCCACCTGAGACAGCCCCAGCTCCGCACCCGCCTCGAAGAACGCGTTGCGATCGCCCTCGAAGAGGCTCATGTGCGTGTGCATGCCCGAGCCCGGGGCGTCGAAGAGCGGCTTGGGCATGAAGGAGGCGAACACGCCCTGCTCGAGCGCCACCTCCTTGATGACCGTGCGGAACGTCATGATGTTGTCGGCGGTGGTGAGCGCGTCCGCGTACCTCAGGTCGATCTCGTTCTGACCCGGGCCGGCCTCGTGATGGCTGAACTCGACGGAGATGCCCATGTTCTCGAGCATCGTGATGGCCTCGCGGCGGAAGTTGTGCGCGGTCCCCCGCGGGACGTTGTCGAAGTAGCCCGCCCTGTCCACCGGGACCGGCGCCTGACCCTGCTCGAACTGCTTGAACAGATAGAACTCGATCTCGGGGTGCGTATAAAAGCTGAATCCCTGGGACGAGGCCTTGTCGAGGGTCCGCTTGAGCACCTGACGCGGGTCCGAGAGCGCGGGCTCGCCGTCCGGCGTGAAGATGTCGCAGAACATGCGGGCGGCACCTTGGCGCTCGCCGCGCCACGGCAGGATCTGGAAGGTCGCCGGGTCGGGCTTGGCGATCATGTCCGCCTCGTACACGCGGGTGAGGCCCTCGACGGCCGAGCCGTCGAAGCCGATCCCCTCCGCGAAGGCGTTCTCCATCTCCGCGGGCGCGATGGCCACCGACTTCAGGATCCCCAGGACATCGGTGAACCAGAGTCGGATGAACCGGATGTCGCGCTCCTCGACGCTGCGGAGCACATATTCCTGCTGCTTATCCATGACGCCTATCCTGCCCCATCCATGTGAACAACGTGTGACGTCGGCGGCGCGCCCGCTCCCCCTAGTCTTGACGCATGTCGACGCTTCGCATCGCGCTCGCCCAGATCAACCCCTGTGTGGGCGACATCGCTGGTAACGCAGCCCTTGTGCTGGATCGGTGCCGCGCCGCGCACGCGCTCGGCGCCGGCGTGGTCGCGTTCCCGGAGATGGTCACCACCGGGTATCCCATCGAGGACCTGGCGCTCCGCGAGAGCTTCCAGCGTGCCGCCGCCCGCTCCGTCGAGGACATCGCGACCACCCTGGCGGACGAGGGCCTGGGCGGCCTCATGGTGATCCTCGGGACGCTGGGCGTGTCTCAGGGCGGCAGACCGTTCAACCAGGCCGTGGTGATCATCGGGGGCGCCGTCGCGGCCCGCTACAACAAGCACCACCTGCCCAACTACGGCGTCTTCGACGAGCGGCGCATCTTCGCCGCCGGCGAAGATGCGTGCGTGGTGACCGCCGCATCGTCCCCCGTTGGTGTGGTCATCTGCGAGGACATCTGGCAGGACGGCGGGCCCGTCGCGCAGCTGCACGGCGCCGGGCTGCGGCTGCTCGTGGTGCTCAACGGCTCCCCGTTCGAGGAGGGCAAGGGCCACGTCCGCACCGAGCTCGCCGCGCGCCGCGCGCGAGAGGTGGGCGCGCCGCTCGCGTACGTCAACCTCTGGGGCGGTCAGGACGACCTGGTGTTCGACGGCCACTCTTTCATCGTGGGGGCGGATGGCGAGGTGGTGACGTCCGCGCCCGGGTTCACGGACGCGATGATCGTGTGGGACGTGCCCGAGGCGGGCGAGCCGGCAGCGTCGGGGATCGTCGAGCACGAGGGCGTCGACGAGCAGACGTACTGGGCGTGCGTCACCGGCCTGCGCGACTACGTGCTGAAGAACGGCTTCTCCTCCGTGGTGCTCGGGATGTCCGGCGGGATCGATTCCGCGCTCACGGCGGCCATCGCGGCGGACGCGATCGGGGGCGAGAACGTGGTGGGCGTCTCCATGCCGTCCGTGTTCTCCTCCGAGCACTCCAAGGACGATGCGGCGGAGCTGGCGAAGCGGATCGGGGCGGACTACCGCGTGGAGCCCATCGCTCCCATCGTGGAGGCATTCCAGCGGCAGCTCGCGCTGAGCGGCGTCGCCGAGGAGAACCTTCAGGCGCGCGTGCGCGGCGTGATCCTCATGGCGCTGTCGAACCGCGAGGGACACCTGGTGATCGCGCCGGGGAACAAGTCCGAGCTCGCGACGGGGTACGCCACCATCTACGACGCGGGGTCCATCGGCGGATTCGCGCCGCTGAAAGACCTCGACAAGACGCGCGTGTGGGAGCTGGCGCGCTGGCGCAACGCGCACGCGACCGCGCGCGGCGAGGTCGAGCCCATCCCGGTGAACTCCATCGAGAAGCCGCCGAGCGCGGAGCTGCGGCCCGGCCAGGTGGATCAGGACTCGCTGCCGCCGTACGCGCTGCTCGACGAGGTGCTCGACGCCTACGTCGAGCACGCCGAGGGCCGCGCCGAGCTGCTCGCCCGCGGATTCGACGAGGCGGTGGTGGACAGGGTGCTGTCGCTGGTGGACCGCGCCGAATGGAAGCGCCGCCAGTACCCGCCGGGCCCCAAGGTGACGGCGTTGGCGTTCGGGCGGGACCGGCGCCTGCCCATCACGTCGCGGTGGCGCGAGCTGGAGGAGTAGGCGCGGGGCCGCCGCGACACAATTCCGCACCGTTGACAGCTTTTCGCCTCGAAAGCGACACAATTCCCTACCGTTGTTGGGGACGGGCGGTGGGGCACCCGAGTCGTCGAACCCACCGTTGCCCCCCGCGTGAGACAGTGGAGCCATGAGCCCGAAGAAGGTCCGGATCCACCACTTCAAGGAGATGAAGCAGCGCGGTGAGAAGATCACCATGCTGACCGCCTACGACTTCCCCACCGCCCGCGCGTTCGACGCCGCCGGCGTCGACATGCTGCTGGTCGGGGACTCGATGGGCGACAACATGCTGGGGATGGAGTCGACCGTGCCGCTCACGGTTGACGAGATGATCCCGTTCGCGCGCGCCGTCTCGCGCGCCGCCCAGCATGCGTTCGTGGTGGCGGACCTGCCGTTCGGCAGCTACGAGGTCTCCCCCGAGCAGGCCGTCGAGTCCTCGATCCGCATGATGAAGCTCTCGGGCGCGCAGGCCATCAAGTTCGAGGGCGGCCGGCGCATCGCACGCCAGGTGAAGGCGGTGACCGATGCGGGCATCCCGTTCTGCGGGCACCTGGGCTTCACGCCGCAGAGCGAGAATGCGCTGGGCGGGCGCCGCATCCAGGGCCGTGGCGACCACGGCATCGAGGATCTGGTGGCCGATGCGCTGGCGCTGCAGGAGGCGGGCGCCTTCGCCGTGGTGCTCGAGATGGTGATCGCACCCGCCGCGAAGGCCGTCACCGAGGCGCTCGACATCCCCACCATCGGCATCGGCGCGGGCTCGGACACCGACGGCCAGGTGCTCGTCTGGCTCGACATGGCCGGCGTGGGCGACTGGCACCCGAGCTTCTCGAAGCAGTTCGGGAGCGTGGGCCAGGCGATGACCGATGCGGCGGCCGCCTACGTGGGCGAGGTCAAGGCCGTCACGTTCCCCGGTCCCGAGCATCGCTTCGACGCCTGACGCGCACGCCACCCCGCGCCGCGCGAGCGCCACACCACCAGAATCGTCCCCCTCACCGAAGGAGCATCCATGTCCTCGATCATCGTCACCGGTTCGGAGGGCAAGCTGGGCCGCGCCGTCGTCGACCGCCTTCGCGCGGACGGCCACGAGGTCCACGGCCTCGACAGCCGGCCCGCCACGCCCGGCTTCGGATACACCCGCATCGACCTCACGGACGCCGGCCAGGTGCTCGACGCGATGTTCGGCGTGCAGGACCGCTACGCCTCCGTGGACGCGGTGGTGCACCTCGCCGCCGTCCCCGCGCCGGGCCAACTGAGCGACGTGGCGGTGTTCCACAACAACATGCTCGCCACCTTCAACGTGTTCCAGGGCGCGCGCCGGGCGGGCATCACCAACGTGGTCTACGCCTCGTCCGAGACGGTGCTGGGCCTGCCGTTCGCGATCGATCCCCCGTACATCCCCGTGGACGAGGAGTACGACGCCCGCCCCGAATCGAACTACTCCCTGGTCAAGCACCTCGAGGAGCAGATGGCGATCCAGCTGTGCCGCTGGGACGCGGATCTCAAGATCATCGCGCTGCGCTTCTCCAACGTGATGTACCCGGAGGACTACGCCGAGTTCCCCGGGTTCGACACCGACCCGAAACTGCGCCGCTGGAACCTCTGGGGCTACATCGACGCCCGCGACGGCGCCCAGGCGGTGGCGCGGGCACTGGCCTACGAGCCGCGCGGCTTCGACCGCTTCGTCATCGCGAACGCGGACACCGTGATGTCGCGCTCGAGCGCCGAGCTCGCGGCCGCGGAGTTCCCCGGCGTCCCGGTGGTGAAGGAGTTGGGCGAGCACGAGACGATGCTGTCGATCGACAAGGCCCGCCGCCTCCTGGGCTACGAGCCCGAGTTCTCGTGGCGGGACGCGGTCTGACTCACACCCGGCGGCCGTCCCACCGCCGCGGCACTCGGTAGTAGAGCAGCACCCACGCGTTCGATGCGACGGTGAGAATGTCGACCGCTGCCGCGGCCCTGCCGTTCGTCGCGACGCCGCCATCGGCCGCGATGGACCCGAGCACCACGGCCGCGGCGACGTTGGCCACCACCAACAGGATCACCACCACGGTCCAGGCGATGCCGCCGTCGGACACGACCCCCGCATCGTCCCCGCGGCGCGCCCGCGCCCAGCCCCTGAGGCAGCGCAGCAGCCAGCCGGCCATCAGGCCGGCGGTGAAGCCCACGCCGGCGGAGATCGATACGTCACCACGGCTCCACAGGCGAGACGCGACGTCGACGCTGCCCGCGATGAGCAACACGAACAGCACCACCAGCACCCAGAACGTGGCCTGCCGGCGTAGCGTCAGCGGCCGCCCCGCTCCGGCCTCAGGATTCGTCGTCACCCCAGCGGTCCTCGTCCTCCCACGCCTCGTTGCGCGCCTGTGCGATCTCGAGCGCGCCGGCGGCCTCCTCGGGGGTGGGGTACGGGCCCATCAGGTGCTCCCAGGAGCTCTGACGCCCCTTCTCCACCATCCGGGTACGAGTGTTGTAGTAGTACTCGACCGGCGGGTCGCTCTGGGTGGACATCGGCATCGCCTCCATGAATAGACTGCCAGGCATGAGCCCTGTACGCGAGAGCATC
Organism: Demequina sp.; assembly: GCF_024642165.1. Classification (GTDB taxonomy): domain Bacteria; phylum Actinomycetota; class Actinomycetes; order Actinomycetales; family Demequinaceae; genus Demequina. The sequence continues at coordinate 5,654 of NZ_JAHEBP010000103.1, forward strand.
TCCAAGGGCGCGGTCACCCCGATGCGCGACGTGCCCGGCGTGATCGCCCGGCCCGAGTACGTGGGACGCAAGCGAGCGAGCCTCTGGAGCGGCGGCGACGTCCACAGCGCGGAGACCATCGACAAGATCCGGGTCAGCTCCCGCATCGCCGCGCAGGCGCTGGCGGAGGTGGGCCGTCACGTGGCTCCCGGAGTGACCACCGACGAGCTGGACCGGATCGGTCACGAGTTCATCCTCGACCACGGCGCGTACCCGTCGACGCTCGGCTATCCCGGCGCCGCCGGACGGCCGCCGTTCCCGAAGGCGATGTGCACCTCGGTGAACGAGGTGATCTGCCACGGCATCCCCGACTCGACGGTGGTCGAGGAGGGCGACATCGTCAAGGTGGACATCACGGCGTTCCGCGACGGGGTCCATGGAGACAACTGTGGATCCTTCATCGCCGGCGAGGGCTCGTCGGACGCACGCAAGCTGGTCGAGGTGACCCACGAGGCGATGATGCGCGGTATCAAGGCCGCACAGCCCGGCCGCGAGGTCAACGTCATCGGCCGGGTGATCGAGAAGTACGCCGCGCGCCACGGCTACGAGTCCGTGCGCAGCTACACCGGCCACGGCGTGGGTCCCGCGTTCCACACCGGGTTGGTGATTCCGCACTACGACGCGGCGCCTCACCACGACGACGTGATCGAGCCGGGCATGGTGTTCACGGTCGAGCCGATGCTGTGCATGGGTTCCGAGGCGAACCACGAGTGGGATGACGGCTGGACCGTGGTCACGGACGACGGCTCCTGGGTCGCGCAGTTCGAGCACACCATCGTCGTCACCGAGAACGGACCGGAGGTCTTGACGCTGCCATGAGCAATGACATCGCACTAGGGGTCGACATCGGTGGGACCGGCATCAAGGCCGCTCCCGTCAGCCTGAAGACGGGCGCGTTCATCGAGGACCGATATCGGATCCCGACGCCGCAGCCGTCGACGCCGGATGCGATCGCCCGGACCGTGGCGAAGGTGATCGCCAAGTTCAACCCGTCCACGCAGGTGCCGATCGGCGTCGCGTTCCCCGGCGTGGTCCAGCACGGCATCGTGAAGACCGCCGCCAACGTCGACGACCAGTGGATCGGGACGGACCTGCGCGCGATCATCCGCGACTACGCGGGGCACGACGTGCATGTCCTCAACGACGCGGACGCGGCCGGCTACGGCGAATACAAGTTCGGCGCGGCGCACGGTCAGGGCGGCTCCATCCTCTTGACCACGCTCGGCACCGGGATCGGCACCGCGATGATCGTGGACGGCACGCTGGTGCCCAACCTCGAGCTGGGCCACATCATGATCGACGGTCACGATGCGGAGGACCGCGCGGCGGAGTCCGCGCGGGATCGCTACGGCTACGACTGGGATCAGTGGATCGACGAGCTGCAGAAGTACTACTCGGAGATGGAGCGGCTGCTGTGGCCGGATCTCATCATCGTGGGCGGCGGCATCTCGAAGTCGCACCACATGTTCCTGCCGAAGCTCCGGCTGCGGGCGCCGATCGTGCCCGCGGAACTGCTTAACGGAGCCGGCATCGTGGGAGCGGCGGCGGCCGCCGCCGCGGCGGTGAAGCGCGAGCGTGACCAGGCGAAGGCCGCGGTGAAGTCCGCGAGGGCCGCCCAGAAGCGCGCGGCCAAGGCGGCGGCCAAGGAGTCCTGACGTCGGCCGCGGGCCGAGCCCGCACGCCGGGCCGTATCCTCCCGCCACGGCGTTCCACGGCACTCCTGTTCTCGAGAGCGCACGAGCGCGACTCGAGCCCCTGGCGCCGCCGCGATCGCGAGGCCGGGCGCCCATCAGGACGGGG
>NZ_JAHEBP010000104.1 GCF_024642165.1 Demequina sp.
GCGTTGGGGAATTCCACACTCGACTCGGCGGTCGGCAGCTCAGCGCCATCAATCGTCACAGCCCCAGGCTCGGCGCCATGAATGACCAGGCGGATGGTTGCCCGCGAGAATTCGGAGAACCCGTTCCCGCTGGCCGCCGCCGCGACCGTGACCGTGGAACCCGTGCGCGCGACCGAGATCTCCGTCCGCACGCACGCACCGTCCCGTGCCGCGAAGGTGAGGCCATCGTCCTCCTGGAGGAGCGAAAGGACCGTCTCTCCGTCCTTCGGCACAAAGATGTGGAGGTCGATGCGCTGTGGATAATGCCCAGCGGTCGACGCGGGCACATCCGGCCACATCGGGATCACGGCGCCGGCCCGGACGAACAGCGGGATCCGCTCGGGGGGCGCCTCGACGTCGAGACGTCGGCCGCCTTCGACCAGCAGGTCGGTGTGCCAGTCGAACCACTCGCCGTGAGGCAGGTAGACACTGCGCGAGACGACCCCCGGTTCGACCACCGGCGCCACGAGCAGATGAGGTCCCATCAGGTACTGGTCGTCGATTCCCCGCACGGCCGGGTCGGACTGGAAGTCGAAGACCAGCGGCCGTTGCACGGGCGCTCCGGTCTCCGACGCGATCACAAAGGCGGAGTAGAGATAGGGCATCAGGCGGTATCGCAGGCGGACAGCATGGCGAGCGATGCGCTCGACATCCTCGCCGAACGACCACGCGTACTGATCCGCTGAGTGCTCGATGCTGTGGTTGCGAAAGAACGGCGTGAGCGCGCCATGCTGGATCCACCGGGCGAACAGCTCCGGATTCGAGTCGCCGTCGAACCCGCCCACATCCGCGCCCACGAACGCCTGACCTGAGATCCCGAAGCCGTTGCCCATCGTGACCGACATGCCCAGGTGATCCCAGCGCGACGCGTTGTCGCCCATCCAGTTCGCCGCATAGCGTTGAATGCCGGCGAAGCCGGCGCGTGACAGCACGAAGGTGCGACGCTCCGGATGCGCCGCCAGCAATCCCTCCGTGGTTCCCATCGCCATCAGCATCGCGTACTGATTGTGCAGCCGCTCGTGAGACACCTGGCCGCGCTGGAAGAGCATCCGGTCGGGCGCGATGCGCCCGGTAGCGGGCTCGTTCATGTCGTTCCAGATGCCGGCGAGGCCGGACTCGACGTGCTTGGCGTTGAGCCGCCCCCACCACTCGCGCGTCTCGGGCAGGGAGAAGTCCGGGAACGCGGTGTCGCCGGGCCACACCTGGCCGATGTAGGTGTCGCCGCCCTCCGTGCGGCAGAACAGGTCCCCGGCGATCCCGGAGTCGTAGACGGCATAGCCGGGATCATGCTTCACGCCGGGGTCGATGATCGTGACCGCGCGTATGCCCTGGTTCTCGAGATCGGCGAGCATCGCCGCGGGATCCGGGAACTTCGTCTCGTCCCACGTGAAGACCCTGAAGCCGTCCATGTAGTCGATGTCGAGCCACAGCACATCCAGCGGAATGTCACGCTGACGGTGCTCGCGCGCGAGGTCGAGCACGTCGCCCTGCCGATAGTCGAACCACCGGCACTGGTGATACCCGAGCGCCCACATCGGCGGCACCGCAGTGCGACCCGTGAGCCACGTGTACGCCTCAAGGATGTCCGGCATCGCTGGACCTGCGATCAGATATTCGACGTACTGACCGCCCGAGGCGTGAATGGTGAAATGGTCACCCTGGGTGAAGTCGTAGTGGGTCCGGTAGCCGTTGTCGAGGAACGATGCGGACATCGCCCCGGAATTGCCGTCCTGGTGATAGAAGAACGGGATCGACACGTAGAACGGGTCGAATTCCGCGCTGAAGCGATCCGCGCGCGGGTCGCCCGTCGCACGCGCTGCCACGAACTCACGGGTGGCGTTCTCGTCGAGAACGTCGGTGTTCCACAACGTGAAGTCCCTGCCGCGGCGGTTGCCGCCCCCGGCCTTCTCCCCCAGTCCATAGACGGCGTCGGCCGGCCGCGCGGCGCGGCGCACCACGAATTCGTCGTTGAGAGTCGCGTACGGCACGAACCGCCCAGCGTCGTCGGTCGCCGTCACCGCCACGGAGGTTCCATCCGCGCGGACGACATCCAGGCGGAACGGGTCGAGACCCACGGACACGGTCATCGCGGCCGTCGAGACATGCGCTGCGCCTTCGTCGATCGCTACCGAGAACTCCACGTCGAGCTGCGGTAGATCGGCACGCACGGCCTCGGTTGGTCGCTCATCGAATCGCCCTCCCCGGGAGATCGCCATGCGAACCACATCGGGCCGCACCACGTCGACAGCAAGACTTTCGCCACCCAGGTCCGCGACGAGTCCGCGGGCTGTTTGCCGCACTGATCTGACGCTCTCGAATCGCAGGAAGTGCGCGGTATCCATGAGGCTCCTTCGCCGTCGCGCCCTCCATTCGGAGGGCGGCAGGGATACGGACGAGCCTACTTCGGAGCGCCACGGCTTGTCCGAGCGGCCCCTAGTCGTCGCCCTTTGTGGTGGTCGTCGCCTTCTGGGCATCGGCATAGGCGACGCGCACCGTCCGGCCCAGCCATTCATTTCCCCGATACACGTTCGCCGCGCCAACGAGATCCGTGAGGCCCTCGTGCTCGAACTGGATCAGGACTTGAGGACTGCTCGCGACGATCTTGAGGGACGCACCGTTTGCCGCGAGCTTTCGCGCGTATCGCGCGATCACTCCGATGAGCGACAGCCCCATCTGGTCCACGCCCCGCAGTCGAAGAATCACGACGGCCCCAGTGCTCGCCTTCGACACGCGCGGCAGTTGCTCCTCCAACGTGGGCGCGCTGGCGAAGAACAGGCTCCCGTAGGGCTGAAGGATCACCACCGCGCGGCCCAGGAGATCGCGCGGCGGATCGTCCTCGCGCATGTCGCCGTCCTCACCGATCACGAGTTGCCGCACCACCAACTTGTTGGACGCCTCGGCGACGAACAGGATGATTCCGAGCGAGACGCCAACGAGGACGGCGAAATGCAGCGGAATGATCAGCGTGAGCCCGAACGTGACTGCCATCAGCGTGGCCTGGAAGGGTCCGGTCTTGAGCACGGACCGGATTGCTCCGGGCTTGATCGCGCTGAGCCCAACCGTGATGAGCAGCGCCGCTAGTGCGGGCATCGCCACGGCGCCCACCACATCCGCGAGGAGGAGCACCACGAGCGCCATCGTGACTGCCGCGATCGCGATGGCGGTGCGCGTCTTCGCCCCGGCCGTCGACAGAAGAGTCGAACCTGACATCGAGCCACCAACAGGCATCCCCTGGAACAATCCCGACGCCATGTTTCCGACACCTTGGCCCACGAAGTCGCGTGACACGCTCGCCGGACCGTCAGCGGGATTCGCGACCGCGGCCGTCACGGCGGCGCCCTGAATCAGTCCCACGAACGCGAGCGACAACGCAGGAACAACGAGAGACGGGATTGCCGCCAGGTCCGGCAGGACCAGCCATGGGAGGCCGCCGGAGATTTCGGCGATGTCGCTGACCGATGCAATCGTGGCGTTCACGAGGGACCCCAAGAGGAGCGCGGCCACCGTTCCGACCACGACGGCCAGCACCATGCCCAAAGCGCCCAGCCGGGTCTTCGTCAAGACGGAGATCAGCAGGAAGGTGCCGACGCCGACGACGGCGGTCCAGACATCAATCTCGCCAGGGTGAGTCACCAGATCGAGCGCCACGAGAACGCGGTTGCTCGCTTGGCTCTCGAATCCGGTGAGGTTGGCGAGCTGACCAAGGACGATGTTCACGCCCACCGCGGCGACGAAGCCCGTCATGACCGCCGTGGGCACGAAACGAATGAGGCGCCCGAGCTTGAAGACACCCGCAAGCACCATCACAACGCCGGTCACGATTGACAGGGTGAACAAGGCGCGGGTGGGGTCGGCATAGCCGCTGAGGTTGGTGTCGGCGACGACGAGAGCCATGGCGCCGGTGACCCCCACGGCCATGAATGCGCTGCCGGTGAAGAACACGCCTCCCGCCATGCCGTACATGTACGCGTAGAGGCCCGCCATGGGGTTGACCCCCGCGAGGATGCCGTTGGCGAGCCCATCGGGAATGCTCTCGATGCCCAGCACCACCCCGGCCGAGGCGTCCTGCTTGATCGTCTTGCGACTGAACGCGCGCCGAACGCGTGCGACCGCGGGGCTAGTGACCCGCGTGACGCTGCGTCGGCCGTCGTTGCTCACGTTGCGAGGATAGCCAGTGCGGCCCCGAACGTGGTCGAACATGGCACGGGCAGCCGGCGGGTGGCGAAGTCCCAGCCGGCCGTCACGCGGCGCTGTCGCGCGTTCCGTGCCGATGTGGTTCCATGAAGCCCTCAATGTCGAGCAGAGGAGAGTCATGCCCAACGGCCAGCCGAACATCTTGGTTCTGTGGGGCGACGACATCGGGATCAGCAACCTGAGCTGCTATTCGCGTGGTCTGATGGGGTATCACACCCCGAACATCGACCGGATCGCCGAAGAAGGCGCGATGTTCACCGACTACTACGGCGAGCAGAGCTGCACGGCCGGCCGAGCGGCGTTCATCACGGGTCAGAACCCCTACCGCACGGGGCTCACCAAGGTGGGCATGCCCGGTGCGGATCTGGGCCTCCGAGACGAGGACCCCACCATCGCTACGGCACTCAAGTCTCAGGGGTATGCCACGGCGCAGTTCGGCAAGAACCACTTCGGCGACCGCGACGAGTTCCTGCCCACCAATCACGGCTTCGATGAGTTCTTCGGCAACCTGTATCACCTCAACGCCGAGGAAGAGCCCGAGGACCCCGACTACCCCACTCCCGAGGAGTTCCCGAATTTCCGCGAACGCTTCGGTCCCCGTGGAGTGATCCACAGCTACGCCGATGGCCGGATCGAGGACACGGGCCCGCTCACCAAGAAGCGGATGGAGACCATCGATGACGAGATCATCGAGCCTGCACAGCGCTTCATCAAGGGCGCGGCCGAGAGCGAGACGCCCTTCTTCGTGTGGTTCAACACCACCGGCATGCACTTCCGCACCCACATCGCCGACGAGATCCGCGGCCAGGCCGGCCGTTGGCAGTCCGAGTACCACGACGCCATGGTCGAGCACGACAAGCGCATCGGCACGATGCTTGACTTGCTCGACGAACTCGGGCTCGCCGAGGACACGATCGTTCTCTACAGCACCGACAACGGCGTGCACATGAATACGTGGCCCGACGGAGGGATGACTCCGTTCAGGAACGAGAAGAACTCGTCATGGGAAGGGGCGTTCCGAGTACCCGCACTGGTCCGATGGCCGGAGAAGATCGCGCCGGGAATCGTGCTCAACGACATCGTGAGCCACGCGGACTGGTTCGTCACCTTCCTTGCCGCGTCCGGCGCGCCGGACATCGCCGAGCAGTTGAAGGCCGGGTACGAACTCGACGGCACGGAATACAGGGTTCACCTGGACGGCTACAACCAGTTGCCGTACCTCACCGGCGAGACCGACGTCAGCCCGCGCCAGCAATTCTTCTACGTGTCCGACGATGGCGACCTCATGGCACTCAGGTTCAGCAACTGGAAGATCCTGTTCTTGGAACAGCGCGCGACGGGCACGCTGCGCGTGTGGGCGGAACCGTTCACGGAGCTGCGAGTGCCCAAGATCTTCAACCTACGGACCGATCCTTACGAGCGCGCCGACATCACGTCGAACACCTATTACGACTGGATGATCAGCCACGCCTACATCGTGGTGCCGGCTCAGGCATACGTCATGCAGATGGCGGCCACCCTGGTCGAGTTCCCACCGCGTCAGAAGTCGGCCAGCTTCACGGTGAGCGCCATGCTCGAGAAACTCCAGGCGGGCATCCCTAGCTCATGACCGGCCCGGCCCGTCCATCGTCCCAACACGACGACGGCATGGTGCCCATTCCGGGCGGGACATTCCGGATGGGCTCCGACGATCACTACCCGGAGGAAGCGCCAGTACACCGAGTGACCGTCGGGGACTTCTCGATCGGCGCGACTACGGTGACGAACCGCCGGTTCTCCGCGTTCGTCGACGCCACGGGCTACCGGACGGTCGCCGAACGCCCACTCGACCCCGCAGAGTTCCCCGGGGCACCACCGGAGAATCTTGTCGCCGGTTCGCTCGTGTTCACGATGACCCCGGGACCGGTCGACCTCCGGCACCTGAGCCAGTGGTGGGTCTGGACCCCCGGGGCGTGCTGGAGCAGGCCCGACGGCCCGGGCAGCGACCTGAGCGGGCGTGCGGACCACCCCGTGGTTCACGTCGCCTATGAGGACGCGCTGGCATACGTGGAGTGGGCCGGCCAGGACTTGCCGACGGAGGCCGAATGGGAGCGCGCGGCACGCGGCGACATCGATGGAGCCGCCTTCGTCTGGGGCGACGAGGCCGTGCCGAACGGGCGGTATCTCGCGAATTTCTGGCAGGGAGACTTTCCGTGGCGGAACAGCGAGGCCGATGGATTCACGGGCACGGCACCGGTGGGTTCCTATCCCCCCAATGGGTTCGGGTTGTACGACATGGCGGGCAACGTGTGGGAGTGGACCAAGGACTGGTACGCCTCCGGACATCCCGCCGACGCCGAGAAGGCGTGCTGCGTCCCGATCGATCCCCGCGGCCCCAGTGTTGAGTCCAGCTATGATCCCCGCCAGCCGCAGTTCGCGATCCCGCGACGCGTCATCAAGGGCGGGTCGTTCCTGTGTGCGGACAATTACTGCCAGCGCTACCGGCCCGCGGCGCGACGTCCGCAGATGATCGACACGGGCATGAGCCACCTCGGCTTCCGCACGGTGTCCCGTCGCCGTTCCCTCCTGTGACGTCCGCGAAGCCCGCATCGCACCGAGTGTTGCCCTCGTGGAACGACGGCGCGACGCGGTCCGCTCTGCTCGCGTTCCTCAAGGCCGCTGAGGAGCTCGCCCCCGAGGACCGGGTGGCAGTGTTCGACAACGACGGCACGCTCTGGTGCGAGAGGCCGCGCTACGCGCAGTTCGACTTCTTCGTGTGGCACTTGCGGCAACGCGTACGCCAGAGCCCCGAGCTGCTCGGCTACCCCGCGTTCGCCGCGGTGCTCTCTGGCGGCATGGCGGCGGTCGCCGACGAGGGTCTCGACCGGGTGGTGGCGGCGTTGCTCGGCCTGTTCGAGGGCATGGAGCCCGAGGAGTTCGACTCTCGCGTGAACGCGTTCCTCGACGACGCGACCCACCCGGATCGCGGGCTGAGGTACGACCAGATGGTGTACCAGCCCATGCTCGAACTCTTGAGCGAACTTGACCGCCGCGGCTTCACGAACTGCATCGTGAGCGGCGGCGGCACCGAGTTCGTCCGCGCAATGAGCCGCCGTGTCTACGGGGTGCCG
>NZ_JAHEBP010000173.1 GCF_024642165.1 Demequina sp.
CCGGTTGTCATCGGGGAGGGGCTGCGCCTCGCACCGGGGCTGCGGGACCCACGCTCGCTGACTCTCACCGAGGTCGACACCTTCCCCACGGGGCACGTCACCCTGGTCTACGACGTGGTCTGACCGCCGTCGCGCCCCTCGAGGACGCGCAGGCGCTGCGCGAACTCCTCCGGATCGATCTCCCCGCGGGCGAACCGCTCCTCGAGGATGGTCCGTGCGGACGATGCGACGGCCGAGGCCGCGGGCGGCGTCGCCTGAGTCGCCTGGGTCGCCGGCGCGGCCGCGGGCGGTGCCGCGGCGTTCGACCCGCTGCTGCTGGCGTAGCGGACCACCGCGAAGATCAGCACGCCGATGCCGACGAGAACGATGAACCCCACCAGCCACATCGCGCCGAATCCGGCCGCCCCGTATTGGTGGCTCCACATGATGGTCCCCGTCCGCTCGCGGCGCCGCGTGCCGCGAGCGCCTCCTACCCCCAGACTCGCGGAGTCATGTGAAGGGTGCCCGGGGGCGTGCGTGAAGACTTCGTGAAGATCGGGCGAGCGGCGAGAGGTCTCGGCTCAGGCCGGCTCGACCTCGACGCGGCGGCCGCAGCAAGCGCAGTAGCCCGACCAGTGGATCACGGCGCGCACGCCGGCGCGGAAGCGACGGTCCACCGCCTCGATGATCTCCGCGATGCGCACCTCCTCGACGTCGGAGTGATGCTTGCGCACGCAGGTGAAGGAGAACGCGGGTGAAACCAACTCTCCGGTGGCGAGTACGGGTAGCACGATGACGGCTCCTTCACGACGATGTGGGGATGTGAAGATCCGGCCGGCCCGGTCGCGACGCTGCGAACAAGACCGGTCGGGTTGCCCTCGAGAATACGTCCTCCAGGGCCCTTGCGACCCAGGACATATGTCCTATTTCACACGACACCGGATGCCCATTTACCTGGGAGAACGCTCTCACGGTCATGTTGACGATCACAGCGTCGCACTCCTGCCGAACCGGGCCTTTTTTGGCGGGACGCGTTCACCGGTACCCCCGCTTCGTGTGATCCTTGGTGACACGCCCGCGAAAGGAGCAGCATGTCCAAGTCGGATCGGAGCGGCGACGCGCGCCACGAGGCGCTGGCGCAGGCCCAGCGGGAGCAGCGTGCCAAGCAGGTACGAGTGCGCGTTCTCACCTGGGGCGCAATCGCGCTCGTGGTGGGCGGCCTGGCGGTCGCCACGGCGTTCATCATCGCGAATGCGTCCGCGGAGCGCGAGCAGATCGCCGAGGCGGCCGCCGCGCCCATCGACGGCGTCGAGGAGCAGCCGGACCAGAGCGCCAGCCACGTTCCGGCTCTGCCCGAGCCCACGCCCAATCTCGCGACGGGCGTGCTGCTCCCGCCGTCCGGTGGCGACCATGACCCCGCATGGCTCAACTGCGGCGTCTACGACAGCCCGGTGCCCACCGCCAACGCCGTGCACTCGCTCGAGCACGGCGCGGTCTGGGTGACCTACGCACCGGGACTTGGCGAGGCCGACGTCGCCGCCCTGCGCACGTCGGTGGAGGGCTACGCGTACTCGATCCTGAGCCCGTTCGAGGACCTCGCCGCACCCGTGGTGCTGACCGCGTGGGGCGTGCAGCTCGAAGTCGACAGCGCCACCGACGAACGGGTCGACGTGTTCCTCGCCAAGTACGTCCAGGGCGAGCAGACCCCGGAGCCCGGCGCGGCATGCTCGTCTGGCGTGGGCGAGCCGCTGTAGCCGGCGCGCGACCCGCGCGAGCGGTCAGCGCGGGTCGCGGTACTTCCACATTGTCAGCGAGCCGAACACGGCCACCAGGCCGGCGGACCAGGCGATGATCACCAGCAGCTCGGAGCCCACCGGCGTGCCGTCCATCAGCGCGCGCACCGAGTCCACCAGGAAAGTGATGGGGTTGACGCTCACCCAGCCCTGCAGCCAGCCGGGCATGGTCGCCGGGTCCACGAAGATGTTGGAGCCGAACAGCAGCGGCATCAGCGTGAACCCCGCCACGCCCATGATCGCGC
>NZ_JAHEBP010000105.1 GCF_024642165.1 Demequina sp.
GGTGGGCTCCGTCATCCATTCCAGGCCGGAGATGGAGACGCGGTACGCCTCGATCAGGTTCGCGACCAGCGCGTCCATCTGCTCCTTGTACGCGGGCGGGAAGTGCCGGGCCACGTACTCCTGGCCCACCAGTTCACCCAGCACGCCCTCGACCAGGCTCACGGCGCGCTTCCAGCGCTCGCGCTGCTCGGTGGCGCCGGACAGCACGGTTCCGTAGAACTCAAAGTTCGCCTTCGAGATCTCCTCGGTCAGGTATCCGGCTCGCGAGTTCACGATCTGCCAGCGCAGATATGCCTTCCACGTGTCGAGATCCGTCTCCTGCCACAGGCGCCCGAACGCGGTCATGTAGCTGGGCTCGCCCGCGACCAGCAGCGGGTGCGCCGCCTCGGGCAGGCGGATCGCCTTGGCCCAGATGTCCCACGCGAAGCCCGGGGCGTCGGAGCTCAGGCCGGCGAGCGTGGTGGGGTTGTGGGTGAGCTCCGCCTCGCGGGTCTTCACCACGTCCCAGTGCTCCTTGGCGATCGCGGTCTCGAGCGCCATCACGGTGGCGCCGTCGAACGAGATCCCGGTGAGCGCCGCCATGCGGTCGACGTGGGCGACGTACTTGTCGCGCGTCTCGGCGTGGCCGTCCTCGCGGTAATAAGCCTCGTCGGGCAGCCCCAGGCCGGACTGGCTCAGATACACCACGTTGCGGTCGGGGTCGAGCTTGTCCGCGAACACGTAGTAGCCCACGAGCCCGCGGACTCCGTCGCGCTGCAGGTCGCCCAGCGCGCGGGCTAGATCCTCGTGGGTGCCGGCGGCCTCGAGCCGCGCGAGGTCGGGCAGCAGCGGCTCGATTCCGAGCGAGTTGGCTCGCTCGACGTCCATGAAGCTGGCGTACAGCGCGCCGATCTGCGAGTCCTGAGGCGCCTCCTCGATGATGACGCGCACGTGGGCCTCGGCCTCGTCGCGCAGCGTGTAGAAGGAGCCGTCCGCCGAGCGGTCGCCGGGGATGACGTGTGCGTCCTCCCAAGGTCCCGACACGTAGCGGAAGAAGTCATCCTGCGCGCGCACGCTAGGGGAGAACTCTGACTTGTCGATCCCGGAGCGAAGAGTCATGGGCACCACCTTAGAGGGGACGATGGTCCTGTTGGGAGCACGTTCGCTCACGGCGAGGCGCGGGACAGGGAGGCTGGCATGATGGAGACATGCGCATCCACATCGCCGCGGATCACGCGGGCTTCGAACTCAAGCAGCACCTGCTCGGCCATCTCTCCCAGGCCGGACACGAGATGGTCGACCACGGCGCGTTCGAATACGACGCGCTCGACGACTACCCGCCGATGTGCATCGCCGCCGCCGAGGCGGTCGCGGCTTCCCCCGGCGACCTGGGCATCGTCATCGGCGGCTCCGGGAACGGCGAGCAGCTGGCGGCCAATCGGGTGCCGGGCATCCGCGCCGCACTGATCTGGTCCGTCGAGACCGCGAAGTTGGCGCGTCAGCACAACGACGCTCAGGTGGGCTCGCTCGGCGGCCGCATGCACTCCCTGGAGGAGGCGACGGCCATCGCGGACGCCTTCGTCGGAGAGCCCTTCTCGGGAGACGAGCGTCACCAGCGGCGCATCGACCTCATGACCGAGTACGAGGGCCGTCGCTAGCGACCCCCCGCGGGACGATGCGGCGGACCAAGCCGGGCCCGCACCCCTGCCTAGAAGTGGAGGTTCGAGACGGGCGCGGAGGTCGACTCGAACGCGGCGGCGAGGGCGCGAACGGCGCCGGGCCGCCGCTCCTCGATCAGCCCGGCGGCTGCCAGGGACGTGAGGCTGACCCCGCCCAGGTATGCGGCGCCCAGCTCCTGCACGGACAGCACCACGTCGGGCTCGGCGCCGGGGGCGGACTCGACGTGCCCGGTGCCCGAGCGGGAGGTCACGCGCCAGGGGCCGGCGTTGTCGGGGAACAGCGGGTCGACCACCTGGATGACGGCATCGACCGGGCACAGGTACTCGCGTGCCGTGAGGGCGGCGGGCACGTCGACGATGCGGAGCCAGATGTTGTCGTGCAACCGGGGTTTGGCGGCGCGCATGTCCGTCAGCAGCCACAGCAGGGGATCGTCGATGGCCAGCGGCTCGGCCTCGACCGTGCTCACCAGGTCGACGTCGAGCAAGACGGACCACAGCCGGTGTGCAGCGGCCGGTGTGGTCGCCGCGAACTCGCGGGTGAGCAGCAGCCCGTCGGGGATGCCCTCCGGCGACCACGTGCCCTTGCGGCGGAACATCGCGTAGCCCACCGGCGTGCCGTCGGCGCGCTCGACCACCACGATGCGCAGTTTCTCGCCGCGCGCGTGCTCCGGGGTCGGGTCGCCGAACCGCGCCCGCAGCGCCTCCGCGTGGTCGAGAGTCATGGTGCCGGGCCTATCGAGGTCCTGCTGGACGCGCGCGATCACGGCGGAGTGTCGGTCGCGGCTCAGCCGCTCGATGCGCACCTTGAGGTCGGCGGATCCCGGCACGTCTCGCAGCGTCGCGCCGCGCGCCATCCTCACATCGACCTGACGCGCCGCGAGCCCGTACCCGAACCGCTGGTAGATCTCGGACTCCGCGGCGTAGAGCGCGCTCGCGACCTCGCCGCGCGAGCGCGCGTCGGCGAGGTGGTCGGCCATCATGGCGCGCAGGAGGCCGCGGCGCCGATGTGCGGTGTGGACGCTGACCATGGTGAGTCCCGCGACCGGGACCAGGGCTCCGCCGGGAACTCGCATGCGGAAGTCGTAGGCGGCGGCGACGCCCGCGAGGGTGCCCACGTCGCCCAGCGCGGCGTCCTGGATCTCGGTGGCGCGTGCGCGTCCGAACGGCACCATGCCGGCGAAGTCCGGACGATCCTCGGGCTTGATCTCCTCGATGAATCCCCATGAGGTGACCTCGGCCATCTCGTCGACGCGCGATGCGTCGATGGAGATCAGGCGGTAACCGGGGGTCATGGACATAGGCGCATCGTCGCATCCAGGATCAACCGGGGCGATCGGGACACGCCAACCGTCGATCGCGGCCGGCTCTCCTAGACGGCGCGGAACTCCTGGATCCGCTCCTGCAGGCGGCGATACTCGACTTTGATGCAACGGTTCTGGATGGGCACCAGGCCGTTCGTTCGCGCCGTCGCCATCGCCTCCGCGTTGCGGACCCCCAACTGGAGCCACAGGCACTTCGCCTGGTTGCGCACCGCGTCCACGGCGATCGCAGGCGTGTGCTCGGCGCGCCGGAACACGTCCACCATGTCCACGGGCGCCGGCAGCTCGTCGAGCGAACCATAGAAGCCGTGGCCGCGGATCTCCTCGCCCTCGGCCTGCGGATTCACCAAGAACAGCTCGTAGGGGGTGTTCTCCATGAGCCAGACCGCGATCTGGTAGCTGGTCCGCGAGGGATGCGGCGAGGCGCCGACGATGGCGATGCTGCGGGTCCTCGCGAACGCGAGCGCCACCTCGTCGTCGCCCGGGGCGTCGGCATCCACGGGTGCGGGGCACGCGTGGTCGGCGGCCGGCACGTCGTGATCGAGCCTGATGTGGTCCATGCCCTCGAAACGTACAGTGCTCGCGCGCCATTCCTCCGGGACCGGGGTCCCGTGGGCGCGGAATGCCGGGCGGCCCCGTTCGGTTGCCCTCGAGAGACGGCGCGCCGGCCCGGCGGTGCCGCACGCACGACGTGAGGAGCAGACATGGCGACCACCACTCCCGTGACGACCACGGAGTCCGGCCCGCGGATCGGCATCAAGGCCGAGGACCTACGGGCGATCAACGCGGGGCTCGCGCACGTGCTGTCGGACACGTTCACCCTGTACGTGAAGACGCACGGCTACCACTGGAACGTCACCGGACCGCATTTCCGCTCCCTGCACCTCATGTTCGAGGAGCAGTACCAGGAGCTGTGGGCCGCCGCGGACGTCCTGGCGGAGCGCATGCGTGCGCTCGGCTCCGGCGCGCCCGGCTCTTTCGCGGAGTTCCTCGAGCACGCGTCCATCACGGACGGCGAGCGCACCGCGGACGCCATGGTGATGGTCAGGAACCTCGCCGCGGACCACGAGACGCTCGCGCGGCTGGTACGGCCGCTGGTCGAGGTGGCGGAGGACGCCGGCGACGGCGCCACGGCGGACCTGTTCAACGCGCGGCTCGCCGCGCACGAGCAGGCCGCCTGGATGCTGCGCTCCTTCGCCGCCTGAGGGCTGCCCGCCCGGATGCGCCGGGGCACCCCACGGTGCGGTGGGGTGCCCCGTTCGCCCTCGGGTGCCGAGGTCAGGGGACGATGTGTCCCGCGGCCCGGAACAGCTCGTACCATTCGGCGCGCGTGAGGGGCACGTCGGAGCCCTGCGCCGCGGCCGTCACCCGTGAGGGCGTGGTGGTGCCCAGCACCACCTGGATGCGCGCCGGGTGCCGGGTGAGCCACGCGACGGCGATCGCCTCGGCCGGGACGCCGTACTGCGCGCCCAGCCGGTCGATCACGGCGTTGAGCTCGGGGTACTTGGCGTTGCCCAGGAACGGACCGTCGAAGAACCGGGCCTGGAACGGCGACCACGCCTGCAGCGTGATGTCGTGGAGCCGGCAGTAGTCGATCAGGCCGTTGTCGCGGTCGACCGACTGGTCGAGGTCGCCCATGTTGGCGGCGACGCCCGCCGCGATCGCATTCGCGTGGGTGATCGACAGCTGGATCTGGTTGGCGACCAGGGGCTGCGTCACGTTCTTCTTCAGGAGTTCGATCTGACCGGGAGTGTGGTTCGAGACGCCGAAGTGCCTCACCTTGCCGGCCGCGTGGAGGTGGTCGAATGCCCGTGCCACCTCCTCCGGCTCCACCAGCGCGTCGGGGCGGTGGAGCAGCAGGATGTCCAGGTAGTCCGTGCCGAGCGCCGTCAGCGAGCCCTCGGCCTGCTGGACGATGCGCTCGTACGAGAAGTCGAAGTACGGCCCCTCCTTGACGATCCCCGCCTTGGTCTGGATGGTCATCGCCTCGCGCTGCGCCGGGGTCAACCGCATGGCCTCGGCGAAGCGCCGCTCGCAGCCATGCATGGGTGAGCCGTAGATGTCGGCGTGGTCCATGAAGTCGATGCCGGCGTCGACAGCGGCACCGACGAGCGCGCGCACCTCCTGGTCGGACTTGTCCTGGATACGCATGAGCCCGAGCACCACGGCGGGTGCCGTGATGTCCGTGCCGGGCATGGTGAAGGTCTTCATCTGTGGTCCTCTCATGCGGCGTTGAGCGCCGCGACCTCGTCGTCGGTGAGCACCAGCTCGGCGGCGCGCGCCGAGTCGGAGATGGACTCCGGACGCGACGCGCCCGGTATGGGTATCACGATAGGCGCGAGCGCCAGCTCCCACGCGAGGACCGCCTGGTGCACGCTCACGCCATGGGAGTCGGCGACCCGCTGGAAGGCGGCCTGCCGGGTGGCGAGCTCGGGAGCATTGGCGATCCCGCCCAGCGGGCTCCACGGCAGGAACGCGATGCCCAACGCCGCGCAGTGCTCGAGCTCGCCCAGCGAGCTGCGGAAGCGCGGCGAGAACTGGTTCTGGACGGACACGAGCCGCCCGCCAAGGATCTCGTTCGCCTGGTCGATCTGCGCGACCGTGGCGTTCGAGATGCCCGCCATGAGGATGGTGCCCTCGTCGAGCAGGTCGCGCACCGCCCCCACGGAGTCCGCGTACGGCACCCGCGGGTCGGGGCGGTGGAACTGATAGAGGCCGATCGCGTCGACGCCCAGCCGTTGCGCGGACGCCTTCGCCGCACGCTTGAGGTATGCGGGGTCGCCGTTCTGGGTCCAGGTGCCGTCGCCCGGCCGCAGGTGGCCCCCCTTGGTGGCCACGAGCACGTCGTCGGCGGCGATCCCTCGGAGCGCGCGAGCGATCAGCTCCTCGTTGTGGCCCACCTCGTCCGCGTGCAGATGGTAGGCGTCGGCCGTATCGATGAGGGTGACGCCGGCGTCGATGGCCGCATGGATGGTCGCGATCGAGCGGGCCTCGTCGGGCCGGCCCTCGATGGACATGGGCATGCCGCCCAGTCCGATGGCGCCTACGGTGCGTGCGCCCAGCGCGCGCTGCTGCATGGGTCCTCCTGATGGTCGGTGGGGTCGACTCGTAGCCTAGGGACGGGCTAACCTAGAAGTCCAATGTATGGAACTTCTCAATCTCATCTATTGGAGCGATGAATGGATCTGCGGCAGATGGAGTACCTCGTGGCGGTCGCCGACGAGCGCCACTTCACGCGCGCCGCGGCGCTCGTGGGGGTGTCGCAGTCCGGCCTGTCCGCGTCGATCCGCGCGCTCGAGGGTGAGCTGGGCACCGTGCTGTTCGACCGCTCCACGCGCCGCGTCGAGCCCACCGACGCGGGCCGCGCGCTGCTTCCCTACGCGCGCTCCATGCTCGCCCAGGCCACCCGCGCCAGGGACGCCGTGGTGGACGCGACCCGGCAGGTCTCCGGCACCCTGCGCATCGGCGCGGAGCAGTGCCTGGGGATCGTCGACGTCGCGGCGCTGCTCGAGCGCTTCCACCACCGCCATCCCCAGGTCGACGTGCACTACTCGGAGGCGGGGTCGCATGATCTGGTGGCGCGCGTGCGGGCCGGCGATCTCGACGTCGCGTTCGTCGCCGCGGCGGAGCACCTGGGCGCGCTGCCCGGCCGCGTGCTCGGCGGCGAGGACCTGGTGCTGCTGTGCCCGCCCGGCCATCCGGCGGCGGCCCTCTCGCCCGCGCGGTGGGCGGATCTCGAGGACCACGACTTCGTCGACTTCCATCCGTCGTGGGCGATGCGGCCCCTGAACGATGCGGCGGTTGCGGCCGCGGGCGTCGACCGCCGGGTGAGGTTCACCGTGGGCGACGTGCACACGCTGATCGGCTTCGTGGGCCGCGGGCTGGGCATCGCCGTGGTGCCTCGCCACGTCGCCGCCAAGCCCGAGGCGCAGCGTCTGGTCGCCGTGCCCATCGAGGGGGGAGCGGGGCGGTGGACGGTGTCCGCGGTCTCGGCCCAGCGCGAGCGGGCCGATTCGCCCGCGCCGCACCTGCTGGCGCTGCTCGACGGTGCCTTCGCGGCATGCCTTCCGGCACGCCACGAGGGCCCCCGCCCGGAGGCGGGAGCCCTCGTCGACGCCGCTCAGATGTAGTACATCGCCGGCTCGCGCACCGGCTCCGGCGCCGCGTCCGGGTCGGGGTGACGATGCGAGTCGCCCGAGTCGACGGCCGAGGCCGCGGTCGAGGCCTCCGTGGG
>NZ_JAHEBP010000106.1 GCF_024642165.1 Demequina sp.
CGTCCATGTGGCGTCCGCGGGCGGCGTGTGGTCGGCGCTCGTGCACGGGTTCGGCGGGATGCGCGACTACGGGGGCGTGCTGTCCTTCGACCCGCGCCTGCCGGCCTCCTGGCCGGAGATGAGGTTCCGCCTCACCGAGCGCGGCACGCGCCTGCGGGTGACGCTGCGTCCCGAGGAGATCGCGTTCAGCGTCGAGGAGGGCCAGGGCCTCACCGTCACGGTCCGCGGGGACCGCGTGAGCGTGCTGCGCGGCGAGGACGTGGTGGTGCCGCTCGCGGACCAGGGGCCACGGATCAAGGGCGCGCCGGACGCGTCCGCGTTCCACGGCACCCTGCGTGCGGACGGCTCGGTGGTGACCGCCTCGCTGCCCGCCGTGGTGGAGCAGGAGTCCGACGGCGGGGAGTGGCCCTCGTCCGGCGGCGGTCACTGACCCCTGTCTCTGGCCGGGACGCCGGCGGGCGCGCCTAGGATGGCCCTGCCGGATTTCCCGGTCCCGACGCATGCCCCGGAGGTTTCCGTGACCGCAGTCCCGCCGCTCGCCCCGCTGCTCGGGGAGTGGGCCGATGCGGGGCTCGCCGACGGCGCCCACGTCCAGGCGCCGGCCGCGGCGGCGGCGCCCCTGTTGGCTCGCGCCGCATCGTTCGAGGCGGGTCCCATCCTCGCGGTGACCGCCACGGGCGGCGACGCGGAGGCGCTCGCCGGCGTGCTGTCCGCCTACATGGACGCCGGCGCCGTCGCCCTGTTCCCCAGCTGGGAGACCCTCCCTCACGAGCGCCTCAGCCCGCGCTCCGACACGGTCGCGCGGCGACTGTCCACCCTGCGCCGCCTCACCCATCCCGAGGCCGCGGCTGTCGAGTCCGGGCTGCCCGTCCCGCGCATCGTCGTGGCGCCGCTGCGCGCCCTGCTCCAGCCGCTGGTGCCGGGGCTCGCCGATCTCGAGCCGGTGCGCGTGCGCCGCGGCGAGGTCGTGGACCTCACCGCGCTCACCGAGGCGCTCGCGGCCGCGGCGTACACCCGCGTGGACATGGTCGAGCGGCGAGGGGAGTTCGCGGTCCGCGGCGG
Organism: Demequina sp.; assembly: GCF_024642165.1. GTDB lineage: Bacteria > Actinomycetota > Actinomycetes > Actinomycetales > Demequinaceae > Demequina. Next base: position 1,063 of record NZ_JAHEBP010000106.1, read on the forward strand.
GATCGTCGACGTGTTCGCGCCCACGGACCCGCACCCGGTGCGGCTCGAGTTCTTCGGGGACGAGGTCGACTCGCTGCGCTCCTTCTCCGTCGCCGATCAGCGCTCGCTCGCCGAGGTGGAGCTGCTGTGGGCCCCGCCGTGCCGCGAGCTGCTGCTCACCGAGGACGTGCGCGCCCGCGCCGACGCGCTTCGCGACGCGCTGCCCGCCGCCGCGGACATGCTGGGCCGCATCGCCGCGGGCCAGCCCGTCGAGGGCATGGAGAGCCTCATCCCGTCGCTCGTCGACCGCCTGGTCCCGCTCACCGACGTGCTCCCGCGGAACACTCGCATCGTCGCGCTTGAGCCCGAGCGGCTCGCGCGCCGCGCCGAGGACCTGCACCGCACCGCCCAGGAGTTCCTGGCCGCGGCGTGGGTGAGCTCCGCCGCGGGCGCCGACGCACCGCTCGAGGTCCAGGGCGCGTTCGTCGACCTGGCCGAGGTGCTCGAGCGCGCGGGCGAGCGGGGACTGGCATGGAGCACCATCGGACCGTTCGGCGCCGCGGATGGCGTCGAGCCCGGAATCGTGGACGTCGAGGACTTCCGGGGACGGCAGCGCGCGGCCCTCGACATCGTGCGCCAGCGCCTCGCCGAGGGCTGGCGCGTGGTGGTCGCGGCCGGCGGCACCGGCAGCGCGCACCGGCTGGCCGAGCAGTGCGGCGAGCACTTCATCCCCGCCCGCGTCGCCGAGCACGGGGACGATGCGGACGCCGGCGTGGTCGCCATCGTCCCCGGCGTCGGGGGAGGGGGCTTCCAGGTGCCCGGCCGGCGCCTGCTCGTGCTGTCCGAGTCCGACCTCACGGGACGCGCGTCGACGGTCGCCGGCGCGAAGGTCAAGGTGCCGAGCCGCCGTCGCAACGTGGTGGACCCGCTGCAACTGCGACCGGGGGACTTCGTGGTGCACTCCAGCCACGGCGTGGGCCGGTTCGTGGAGCTCACCAAGCGGACGGTGCGTGGTGTCGAGCGCGAGTACCTCGTCATCGAGTACGCGCCCTCGAAGCGGGGCGGACCGGGAGACCGGCTGTCCGTCCCCACCGACCAGCTGGACCTGGTCACCAAGTACGTGGGGGGCGAGGCGCCCGCGGTCAACAAGATGGGCGGGTCCGACTGGGCCAAGACCAAGGGCAAGGCTCGCAAGGCGGTCAAGGAGATCGCGGCGGAGCTGATCCGCCTGTACAGCGCGCGGATGGCGACGGCCGGGCGGGAGTTCGGCCCCGACACCCCGTGGCAGCGGGAGCTCGAGGAGGCGTTCGCCTTCGTCGAGACGCCCGACCAGCTCAGCACCATCGATGAGGTCAAGGCGGACATGGAGAAGCCGGTCCCCATGGATCGGCTCGTCTGTGGCGACGTGGGCTTCGGCAAGACGGAGATCGCGGTGCGCGCCGCGTTCAAGGCGATCCAGGACGGCACCCAGGTCGCGATCCTGTGCCCCACGACGCTCCTGGTGAAGCAGCACTTCGACACGTTCTCCGAGCGGATGGCGCAGTTCCCGGTGAAGGTGGCCGCGCTGTCGCGCTTCCAGAGCGACAAGGAGGCCAAGGAGATCATCGCGGGGCTCGCGGACGGCACGGTGGACCTGGTGATCGGCACCCACCGCCTCATCACCGGCTCCGTGCGGTTCAAGGACCTGGGCCTCATCATCATCGACGAGGAGCAGCGGTTCGGCGTCGAGCACAAGGAGACCCTCAAGGCGCTGCGCACGGACGTCGACGTGCTCGCGATGTCGGCGACGCCCATTCCGCGCACGCTCGAGATGGCCGTGACGGGCATCCGCGAGATGTCGACGCTGGCGACCCCGCCCGAGGAGCGCCACCCGATCCTCACGTACGTGGGGCCGGAGGAGGACGCGCAGATCGTCGCCGCCATCCGCCGCGAGCTGCTGCGCGACGGCCAGGTGTTCTTCATCCACAACTCCGTGAAGACCATCACCCGCGCGGCCCTCACGCTGGGCGAGCTGGTGCCGGAGGCGCGCATCGCGGTGGCGCACGGGCAGATGGGCGAGAAGCAGCTCGAGCAGGTGATCGTCGACTACTACGACAAGAAGTACGACGTCCTGGTGTGCACCACCATCGTCGAGACCGGCCTCGACATCTCCAACGCCAACACCCTCATCGTGGAGCGCGCGGACACCTTCGGGCTGTCCCAGCTGCACCAGCTGCGGGGGCGAGTGGGCCGCGCGCGCGAGCGGGCCTACGCCTACTTCCTCTACCCCCCGGAGCGCACCCTCACGGAGACGGCGCACGATCGCCTGCAGACCATCGCCGCGCACACCGACCTGGGCGCGGGCATGGCGGTGGCGATGAAGGACCTCGAGATCCGCGGCGCCGGCAACCTGCTGGGCTCCGAGCAGTCCGGTCACATCGAGGGCGTGGGCTTCGACCTCTACATCCGCATGGTGGGGGAGGCGGTCGCCGGCTTCCGCGGGGAGGGCGAGGAGGAGCGTGCCCCCATGACGGTCGACCTGCCGGTCGACGCGCACATCCCCACCGAGTACATCGAGCACGAGCGCCTGCGCCTCGAGGCCTACCGCAAGATCGCGGACGCCGACGCCGAGGAGCAGCTGGCGGCGATCGAGGAGGAGCTCGACGATCGCTACGGCGAGCTGCCGGAGCCCGTCCGCAACCTGCTGGCCGTCGCACGGCTGCGGCTGGAACTGCGGGCCGTGGGGATCCACGACGTGGTCGCGCAGGGCAGGCTCATCCGCTTCAGCCCGCTCGAGCTGCCCGACTCCGCCGCCCTGCGCGTCACCCGCCTCTATCCCGGCACGCTCATCAAGCCGGCCGTGCGCCAGGTGCTGGTCCCGGCGCCCATGACCGCGCGCGTGGGCGGCCGCCCCGTCGACGGACTCGAGGTGCTCGACTGGGTGCGCACCGTCATCATGGCCACCCGCTCACCCGCATTAGGATGACCCTCATGACGTTCCGCCGACGCCTCGCCGTCCTCGCCGCATCGTCCCTTCTGCTGGCCGGCTGCGCCGTGCCGGGCCAGGGGGCCGCGCCCGGCGTCACCGCGACGCTCGACGACACAGTGGTCACCTCCAGCGACCTCGACGCCACCGCCGCGGCCTGGCAGACGGACGGAGAAGGTCTCACCCAGACCGACCGGCGCGCGCTCGCCACTCTCGCCGTGCTGGCACCCGACCTGATCGCGGCCGCGGCCGAATCGGGCGCCAACATCCGCGAGTCCGACGCGCAGAGCATCGCCGCGGCGTGGCTCCAGTACACGGGCGTCGAGAATCCCGAGCCCAGCCCCGAGGTGGTCGCCTCGGTGCACGCCGTGCTCGCGATGTACGTGCTCGCCTACTCGGACCCGAGCTTCGCGGCACTGCAGGAGATCGCGGACCGCGCGGCGGCCGACGGCGTGTTCTCGCCGCGCGTGGGCGAGTTCTCCCCGGACGCGCTGCTCGCCTCCGTGGCCGCCGCGATCTCCACGGCGGATCAGCTGCAGTTGGGCAACTACGCGTTCGTCCCGTTCCTCGACGTCTCTGGCTTCCAGGACACCACCGCGCCGTGGGCGGCGCGTGGCTGACGGTCTCGCCCGTCTCGTGGGGGTGATGGATCGCCTCCGTTCGCCCGGCGGCTGCGCCTGGGATGCCGAGCAGACGCATGAGTCGCTCGCGCCGTACGCCCTCGAGGAGGCCCACGAGCTGGTCGAGGCCATCGAGTCCGGCTCGCGTTCCCACCTGCGGGAGGAGCTCGGAGACGTGCTGCTCCAGGTGGTCTTCCACGCGCGCGTCGCACAGGAGGACGCCGAGGACCCCTTCGACATCGACGACGTCGCCGATGCCTGCGCCGACAAGCTGATCGCGCGGCACCCGCACGTGTTCGGCGACGAGGCCGCGGGGACGATGCGGGAGCACCTTCAGCGGTGGGACCGGATCAAGGCGGAGACGACGTCCCGGGAGTCCGTGATGGACGGCGTGCCGGCCGCCCTGGGCGCCCTGGCGCGCGCCCAGAAGCTGATGGGCCGCGCGGATCGGGCGGGCCTCGAGGTCGCCCTCCCCGAGGGTGGAGACCTGGGTGCCGCGTTGCTCAGGCTGGTCGCCCGCGCGGAGGCGGAGGGCCTCGACGCCGAGACCGAGCTGCGCGTCGCCACGCGCCGCGTCGAGACGGCGGCGCGCGCCGCGGAGGCGTCCCGCGCGACCGACGCCGAAGGTTCACCCGACTAGGACAAACGTCGGTGAGCGTGTTGCAGTGCGCGCTTATAGACTCGACGAAGCAATCCACCACGACGTAAGGAGCATCATGGCCAGCATCGAGGCCGTTGGCGCCCGCGAGATCCTTGACTCGCGCGGCAACCCCACTGTTGAGGTCGAGGTCGCCCTCGATGACGGCACGTTCGCGCGTGCCGCGGTCCCCTCGGGCGCGTCGACCGGCGCCTTCGAGGCGGTCGAGCGTCGCGATGGCGACAAGGGGCGTTACCTGGGCAAGGGTGTCGAGCAGGCCGTCGACGCCGTCATCGACGAGATCGCGCCCGAGGTGGTGGGTCTTGACGCCACCGAGCAGCGCATCATCGACCAGATCATGCTCGACCTGGACGGCACCGACAACAAGGGCAAGCTGGGCGCGAACGCGATCCTGGGCGTGTCCCTCGCCGTCGCGAAGGCCGCGGCCGACTCGGCCGACATCGCGCTGTTCCGCTACGTGGGCGGCCCCAACGCCCACATCCTGCCCGTCCCGATGATGAACATCCTCAACGGCGGCTCCCACGCGGACTCGAACGTCGACATCCAGGAGTTCATGATCGCCCCGGTGGGTGCCCCCACGTTCCGTGAGGCGCTTCGCACCGGAGCCGAGGTCTACCACGCGCTCAAGTCCGTCCTGAAGGAGCGCGGCCTGGCCACCGGCCTGGGCGACGAGGGCGGCTTCGCGCCCAACCTGCCGTCCAACCGCGACGCCCTGGACCTGATCCTGGTCGCCATCGAGAAGGCCGGCTTCACCCCGGGTGAGGACGTGGCGCTCGCGCTCGACGTCGCCGCCTCGGAGTTCCACACCGACGGCTCGTACAACTGGGAGGGTGGACAGAAGTCGCCCGCCGAGATGATCGCGTTCTACGAGCAACTGGTCGCCGACTACCCGCTGGTGTCCATCGAGGACCCGCTGGACGAGGACGACTGGGCCAACTGGACGGCTCTCACCGCGTCCGTGGGCGCCAAGACCCAGATCGTCGGAGACGACCTCTTCGTCACCAACCCCGTGCGCCTCAAGCGCGGTATCGACGAGAAGGCGGCGAACTCGCTGCTGGTGAAGCTCAACCAGATCGGCACGCTGTCCGAGACCTCGGACGCCGTGCAGATGGCGCAGCGCGCGGGCTTCACCGCCATGGTGTCGCACCGCTCCGGTGAGACCGAGGACGTCACCATCGCCGACCTGTCCGTCGCGTACAACGCCGGCCAGATCAAGACCGGAGCGCCCGCTCGCGGTGAGCGCATCGCCAAGTACAACCAGCTGCTTCGCATCGAGGAGGAGCTGGACGACGCGGCGGTCTACGCCGGCAAGTCCGCGTTCCCGCGCCGCTACCTGTAGCCCGCGCAGCGGATCCGCAAGCGGGCGCGTCTCCTCGGGGACGCGCCCGCTTCGTCGTGTCCGGGCGCCCCGCCCGAATAACGCGACTCGCTGCCACGGCAGCGCCCGACGGGCGCGGTGCGCCGGGACAATGGCGAGGTGACTCGCCCCTCACGTCCGGGCGCGCCGCACTCCGCTGAGGTGCCGGTGCGCGCCTCCGCCGACCCCGAAGGCGTCACGGTGATTCCCGAAGGCCCGTGGGCCGCGGTCGAGGGGCCTCGCGCCCGGCCGGTGACCGTGGCGCCCGTGCAGGCACCGGCGTCCGAGGGATCTGCGCGCCGTGGATCGCGGGGCGGACCCCGTGCGTCCACTCCCCGTGTCGCCCGACCGGTTCCGCGCCGGGGTCAGGCCATGCGCCCGGTCACCGTCGAGCAACCGGTGCCGTTGCCGGCGGCCGCCGCGGCCCCGAACGCGCCGAAGGCCGCGAAGGCCGCGAAGGCCGCGAAGGCCGCGAAGGCCGCGAAGGCGCCGGCCCAGAAGTCGCCTCAAGGTTCGCCGTCTCCGACCCCACCCGCGCCCACGAC
>NZ_JAHEBP010000017.1 GCF_024642165.1 Demequina sp.
AAGGCCGCCACCGAGCCGCCGAAGCCCGACCCGACGACGACCACCTCGCACTGTTCGTCCGGTCGCCGCGTCATGGGCGTTCCTTACCGTGAAGGGCCTCGTATGTCGGGAAGCATACGTCTGCGGATTTCACCCGGCAACAGGTGACATCGCACGGACCGTCGAGCACGCGGATTCGGCCTTGTGCCACGGCCGTTTCGACGCCGATGCGGGGCATACTTGGGGTGACGTCGGGCTCGCATGGCCCGCGACCGCGACCACATCAGGAGGCCCGCATGCCCGCCCTGCATATTGCGCTCGTCGCGCACGACAACAAGAAGTCGGAGCTTCTCGAGTGGGTCTCGTACAACAAGGAGATCCTTGCGCCTCATCAGTTGTACGCGACGGGTACCACCGGCACCATGCTGGAGCGCGAGCTGGGCCTGAGGATCCACCGGTTCCTCTCGGGCCCGGTGGGCGGCGACCAGCAGATCGGCGGCCGGATCGCCGAGGGCCGCATCGACATGCTGATCTTCTTCTGGGATCCCCTCGAGCCCCAGCCCCACGACCCCGATGTGAAGGCGCTGCTGCGCCTGGGCGCGCTGTGGAACATCCCCATGGCCTCCAACATCGCGACGGCCGACTTCATCGTCACGTCGCCGCTGTTCAGCAACGGCTACGAGCGCCGCATCCCCGACCTGGGGCCGCGCGACTGGGACGCCTTGAAGCCGGACGCCTGACGGGCGCCGGACGCGGGCCCCTCAGCCCGCGTGGTGTCCGTAGTTGTCCTGAGTCCAGGACTTGGTGAAGGTGATCGAACAGTTCTTGACCGAGCCGGTGTACGGCGCGGAGGAGTTCACGATGCGGCGCACGTAGATGTGCTCGCTGGGCCACCCCGACTCGCGGATGGCGAAGCGGTACGTCCCGATCACGTTGTCCTTGACGCCGATCGTGCCGGGGTAGCTCATGCTGTACGTCTTGACCCCGCCGTCGTAGTAGCTGGAATTGCGCGAGAGGCTCACCACGTTGCGGGTGAAGGCGATGTCACGGGCCTTGAGTCCGAAGATCATTCCCGACGCGCCGCCCAGCAGCGTGTTGTAGGAGATGTTCACGTCGCGCGGCGACTCGTTCGGGTCCCGGGAGCCGGCGGCCTTGATGTTGCCGCCGTAGGGCGCGCTGACCAGCAGGTTGTGAGTGATCTCCCCGCCGGTCGACCAGATCGAGGGCATCAGGTAGATGTTGTGGTCCAGCCCGGCCTGGGTGCCGCGGTTGAACGCGATGCAGTTGCCGATGATCGAGTAGTCGTGAGGCGCGTAGTCGACGCGCTGCGAACTCGACGAGGCTCCACCCTTCGCACGGACCAGCACGTTCGCGACGCCGTGGCTGTCACGAACCTCGTTGTGCGCGAACGTCCAGCCGGTGCCGCCGATGAAGTTCACCACCGACTGCGCGCCCTGCGTCTCGACCCGGTTCCAGATCCACCGGAGGCCCTCAACGGTCCAGTAGTCGGCCTCGACCAGCTTGAGCCACCCGTGCACCTCGACGCGCTCGCCGGGGTAGTTCTGGAGGACGATGGGCCTGCTCGCCGTTCCACGCTGGGCGTGATAGCCGACGCGTTCGAAGTACTGGCCGCTCCGCACCACCACCACGTCACCGGCCCGCGCGACCGACACCCCCGCCTCGACGCTGGCGAGCGGGTGCGTGATATCGGGTTCGGGGCACGCCTGGTCGGTGGACCAGCCCACCATTCCCACCCAGGCGGGAAGCCTCCCGGTGGTGAGGCAGGAGACACGATTGATGTTGCGCCACGGGGAACCGTCCGAATAGCTGCCCTTGGCGGCGGTCACCATGTTGCGGCCCGAGTCGTCGACGTAGATGTAGCGACCGCCCGAGGCGGGCTTCGCCAGCGAGGGCGCACCCACACCGAAATCGTCGGTGACCGCGGCTGACGCGGATGTCACTCCCATCGACATTCCGACAGCGGCGGCGGACACGACGCCGAGGACACGCAGGAGGCGGGGCGAACGGGCAGAGAACGTCATGCCAACGAACGCTAGGCCGCGGATCCGCTCACGTGAAGGATTTCCCGCGGAGTGTGATGAATGCCATGGACAGGCGCGGGGCCGTGCGTCAGGTCAGCGACGGCGGGTCAGTCAGCAGGTCCGTCGTCTCGCCGCGCACGCCCGCCGAGGTCCAGGCCAGCCGTGTGCGGCGGCTGGCCAGATCGACCTCGAGCACCGCATCGTCCTCACCCGACGTCCATTGCAGCGTGAGCACCCCTCCCGCGAGCGAGTGCGCGAAGTCGCCGTCGAACACCTCGAACCGGGACCGGAATGCGCACAGCCGCATGAGCGCGTCCACCACGGGTCGCGCGACCTCCTCGGCGATCTCCGCCTCCGAGTAGTGGTGGCGGTTGATGTCTCGCCCCACGCCGGTGCGCTTCAGCAGGTCAGTGTCATTGCGGCCGGCGAGCGCGCCCACGTAGTACACCTGCGGGATTCCGGGAGTGAAGAACTGGATCGCGCGCGCCGCCAGATAGGCGCGGTCGTCCGCACCCATGGCGTCGTAGAACGTGCAGTTGACCTGGTAGAGGTCAAGATTCGAGGCCGCGGCGCCGGTCGCGAGCAGCGACGAACCGCCGGACGATGCGTGGATCCGCTCGACCAGCGCGTCCAGGTCCGCCGGGGGAAGGAGCCCGGGCGAATCCGGCGCGGTCTGGTCCGCACCCACGTCGATGACGCCGATGCCGTCGTGGGTGTCCAGCACCGTCACGGCGTTGGCCGGGCGCACGTCGAGCCAGTGCGACAGCGGGTCGCCGTCGCCCGTGGCCAGCGCGTGGAGGATCAGCGGCGGCAGCGCGAAGTCGTACACGCGGTCCACGGCCGCGCCGATCTCGACCTGGCGGCGGTAGTACGAGTGGACCTCGACCAGCACCTCGACGCCGCGGCCGCGCGCGCGCTCGGTGAACTCGGCGATGAAGTCGAACGTGTGCGGCGTCATGAAGCACGTGGTGCCCGGCGTCTTGACCGCGTAGCCGACGGCGTCGAGCCTCACCATGGACGCGCCGGCGCTCGAGACCGCGTCGAGGATCGCGTCCAGGTAGGCCTGCGCACGCGGGTGGCTCAGGTCGATGTCGATCTGCTGCGAGGTGAAGGTGGTCCACACCAGCCGCCGCTCCCCCGCGACGATCTGCGGTGAGAAGGGCAGGCCCGGGCGCGGGCGGTAGATCCGGGTGAGCTCCTCTTCCGTCGCGCCCTCGGGGAACACGGACGACATCGTGAGGAACATCCCCGCGGCGTCCGACTCGTCGCCCCGCGCACACCAGTCCCGGTACGCCTCCGAGTCGGACGAGACGTGATTGACGATGATGTCGACCATCACGTCGCCATGGTCTGCGAGGCTCGCCACGTCCTCCCAGGAGCCGAGCCGCGGATCGACCTGGGTGTGGTCGACGGGATCGAACCCAGCGTCCGCACCGTCGTACGGCGTGAAGAACGGCAGCACGTGCACGCCGCCGAAGGCATCGGACCACGGCGAGGTCGCGAGCAGCCGGGCGAGGCCGGGCAGGTCGCCGGCGAGCCGGTCCGCATAGGTGATGAGCTGGACCGCATTGCGGGTCACGGCAAGCCTCCCTGTCGGGCGCCGCTGCGTTGCGCCGCCTGCCTCCACTCTAGGCGCCGAGCGGAACGCGAGGGGGCCCACCGGCGGCTGCCGGTGGGCCCCCTCGCCGATGGTGGTCGCTAGAGGCGGACCTGACCCACCTTGTGGACGAACAGCGCGTTCGTGGTGCCCGGAATGCCCACCGGCGTGCCCGAGACCACGATGATGTAGTCGCCGTCGACGGCGCGTCCCGAGGCCTTGAGGAAGCCGTCGACCAGGTTGACCATGTCGTCGGTGCTCTCGACGTGGTCGACGAGCTCGGCGTGCACGCCCCAGGACAGCGCCAAGCGCTTCTGCGTCGCGGCTTTGGGGGTGAAGGCGAGCATCGGGGTCGACGGGCGCAGGCGCGACATGCGCAGGGCGGAGTCGCCGGACTGCGTGAACGTCACGATGTACTTGATGTCGAGGAAGCCCGTGATCTCCGCAGCGGCCTGGGTGATGGCGCCGCCACGCGTGTGGGGCGTCGACAGGTACGGCGCGATGCGCGAGTGGCCCTTCTCCTCCGTGTTCTTGACGATGCGGGCCATCGTCTCCACGGTGATGATCGGGTAGTCGCCCACGGACGTCTCGCCGGAGAGCATCACCGCGTCCGTGCCGTCGAGGATCGCGTTGGCGCAGTCGGAGGTCTCCGCACGGGTGGGGACCGGCGAGTGCGTCATGGACTCGAGCACCTGGGTGGCGACGATGACCGGCTTGGCCTGCGATCGGCACAGCTCGATCGCGAGCTTCTGCACCAGCGGGACCTCCTCCAGGGGAAGTTCCACGCCCAGGTCGCCCCGAGCGACCATCACGCCGTCGAAGGCGTCCACGATCTCTGCGAGGTTCTCGACCGCCTGGGGCTTCTCGACCTTGGCGATGACGGGGATGACGATCCCCTCCTCGGCCATGATGCGGGCGACGTCCTCGTAGTCGGCCGCGGACCGGACGAACGAGAGGGCGATGAAGTCGGCGCCGAGGTTGAGGCCCCAGCGGAGATCCGACTCGTCCTTTTCCGACATCGCGGGCACGGAGACCGCGACTCCGGGCAGGTTGATGCCCTTGTTGTTGGAGACCGGTCCGGGCACCACGACCTTGGTGATCACGTCGGTGTCGGTGACCTCGGTCACGACCACGCGGACCTTGCCGTCGTCGATGAGCAGCATGTCGCCGGGGTGGCAGTCGCCGGGCAGCCCCTTGAAGGTGGTGCCGCAGATCTCCTTGGTGCCCTCGACGTCGCGCGTGGTGATGGTGAAGACGTCATCCACGGCGAGCTCGTGCGGGCCGTTGGCGAACTTCTCGAGGCGGATCTTGGGGCCCTGCAGGTCGACCAGGACAGCGACGTTGCGTCCCAGCTCCTCGGCGGCCTGCCGGATGTTGCGGTAGACCTGCTCGTGCTCCTCGGCGGAGCCGTGGCTGCGGTTGATGCGGGCGACGTCCATGCCGGCACCCACGAGCTTTCGCATCTGGTCGATCGGCGCCGTCGCCGGACCGATCGTGCAGACAATCTTGGCGTTTCGCATATTCTCCAACCTCGGATTCAGGCGCGCAGCGCCGTCGTGTGCGCCGTCACCGGCGCCGGGAGCTCGGTGCTCCCTGAGAGATACTCGTCGATGGCGGCCGCGACCGCTCGTCCTTCGGCGATCGCCCAGACCACGAGGGACGCGCCACGGCCGGCATCACCGGCCACGAACACGCCCTCCTGGGTGGTCGCGAAGTTGTCGGCACGCTCGATCTGAGCGCGCGGTGTCAACGCTACCTGCGACTGCGCCTGGAGGGTCGTGACCTCAGGCCCAGTGAAGCCCATCGCAATGAGAACCAGATCCGCGGGGATCTCGCTCTCCGTTCCCGGGGTCGGGGTGCGCGAGCCATCTGCGTTGTACTGCGTGGCGGCGACCTTGAGGGCCACCACGTGGCCATCCTGGTCGCCCACGAACTCGACGGTGGACGCGAGGTAGTCGCGCGTGCCGCCCTCCTCATGGCTTGAGGACACCTCGAACACGCGCGGGTCCGTGGGCCACGGCTGGTTCTCGGGGCGTTCCGTGGGCGGCTTCTTGCCGATCGCGAGCGTGGTGACGCTCGCCGCGCCCTGCCGCAACGCCGTGCCGATGCAGTCGGAGCCCGTGTCCCCGCCGCCGATGACGATGACGTGCTTGCCCTCGGCGGTGATCTGGTCCTCCACCACCTCACCTGCCGCAGCCAGGTTTCCCTGGTGGAGGTAGGGCATCGCGAAGTGGATGCCACCGAGGTCGCGGCCCGGCAACGGCAGGTCGCGAGGCACGGGGGCGCCGGAAGCGATGAGGACGGCGTCGTATCGAGCCCTGAGGTCGTCCCACGTGATGTCGCGGCCGATCTCGATGCCCAGGCGGAACCTCGTGCCCTCGCGCTCCATCTGCGCCACGCGCCGATCGATGTGGATCTTCTCCATCTTGAAGTCGGGCACGCCGTACCGCAGCAGGCCACCCACGCGGTCGTCCTTCTCGTAGACGGCCACCGTGTGGCCCGCGCGCGTCAGCTGCTGCGCGGCCGCGAGTCCCGCGGGACCGGAGCCCACCACCGCGACCGTGCGACCGGTGTGGCGCTGGGCGATGTGCGGCGTGACGCGACCGTCCGCGAACGCGCGGTCGATGATCTCGACCTCCACGTTCTTGATGGTCACCGCGGGCTGGTTGATGCCCAGCACGCACGAGGTCTCGCACGGAGCCGGGCAGATGCGGCCGGTGAACTCCGGGAAGTTGTTGGTGGCGTGGAGTCGCTCGATCGCGTCGCCGTACTGCCCCCGCCAGACCAGATCGTTCCACTCCGGGATGAGGTTCCCCAGTGGGCATCCCTGGTGGCAGAACGGGATGCCACAGTCCATGCAGCGGCCGGCCTGCTGCTTGAGCACCACCTCGTCACGGCCCAGCTCGTCGCGCACCTCGGACCAGTCGCGCAGCCGCACGGGCACCGGCCGATACGCCGGGACCGCGCGCTCGCGCACCTTCAGGAATCCACGGGGGTCAGCCACCGGTCACCTCCAGGAACTCGGCCCAGGCACCCGGGGCGGTCAGGTCGCCGCCCTTCGCCTCGAGCTCGGCCAACGCGTCGCGGACGCGCGCGTACTGAGCGGGCAGCACCCGCGTGAACCGCGCGACCGACGCGTCCCAATCGGCGAGCAGCTCGCGCGCCATCGGCGAATGGGTCTCCGCGCCGAACCGCTCGACCAGCGTACGGACGATCACCTCGTCCTCCGGGTCCAACGGGCTGAGCGTCAGCTCGCCGGCCGCCAGCGCCTGCGCGTTGACGCGCTCGGGCCTGAGGTCGATCACGTAGGCGGTTCCTCCCGACATGCCGGCGCCGATGTTGCGGCCCGTCCTGCCCAGGATGACAGCCGTGCCGCCGGTCATGTACTCGAGGGCATGGTCGCCCACGCCGGACACCACCGCGGTCACGCCCGAGTTGCGCACCAGGAAGCGCTCGCCCACCTGACCGCGCAGCAGGATCTCGCCGCCGGTGGCGCCGTATCCCACCACGTTGCCAGCGATCACGTCGCGCGATTCGTCGAGCATCGACTCCCGGGCGGGGCGCACCACCACGCGCCCGCCGGAGAGCCCCTTGCCCACGTAGTCGTTCGCGTCGCCCTCGAGACGCAGGGTGATACCGCGCGGCACGAACGCACCGAATGACTGCCCGGCGCTGCCGCGGAAGGTGACGTCGATGGTGCCGTCCGGCAGCCCCGCACCCCGATAGCGCCGCGTCACCTCGAACCCGAGCATCGTCCCGACGGTCCGGTTGATGTTCCGGACCTCGCGCTCGATCCGGACCGGCTCGCCGCGCTCGAGAGCGGGCTGGGCCGCAGCGATCAGCTCGTTGTCGAGCGCCTCCGCGAGGCCATGATCCTGCACCGTGGTGTTGATGAGGGCCGCTCCGGCCTTGGGCCGCGCGAGGATGGGCGACAGGTCCAGGCCCTGCGCCTTCCAGTGGTCCACCGCGGCGCGGGTCTCCAGCGCCTCGACGTGCCCGACCGCCTCGGCGATCGAGCGGAATCCGAGCGCCGCCAGGTGCTCCCGGACCTGCTGGGCGATGAACTCGAAGAAGGTCTCGACGAACTCGGGCCTTCCGGAGAACCGGGACCGCAGCTCGGGGTTCTGGGTCGCCACCCCCACGGGGCAGGTGTCGAGGTGGCAGACCCGCATCATGATGCAGCCGGACACCACCAGCGGCGCCGTGGCGAATCCGAACTCCTCGGCGCCGAGCAGGGCGGCGATGACCACGTCGCGGCCGGTCTTCATCTGGCCGTCCACCTGCACCACGATGCGGTCGCGGAGGTCGTTGAGCACCAGCGTCTGCTGAGTATCGGCGAGGCCGATCTCCCACGGCGCGCCGGCGTGCTTGAGGGAGTTCAAGGGGCTCGCGCCCGTGCCGCCGTCGTGGCCGGAGATGAGCACCACATCGGACTTGCACTTCGCCACGCCCGCAGCGATGGTACCGACGCCGACCTCGGCGACCAGCTTCACGTGGATCCGTGCCAGCGGGTTCGCGTTCTTGGCGTCGTGGATCAGCTGCTTGAGGTCCTCGATCGAGTAGATGTCGTGGTGAGGAGGCGGCGAGATCAGGCCCACGCCCGGCGTGGAGTGGCGCGTCTCGGCGATCCACGGATACACCTTGTTGCCCGGCAGCTGGCCACCCTCGCCGGGCTTGGCGCCCTGCGCCAGCTTGATCTGGATGTCGTCCGCGTTCACCAGGTACTCGGACGTGACGCCGAAGCGACCGGAGGCGATCTGCTTGATCGCGCTGCGCCGCTCCGGGTCGTACAGGCGGTCGACGGACTCGCCGCCCTCGCCGGTGTTCGATCTCCCGCCCAGTCGGTTCATCGCGACCGCGAGGGTCTCGTGCGCCTCCTGGGAGATCGAGCCGTAGGACATCGCTCCGGTGTTGAAACGCTTGACGATGTCGGAGACCGACTCCACCTCGTCGATCGAAATCGCTGGGAGGTCGGAGTCGAACGCGAGCAGTCCCCGCAGCGTCATCAGGCGTCGCGATTGATCGTCCACGCGATCCGTGTACTGCTGGAACACGTCGTAGCGCCGGCTGCGCGTCGCGTGCTGGAGCTTGAACACGGTCTCCGGGTCGAACAGGTGCTCCTCGCCATCGCGGCGCCACTGGTACTCGCCGCCCGTGCGCAGGCTCTGATGGGCGGGCAGCTCGCCCGATGCGGGGTACGCGTCCGCGTGCCGGCTCGCCACCTCCTCGGCGATGACGTCGAGCCCGACGCCGTCGATCTGGCTGGGGGTACCTGCGAAGTGGAGGTTCACCAGGTCGCGGGACAGGCCGATCGCCTCGAACACCTGGGCGCCGCGATACGACGCCATGGTCGAGATGCCCATCTTGGACATGATCTTGAGGACGCCCTTGCCCAGGGCCTTGATCAGGTTGTACGTCGCCTGTCCCGGCGTCACGTCGCCGAGGTAGCCGCGCTTGGCCAGATCCTCGACAGTCTCCATCGCGAGGTACGGGTTGACGCAGCCCACGCCGTAGCCGATGAGCAGGGCGACGTGGTGGACCTCGCGGACGTCTCCCGCCTCGACCACCATCGAGAGTTGCGTGCGGCGGTGTGTGCGCACCAGGTAGTGGTGCACGGCCGAGGTGAGCAGCAGGGACGGGATGGGCGCCAGGTCCGGGTTCGAGTCGCGATCCGACAGCACCAGGAAGGAGACGCCGTCCTCGATCGCCTCGTCCACCTCGCGGAAGATCTCGGAGAGCCGGGTCTCGAGGGCCTCCGCGCCTCCACGGACCGGGTACAGCCCACGGATCTTGCGCGACGAGAAGACCCCGCGACGCTTGGGGTCGCGGTCGATGTGCAGAATCTTCGCCAGGTCGTCGTTGTCGATCACCGGGAAGTCGATGATGATCTTGCGCGCGTGCTCGGGCGTGGCCTCGAGCAGGTTGGGCTCGGGCCCGAGCGCGCCGCCCGTGGCCGTCACGATCTCCTCGCGGATGGAGTCCAGCGGCGGGTTGGTCACCTGCGCGAACATCTGCACGAAGTAGTCGAAGAGCAGTCGCGGGCGCTGAGAGAGCACCGCGATAGGGGTGTCGGAGCCCATGGCGCCGATGGGCTCGACGCCCTCTTTCGCCATCGGCGCGAGCAGGATCTTGAGCTCCTCCTCCGTGTAACCGAACGCCCGCTGGCGGCGCTGCACCGAGCGCTGCGAGTGGGAGATGTGCTCACGGTCGGGCACCTCGGACAGGCGGATGGCGTTGTCCGCCACCCACTGCTCGTACGGATGCTCGGAGGCCAGCGAGGACTTGATCTCCTCGTCTTCGACGATGCGGCCGGCACGGGTGTCGACCAGCAGCATGCGACCGGGCTGGAGGCGTCCCTTGCGCACCACCTTCGCCGGGTCGATGTCCAGCAGCCCCGCCTCGGAGCCGCACACCACCAGCCCGTCCTCGGTGACCCAGAAGCGCCCGGGCCGCAGGCCGTTGCGGTCGAGCGTCGCGCCGATCACGGTGCCGTCGGTGAAGTGCAGCGCGGCGGGGCCGTCCCAGGGCTCCATGAGGGCCGAGTGGTACTCGTAGAACGCGCGTCGCGCCGGGTCCATCGAGTCGTTGTTCTGCCACGCCTCGGGGATCATCATCAGCAGCGCGTGGTGGATGGGGCGGCCGCCCAGGTGCAGCAGCTCGAGCACCTCATCGAACGATGCGGTGTCCGACGCGGACGGGGTGCACACGGGCATCAGCGGCGCCATGTCGCCCAGCAGGTCGGAGCTCAGCATGCCCTCGCGAGCGGCCATCCAGTTACGGTTGCCGCGCACGGTGTTGATCTCGCCGTTGTGGGCGATGCCACGCAGGGGCTGGGCGAGCGGCCACGAGGGGAAGGTGTTGGTCGAGAACCGGGAGTGCACCAGCGCCAGCTCCGAGGCGAACAGCGGATGCGTGACATCCGGGAACACCTGCTCGAGCTGATACGTGGTGAGCATGCCCTTGTAGGTGAGGGTGCGCGACGAGAGCGAGGCGAAGAACGGGCCGCCGGCACCCTCGGCACGCTTGCGCACGCGGTACAGCCGCCGGTCGAGCTCGATGCCGCTGAGTCCGTCGCAGGAGGCGAACGCCTGACGGAACGTGGGCATCGCGCCGCGGGCCGAGGGGCCCAGCGGCTCGGGGTTGGTGGGGACGTCACGCCATCCGAGCACGGTGACGCCCTCCTGGGCCGCCGCGGCCTCGAACGCAGCGACCTGCGCGTCCTCCGCGCCGGGCGTGAGAAACGCGATTCCGACGCCGTACTCGCCTGCGGCAGGCAGTTCGACATCGGTGACCTCGCGCAGGAACGCGTCCGGAACCTGGGTGAGGAGACCCGCGCCGTCACCGGTCTCCGTCTCCGCGCCCACGGCCCCGCGGTGCTCGAGGTTCTTGAGGGCGGTCAGTCCCGCATCGACCACATCCCTGCCCGCGGTGCCGCGCAGAGTCGCCACAAAGGCCACACCACACGCGTCATGCTCATACGCGGGGTTATACAGCCCGTTCCCGGGCCCGGGAGCGCCAAGATGCGCGACCATCACACCGTCCTTTGCCGTCCCCGGACATACGGGGACTTCGTTGGTTTCGGGGCGCCGTCGGCCCGGTGTTCACACGGATGCTCAGCCTACCGCGAAGGTGGGGGCCGCGAAATCCCGTCCCTCAGGCCCCGGCGGAGCCGTCACCCGGTGTGTCGGCGACGTCCTCGACGGGGTCTGTCACCGCGGCATCGTCCTCCGGGTGGGAGGGCGCCGCCGCGAGCTGTGACCGATCGGGTCTGACGGCAGCGGTGCGCTGCCTGCGGCCCAGAATAGTGAAGGCCGCGACCGCCGTTGACAGCACCACGATGGACACCCACTCGTTGATGCGGAGCCCGAGCACATTCACGGCCTCGTCGATCCTCACGTGCTCGATCCACAGGCGTCCCGACACGTAGACCATGACGTACAGCCAGAACACGCGCCCACCGCGCAGGTCGAGGCGCCGATCGAGGTAGATGATCAGCGCCGCGCCGGCGAGGTTCCACACCATCTCGTAGAGGAACGTGGGGTGGAACGTCGCGAACTGCTCGTAGCCCGCGGGGCGGAACGCCGGGTCGATCTCGAGGGCCCACGGCAGCGTGGTGGGGCTGCCGAAGAGCTCCTGGTTGAAGTAGTTGCCCATGCGGCCGATCGCCTGGGCGATGAGCACCGCCGGAGCGGCGGCGTCCAGGAACGCGCTGAAGCTCACACCGGCGCGGCGCGCCCCGATCCACGCGCCCACGGCGCCGAGCGCGACGGCCCCCCAGATGCCGAGCCCGCCGTTCCAGATCTTGAATGCGTCCCAGGGGTTGCCGCCTTCGCCGAAGTAGGGCCCGGGAGACGAGATGACGTGGTAGATGCGCCCGCCCAGGATCCCGAACGGGATCGCCCAGAACGCGATATCCCCCACGGCCTCGGCCGCGCCGCCGCGCTCCACCCAGCGCCGCGTGGTGAGCCACAGCGCCACGCCGATGCCGAGCAGGATCCACAGCGCATAGGCGTGGATGGTCACCGGTCCCAGGTGGATCGCGCTCCACTCGATGGGAGGGCTGGGGATGGATGCCTTCATCGCGCGGACCTCACGCCTTCTGCGAGCTCGGCGACCTTCGCGCGGAGTGCGGCGAGCGCCTCCTGCTCGTCCTCATGACCCAGGAGGCACCGCACCAGGGCGGAGCCCACGATCACGCCATCGGCGTAGGCCGCGACCTTGCGGGCGTGCTCGCCCGTGGTCACGCCGATGCCCACGCAGACGCGGGCGGCGCCGGCGGCGCGGGTGTCGGCGACCAGCCGCTCGGCGGCCTCGCCCACCGATGCGCGTTCGCCCGTCACGCCCATGAGCGACGCCGCGTAGACGAAGCCCGTGGTGTGGGCCACCGTGTAGTGGAGCCGCTCCTGGGTCGACGAGGGAGCCACCAGGAAGATCGACTCGAGGCCGTGCGCCGCGGCGGCGGCGAGCCAGTCGGCGGCGACATCGGGCGTCAGATCCGGGAGGATCACCCCGGAACCGCCCGCGGCGGCGAGGTCCGCGGCGAAGCGGTCGAGCCCGTACTGCAGCATCGGGTTGTAGTACGACATCACCACGGCGGGCGCTCCGGCGCTCACGACGGCGCGGACGGCGGTGAAGACGTCCGCCACCCGCACCCCCGATCGCAGCGCGGCCTCTGCGGCCTCCTGGATCGTGGGGCCGTCGAGCACGGGATCGGAGTACGGCAGGCCCACCTCGACGATGTCGACGCCCGCCTCGACCATGGCTGCCATGGCGCGTGCCGAGCGCTCGACGTCCGGGTAGCCCACCGGCAGATAGCCGATGAGCGCGGCGCGGCCCTGGGCCTGCGCCTGGTCGAGCCGATCGGTCAGGGCCGTCACTCGTTCCCCTCCGGGAGCATCCCGAACCAGCGCGCGGCCGTCTCGACGTCCTTGTCCCCACGGCCCGAGAGGTTGACCAGGATGGTCGCGTCGGGTCCGAGCTCGCGGCCCAGCCTGAGCGCGCCCCAGAGAGCGTGCGCGGACTCGATGGCGGGCAGGATCCCCTCGGTGCGGCACAGCAGCTGGAAGGCCTCCATCGCCTCCGCGTCCGTGACCGCCCAGTACTCGGCGCGGTGGATCGAGGCGAGGAACGCATGCTCGGGACCCACCCCGGGGTAGTCGAGGCCCGCGGAGATCGACGTGGACTCGATGGTCTGTCCGTCTTCGTCCTGGAGGATGTAGGACCTGGAGCCGTGGAGGACCCCGGGCCGGGCACCGCCCGCGATGGTCGCCGCGTGCTCCCCGGACTCGAGCCCGTGCCCGCCGGCCTCGCAGCCGATCAGGCGCACCCCAGCATCGTCCAGGAAGGCATCGAAGATGCCGATAGCGTTCGAGCCTCCGCCCACACAGGCGACCACGGCGTCGGGGAGTCCCCCGCGCTCGAGCATCTGCGCGCGCGCCTCGACGCCGATGACGCGCTGGAAGTCGCGAACCATCGCCGGGAAGGGGTGAGGGCCGGCGGCGGTGCCGAACAGGTAGTTGGTGGTGTCGACGTTCGCAACCCAGTCGCGGTACGTCTCGTTGATGGCGTCCTTGAGCGTGCGCGAGCCTGAGGTGACGGGCACCACCGTCGCGCCCAGCAGGCGCATCCGGGCGACGTTGAGCGCCTGGCGCCGCGTGTCCTCCTCGCCCATGTAGACCACGCATTCGAGCCCCATCAGCGCGGCCGCCGTGGCGGAGGCAACACCATGCTGGCCGGCGCCTGTCTCGGCGATCACCCTGGTCTTGCCCAGGCGCTTGGTCAGCAGCGCCTGTCCCAGCACGTTGTTGATCTTGTGCGAGCCGGTGTGGTTGAGATCCTCGCGCTTGAGGACGATGCGCGCTCCGCCCGCGTGGGCGCCGAACCGCGGCGCCTCCGTCACGATGGAGGGACGTCCCGTGTAGTCGCGGGCGAGCCTGGCGAGCTCGCCCGTGAACGCGGGGTCGATGCGTGCCTTCTCGTACGCGTCGGTGAGCTCGTCAAGCGCGGCCATGAGCGCCTCGGGCACGAAGCGCCCGCCGAAGTCGCCGAAGTACGGCCCGGGGGCCTCCTGGAGGGATTCCGTCACGGGCGGACCGACCGCAGCGCAGGGTGGGCGCCGGCGGCGACCATCTCGGCGACGGTCGCGCGTGGGTCGCGATCCTTGACCAGGGCCTCGCCCACGAGCACCGCGTCGGCGCCCAGTCGGGCGTATTCGACCACGTCATGGCTGTCACGGATGCCCGACTCCGCGATCCTCAGCACGCCCTCGGGGATGGCGGGCGCGACGCGGGCGAAGGTGGTGCGGTCGACCTCGAGGGTGCGCAGGTCGCGGGCGTTCACGCCGATCACGGTGGCCCCGGCGTCGGCCGCGCGCGTGACCTCCTCCACGGAGTGCACCTCGACGAGCGCAAGCATCCCGAGCGAGTGCACCCGCTCGATGAGGCTCTCCAGGGCGAGCTGGTCGAGGGCGGCGACGATGAGCAGGACCACGTCGGCGCCGTGTGCGCGGGCCTCCCACACCTGGTAGGGCGTGACGATGAAGTCCTTGCGCAGGATGGGGATGTCGACCTTGCCGCGGACGGCGTCCAGGTCCGCGAGAGACCCGTCGAAGCGGCGCTGCTCGGTGAGGACCGAGATGATCGACGCACCGCCGGCCTCATACTCCGTGGCGAGCAGCGCGGGATCGGCGATGTCCGCGAGCTCACCCTTGGACGGGCTCGAGCGCTTCACCTCCGCGATGATGCCAACCTCGTCGCGGGCCAGGATCTGCCTCGCGTCGATGGCGCTCGGGAGGCGCGAGGCGCGCTCCTTGAGGGCGTCCATCGAGGTCAGCTCCTGGCGGACCGACAGGTCCTCCAGCACCCCGGACACGATGCCGTCGAGAACGCTCATTCCAGCCTCACCCATGGGCCCATGCTACCGCCGCGATCACCGCCGGCCGGACGCCCGCGGGCCGTGTGCCGAGTCAGCCGAGCGGCTGGCCGTGACCGAGCGCGCGCAGCGCGGCGCCTGCCGCGGCGGCCACGACGGCGATCACGATGCCGGCGATGGTGAGGGGGTGGACGGTCCACGCGATGCCGATGCAGATGAGCAGCGCGGCGAGGACGAGGCCGATGTTGGTGACCCAGGCGGCGTTGGTGCGGCCGTGGTTGTGGGGGGCGACCTCAGGAAGATCCTGAGGCTCCAGGTGCACACTCGACATGGCAACTCCTCGGGGACTCGTCGATGCGGTCAGTGTAGCGTCAGCCCGCCTCGACCAGGCGCGACGCGATGGAGATGGCGCGGATGAGCGCGGCGGCCTTGTGGCGAGTCTCGTCGGCCTCCGACGACGGCACCGAGTCCGCGACGATGCCGGCTCCCGCCTGCACGTGCGCCGTGCCGTCGGCGATGAGGGCGGTGCGGATCGCGATAGCCATGTCCATGTTTCCAGCGAAGTCGAAATACCCCACGGCGCCCCCGTAGAACGCGCGGCGCGTGGGCTCGATCTCGTCGATGAGCGCGATGGCGCGCGGCTTGGGCGCCCCCGACAGGGTGCCCGCAGGGAACACCGCGGTGAACGTGTCCACGGCGCTGTACTGCGGCTCGAGCTGGCCCACCACGGTCGAGCAGATGTGCATGATGTGCGAGTAGCGGTTCACGGACATGAACTCGACCACCTCGACCGACGTGGGCTCGCACACCTTGACCAGGTCGTTGCGGGCCAGGTCCACCAGCATCACGTGCTCGGCGAGCTCCTTCGGATCGGCCAGCAGCTCCTCCTGGAGGCGGCGGTCCTCCGCGGGCGTCGCGCCACGCGGCCGCGACCCTGCGATCGGGAAGGTCGAGACCCTCCCGTCCTGCACCGAGCACAGCGACTCGGGGCTCGCGCCCACCACCGCGAACTCGCGGCCCTGGTCATCCTGCAGCTGGAAGTAGTACATGTACGGGCTGGGGTTCAGCGTGCGGAGCACGCGGTACACATCGAGCGGGGACGCACCGCACGCGACGTCGAATCGCTGCGACGGCACCATCTGGAACACCTCGCCGTCTCGGATCGCCTCCTTGGCGAACTCGACGGCCTTCTCGTACTCCCCCGGCGCGCTGCGTTGGACCACGTCCGGCTCCGGCACGTCGGCGAGCACGGAGACGGGGCCGCGCGGGGCGTCCTCGAGCAGGCGCTGCATGCGGTCGAGGCGTTCGATCGAGTCCTGATAGGCGAGGTCGATCCCCGAGTCCTGGGCATCCGCGTTGACGGCGTTGGCGATCAGCCACACGGATCCGTCGCGGTGGTCGATCGCGGCGATGTCCGTGGCGAGCAGCAGCAGCACGTCGGGCACGTCGAGCTCTCGCGGGGCCTTCATGGGCAGCGTGGGCTCCCACTGCCGGATGATGTCCCAGCCGAGCACGCCCACCATGCCCCCGGTCAGGGGCGGCAGCCCGTCGATGGCCTCCGACGCGAGTTCGGCGAGCACGGCGCGGATCGTGTCGAGCGGCGCGCCGTCCGTGAGCCCGACGGGCACGTCGCCCGACCACCGCGCCTCGTCGCCGTCGATGGTGACCATCGCGCGCGAGTGCACGCCCACGAAGGAGAATCGCCCGCGCGCGCCGTCGGGTTCGGCGGACTCGAGGATGAAGGTGCCCGGGCGCTCCTGGGCGAGGGCTCGGTAGACCGCGACCGGCGTGAGCGAGTCCGCGAGCAGGCGTCGGACCACGGGCACCACGCGGTGCGAGGAACCGAGCTCGACGAATCCGTCGAACGACGGCCAGGTCTCGCCCCAGCCGATCTGGACGGAGCTCACGCCGCGTCCCCGGCGAGACCATCGACGGCGCCCAGGTCCCCGCCGGCCTCGAAGCAGGTGCGGGTGCCGGTATGACACGCGGGCCCGGTCTGGTCCACCTCGAGCAGCAGGGCATCGCCGTCGCAGTCGACCGACACGCGCACCACGCGCTGAATGTGGCCGGACGTGTCGCCCTTGCGCCAGAGCTCCTGCCTCGACCTGCTCCAATAGACGGCCCGACCGCTGGTCAGGGTCTCAGCAAGCGCCGCATCGTCCATCCACGCGACCATCAGGACCTCACGGGTGTCGTGCTGCTGCACCACGGCACAGACGAGGCCGGCGGCATCGCGCTTGAGACGCGCGGAGATCTGGGGGTCGAGCGGCATGGCGCCCATCCTTCCACGTCAGCGGTTCACCGACGGCGCGCCGCGCATCGTCCCGGTCCCCGCCCGTCCCCACACCCCGCCCGACACTGCGCACGGAGTTCGGCGCGACACCCCGCCACGACGGGACGATGCGCGGTTCGCGCCCGGCGAGTCGCCCGCGGGTCCGTGCGCAGTGTCAGGGTGGGACGGGTGGGGTCAGTCCCTCGTCTGCGCCACCCACGCGGCGTGGAGGCCGGCGTAGATCCCGCCCGCCGCGACCAGGTCCTGATGACGGCCCAGCTCGACCAGCTCTCCCTCCTCCATCACGCCCACGAGGTCGGCGCGCTCGGCGGTGGACAGCCGGTGGGCGATCACCACCGCGGTGCGGCCCTGCATGAGGGACTCCAGCGCGCGGGAGATGCGCACCTCGGTGGCGGGGTCCACCGCGGACGTCGCCTCGTCGAGGATGAGCAGGTCGGGATCGCGCAGGTACGCGCGGGTGATGGACACCAGCTGGCGCTCGCCCGCGGACAGCAGCTCGCCGCGCGGGCCCACCTGGGTGTCGAGCGCCGCCGGCAGGGTCTGCAGCCACCCGTCCAATCCGAGCGACTCGAACGCCGCGAGGGCGCGGCGCTCGAGGTCGTCCGCGGAGGCGTCGGGCAGCGCGTAGGCGAGGTTGGACAGCACCGACCCGTCGAAAAGGAATCCCTCCTGCGGCACCACCGCCACGGAGCGCCGCAGCGAACCCGCCGGCACGTCGCGCAGGTCGACCCCGCCCACGTGGACCGACCCCTCTGTCGGGTCGAAGAACCGGGACATGAGGCGCGCCAGGGAGGTCTTGCCGGACCCCGTCTGGCCCACCAGCGCCAGCCTGCGACCCGCGGGCACGTCGAGGTCGACGCCCCGGAGCACCTCCGGACCGCCGGGGTAGGTGAGCCGCACCCCTCGAATGCTCAGTTCGCCTCGCCCGTGAGGGATCGGAGTTCCCTGCTCCCCGGGATCGGCGACGGTCACCTCCTGGTCCACCAGTGCCACCACGCGCCGCCAGCCCACCAGCGCGCGCTGCATCTCGGCGAGCATCTCGATGATCCACATCAGCGGCCCGGAGAACATGTAGACCAGGAACGCGAACGCGACCACGGTGCCCACGGTGATCTCGCCGGACAGGGCAAGATGGGTGCCGCCGATCAGCGCGATGCCGGTGGCGAGCGACTGGCCCAGCACGGTGGACGAGAAGTTGAACGATGCGAGCGCGGACGCCCGGCGCTCCGCGACCAGGATCTCGTCGATCTCGGAGTTCAGTTGCTGCCGCATGCGTTGCTGGACGCCGTAGGCGCGAATGGTGGAGATGCCCACGAGCTGCTCCGACGTGCGCCCCAGGAGGTCCGCCATGCGCGAGCGGACGATCTCGAATGCGGCGCGCACGCGCGGCTGGATCCACAGCAGCGACATCACCATGGGGATGAACGCGAGCAGCACCAGCAGGGACAGCTTCCAGGAGTACAGGAGCATCACCAGGAACACCACGCCGGACTCCATGGCGGAGATCACCATGGCGGCGCCGGTCCACTGCATGAGGTCGCGGATGGTCTCGACGTCCCCGGTGACGCGAGACACGTAGCGTCCGCGCTGCTCCTCGTTCTGCGTGAGCACGGACAGCTCGTGCACCTTGCCGAAGGCGCGGATCCGCAAGGTGGCCAGGCCGGCCTCCGCCGCGCCCACCAGGCGGCGTCGCACGCGCCAGGCGAACACCGCGGCGACGATGAGCACCACCGCGCCCCCCGCCGCGTAGCGCACCACCACGCCCACGTCGACGCCATCGGGCGCCAGCAGGCCCAGGTCCGTGACGCGCTGGGTGAGAAACGGCGTGGCCGCGCGGCCCGATGCCGCCAGCGCCGCGAGTGCGAGCGTGACGCCGAGCCCGCGCCGGAACTCGGGACTCAGCTGCAGGCCGCGGCGGACCAGGCCGCGCATCGTAATGTCCTCGCTCATCCCACATACCCCGCGTCGTCCGCGGCCTGGCGGCGCGAGTCCTCCTCGTAGGCGAGCACCAGCTCGCGGTAGCCCCGGTCGCGAGCGAGCAGCTCCGCGTGAGTGCCGGCGTCGACCACGCGGCCGCGCTCGACGTGGACGATGCGGTCGGCGAGGGCGATCGACGCGAGCCGGTAGGCGATCACCAGCACCGTGGGGCCGTCCTCCCCGGCCAGGCCGGTGAGGATCTCGCGCTCCACGCGGGGATCGACGGCGCTGGTCGCGTCGTCGAGGACCAGCACGCGCGGGCGCCGCACCAGCGCCCGGGCGAGCGCGAGCCGCTGCCGCTGCCCGCCGGACAGGTTCATGCCGCGCTCCGCGAGCTCCGCATCCAGTCCGGTGCGGCCGTCGCGAGCGAGCCGCTCGACCACGTCGACCACGTTTGCGCGGCGCAGGGCATCCCACACCTGCTCGTCGTCATGCTCCTCGCCCAGCGTCACGTTGTCGCGCACGGTGCCGGCGAACACGAAGGCCGTCTGTGGGACCAGCGCCACGTGGTCGCCCAGCCGCGCGATATCCGCGACATCCGTGCCGTCCAGCGCGACGGTGCCGGAGGCCGGGCGCGCCAGCCGCGCGGCGGCCAGCGCGACGGTCGACTTCCCCGATCCCGTGGAACCCACGAGCGCGGTGACGGTTCCCGGTCGCAGCTCGAGGGAGACGTCGTGAAGGATGACGGTGAGATCGCCGTCGCCGTCGTCCGCGCCGATCGACGCGTTCTCGAACGTCAGCGCGCCCGGGCCCCGCGTGGGGATCTCCAGATGACCCGGCTCGTCGACCTCCGTCGCGGCGCGGGCGATCTCCCCCACCCGGCGGAACGCGACGAGGGCCTGCGGCATCTGGCCCAGGACCCAGCCGAGCCCACGAATGGGCACCGCCATGAGCGTCACCAGGTAGATCGCCGAGACCACGTTGCCCACGGACACCTGACCGTCCGCGGCGCGGATGGCGCCCACGACCATGAGCGAAACGGCGCCGAGGGGCACCACCAGGTCCATCAGGGGCTCGAACCACGCCGAGGTGTGGCCCACCCGGGTATCGGCATCTCGCAGGTCGCGAGCGGCCTTGGCGAAGCGCTCTGTCTCGCGCCGCTCCGCGCCCAGCGCCTTCACCACCGTGCCACCCTCGAAGCTCTCATGGGCGATGGTCGAGACCTCGGCCCGCAGGCTCTGGCCCACGTCCCAACGCGGGGTGATCACCCGCTCGTAGGCCACGTTGACGGCAAAGATCACGGGAACCACGGCGAGGCCCGTGATGGCGAGCCACGGGTCCATGCGCCACAGCGAGACCCCGGCGGCGATCATCATGACGAACGCGCCCACGGTGAAGGCGAACGGGTGCAGCGGAGAGGTGGCGGTCTCCGAATCCGACGACATCGCGGACAGCATGCGGCCGGACGGGTGGGACCGATGCCAGCCGAGCGGCAGGGACGCGAGCGCCTCCGCCACCACTCGCCGGTGCCGCGCGCCCACCCCGGCGACGGCGAAGCCCTGCGCCGTGCGGCGCACGCCCACGAGAAGCGCGTTGGCCACGCCGATCAGGAGGAAGACGGCACCCGCGATCCAGATCGCGGTGCGCGGATCCTGCGTGAGGCGGCCCCAGGTGCCTTGGATCGGGTCGCCCGCCACGCCGGGGATCACCACCTCGTCGGTGATATCCCCTAGGAGGGTGCCGAACACCACGGTGAGCAGGCTGAACACGGCCGCCGCCGTCACCGCCACCGCGAACAAGGCGGGCTCCTCGCGCACGGCATGCGCCAGCAGTTGGGCAGCCTTGCGCGTGAATCGGCCCGAGAGCTCGTAGCGGCGCGAGAGATCGCGCGCGGTCATCGCACCACGATGCCTGCGGCGCGCATCGCCTCCTTGACATCGCCGATGCTCAGGGTGCCGAAGTGGAACACGGACGCCGCGAGCACCGCGTCCGCGCCCGCCCTCGCCGCCTCGACGAAGTGCTCGACGGTGCCGGCCCCGCCGGAAGCGATCAGCGGGATGCCCACGACCTCTCGCACCCGGCCCAGCATCTCCAGGTCGAAACCGTCGGTGGTGCCGTCCGCGTCCATGGAGTTCAGGAGGATCTCGCCCGCACCCAACTCCGCCCCGCGGCGCGCCCAGTCGATCGCGTCGATGCCCGTCCCCCGGCGTCCGCCGTGGGTGGTGACCTCATAGCCCGACGGGGTGGTGGCGCCGTCCTTGCACCGGCGCGCGTCGACGGACAGCACCAGCACCTGGTTGCCGAAGCGGCGTGCGATGTCGGCGATGAGCTCCGGCCGGGCGATCGCCGCGGTGTTGACGCCCACCTTGTCCGCGCCGGCGCGCAGCAGCCGGTCGACGTCCTCGGGCGAGCGCACGCCACCGCCCACGGTGAGGGGGACGAAGACCTGCTCCGCGGTACGGCGCACCACGTCGAACGTGGTCTCGCGGTCACCGGAGGAGGCGGTCACGTCGAGGAAGGTCAGCTCATCGGCCCCCGCGGCGCCGTAGGCCGCCGCGAGCTCCACGGGGTCTCCGGCGTCACGCAGGTTCTCGAAGTTGACACCCTTGACCACACGGCCGGCGTCCACGTCGAGACAAGGGATGAGGCGCACGGCGACACCCATCAGGCGCTCCCCTCGGGGGTCCACACGTCGAGGATGTCCACCACGAACACCAGCGTGCCCTTGTCGATGTAGCCGTACGTGGCGGGGACCACGAGCTCGACCTGCGAGCCGGCGGTCTGATCGAGCAGACCCTCGTCCCAGCCGCGGATCACCTGTCCCGACCCGATCTGCAGCTCGAACGGCGCGCGCTCGACCGGCCATGAGGAGTCGAGCACGTCGCCGCTGCTCCACGATCCCTCGCCATCCGAGCCGTCGGACCAGTACCAGCCCGTGTAGTTGACGATGAGGTACGAGCCCTGACGCACCTGCGGTCCCGAGCCCTGGATGAGGGTGGCGACCTGCAGGTCTGCCGGCGGGTCGCCCTCGGGAATCGTCACGAACGGCTCGTTCGTGATCGGATCCAACGTCACCGGCGGCAGGTCCGGGTTGGGTTCCACAGCGTTGCCCATCGCGTGGTTGGGCAGCACGTCGACCACCATCGCGATGGGCGGCTCCGCGTCGGAGTCGAAGGACGGCGGCGCCACGACGAGCACCCGCGCGCCCACCCGCACGTCGACCAGCGTGTTGTACAGCTCCTCGCCCACCACCTCGGGGGCGAGCACGAACGAGCGCGGCAGGCCGTCGTAGGTGTTGATCAGCGTGGTGCCGTCATCGAGAGATGCGCCGTAGATGTCGAGCAGCAGCGGCTGGCCGTCGGACAGGAAGGCTCCGTCCCCGTTCCACACCACCGTCGACTGCTCCTCCTCGTAGACCAGGCCGGGCGTGAACTCGAGCGACGGGGCGAGGGTGTCGGAGCCGCCGATGACGATGGTGGAGATGTCACCCGGAGGGGGTCCCGAAGGCTCGTCGGTCGTGGACGCGGGTGAACACGCCGCCAGCGCGAGGGGCGCGAGGGCAAGCGCGAGCACGACGAGACGACGCATGACTTCCTTTCGGGGGACCAGAAGATTCTACGACCCGTCAGGCGTGCTCGAGCATCTCCAGCAGCCCGTCGACCCGCGCGTCCTCGTTGCGGAACGGGTCCTTGAGCAGCACGGTGGTCCCCGACGAACCCGAGATCTTCAGGTGCACCCAGTCCACGGTGAAGTCGCGCCCCGCGGCGAGCGCCCGTTCGACGAAGGCTCCGCGCAGCCGCGCACGGGTGGACTGGGGAGGGGTGCTCACCGCTCTCTCGATGTCCGCGTCAGAGACGATGCGCCGCACCAGGCCCTGGTCCTGCAGCCGGTAGAAAAGGCCGCGCTGCGGCGAGACGTCGTGGAACGCAAGCTCCAGCCGCGCGAGCCGCGGGTCGTCGAGCGGGCAGCCAAGCCGGCTGCGATACCGCGTGACGAGACGATGCTTGATGGCCCAGTCGAGCTCGGTCTCCACCGGGGTGAAGTCCTGAGTGCGCACCGCGTCGACGCCGCGCTGCCACAGGTCGAGGATGCGCGCCACCTCCTCGGTGGGTTCGACGATGCCGCCCAGGTGACCACGCACCAGGTCGATGTACTCCTGCTGGACGTCGACCGCCGTCAGGCGGCGACCGTCCGCGAGCTCGACCGTCGCCCGCCCCGTGAGGTCGTGGGCGACGTCGCGGATGGCCTGCATCTCCCGCGCGAGGGTGAGCTCGGGCAGCGGAACGCGCGCCTCCATCAGGCGCAGCACCAGGTCGGTGGCGCCCATCTTCAGCAGCGTGGTGGGCTCGGCCATGGTCGAGTCGCCCACGATCACGTGCATGCGCCGGTACAGCTCGGCGTTGGCGTGCGGCTCGTCGCGGGTGTTGATCATGGGCCGCGACCGCGTGGTCGCCGAGCTCATTCCCTCCCACATGTGGTCCGCGCGCGGCGAGAAGCTGTAGTGGGCGCCCGAGGGGGTGCGGGTGATGCACCCCGCGCCCGTCACGATCTGCCGCGTGACCAGGAACGGCAGCAGCGCCGAGGCGAACGCCTTGAAGTCCGCGCGGCGGCGCACCAGATAGTTCTCATGGCAGCCGTAGCTGTTGCCCGCGGAGTCCGTGTTGTTCTTGTAGAGGTGGATGGTGCCGTCGACGCCCGCGGCGCGCAGGCGCTCCTCGCCGCCCGCGATGAGCGCGTGGACGATGCGCTCGCCGGCCTTGTCGGACGCGATGAGGTCCGTGAGGGTGTCGCACTCGGCGGTCGCGTACTCGGGGTGCGCGCCCACGTCGATGTAGAGGCGCGACGCGTTGGGCAGGAACACGTTCGACGAGCGACCCCACTGCACGACGGAATGGAAGAGGTGACCGGCGACCTCCTCCGGGGTGACCGGGCGCCCGGGGCCCGCGTCGAGGTGCAGGCCGAACTCTGTCTCGAGCCCGAAGATGCGGCGGGCGGGTTCCACCTCGAGCGGCGGCGGGATGTCCGTGGGATTCATGCGCGGGCGCGGCGGCGCTACTCGCCGCCCTTCTGGACGAAGGACCTCACGAACTGCTCCGCGTTGACCTGCAGGGACCCGTCGATCTCTGCCAACAGGTCGTCGATCGCGTCCGTCGAGGCCTGCGCGGCCGCCACGGGCGCGTCCGGCTCCGGGGCATCGTCCTCGTAGGGCTGTCCTTGCGCGTTGAGCTGGGCCATGCCGCGAGTCTATCCGTCGATCAGGGCGTCGAGCAGGGGGTGTGCGGCCGCGAGCGGCTCGTCAAGGTGGACCACCTCGAGGTGGCCGTGATCGGTCTCGCGATCGAGCACCACCGTCGACCAGCCCGCGGCGTCCACCAGCTCGGGGCGCGCCGCCACGATGCCGCCGCGCAGCCGCGCACGAGTGTCCTGGGGCGCGCCGGACACCGCGCGTGCGACCTCGGCGTCGGACGCGAGCCGCTCGACGGCTCCGGCGACGGCGAGCCGCTGGGCCAGCCCGTCACCCAGCCGGCTCCACTGCACGTCCATGGCCGCGAGCCGCGCATCGTCCCACGGCAGACCGTCGGGCAGGGTGGTCGAGGCGTGGCGCGCGCGCATGCGCCCCATCAGTTGCAGCTTCGCCACCCATTCGACCTCGCGTGCCGCGCTGAACACGTCCGTCGACAGCCGCTCGAGCACGGCCTCCCACCGGGCGATCACCGCCGCATCACCGGCGTCGCGTGCGTACGTGCGGCAGATCTCGAGCAGGGCTCGCTGGATCTGCAGGGCCGTCGCGTCCTCGCCGGAGACCAGCGGGAGCCTGGCACGGAGGCCCAGGTCGCGCGACACGGCCTGCACCGCCTCTACCGGAGCAGCGAGTTCGAGCGTGTCGAGGCGCTCGTCCTCGGCCTCGATGGCCGTCAACACCAACGAGGTGGTGCCGATCTTGAGGTACGTGGCGACGTCGAACAGGTTCGCGTCGCCCAGGATCACGTGAAGGCGCCGGTAGCGGTCGCGGGTGGCGTGCGGCTCGTCGCGGGTGTTGACGATGGGCCGCCGGAGGGTGGTCTCGAGCCCCACCTCGGCCTCGATGTAGTCGGCGCGTTGCGACATCTGGAACCCGGGCGCCTCGCCGAATTGCCCGAGCCCCACCCGACCCGCGCCCGCGAACACCTGCCGGGTGACCAGGTGGGACGTCAGCCGCCGTGCGAGATCGTCGAACGGCGTCGCGCGGTCGACCAGGAAGTTCTCGTGCGTGCCGTAGCTGGCGCCCTTGCCGTCGACGTTGTTCTTGTACAGCTCGACGCGCGAGTCCTCGTCGGCCGCGTAGCGGGCCGCGGCGGCGAGCGCGATGGCGTCGCCGGCACGGTCCCAGATCACGGCGTCGAGCGCGTTGGTCACCTCGGGTCCGGAGTACTCGGGGTGGGCGTGATCGACGTAGAAGCGCGCCCCGTTGGGGAGCACCGCGTTGAGGTGGGCGGGGTCCTCCCAGGAGCCCCGGCGGCGGCGCAGCGTCACGTGCCCCGCGGCCTCGTCGAACTCGGGGGCGTCCGTCAGCAGGTCGGGTGTGGCGCCCAGTCGCGAGCGTCGGAAGCCGCGCTGGTCCTGCAGGGGATCCTCGCCGCCGTAGTCCCAGCGCGCGGTGCGGCCCGCCCAGCCCCGACACGCGGCGACCAGCCGCGAGGACAGCAGGATCGGGTTGGCACGGGGCTCGTCGGGGTCCACGATCCCGTACTCCGTCTCGATGCCGACGACCCTCATGTCAGGACCGGGCGAGGGTGCCCGACGCGACGGCGCGCGATTCGGCCAGCTCCTGGTCCGCCGCGATCTCGAGGTGCGTGCGGGACAGTCCCTTCGCGTCGCCCGCGACCACTCCCTTGATCGCCGCGGTCTTCGCGCGGTCGACCACATTGCGCACGAGCGCGCCCGAGACGTGGTCTGACGCGTCGGGGTGGGAGAAGATCCGCCTCACCGCGGCGTCGATGAGCGCCCGGACGGCGGCGGCGCGGTCGCCGTCGGTCAGCGCGAGCTCGGACGCGGCCAGCGGCAGCCCCGTCGACAGGTACTTGCCGAAGATGTCAGCGCTGGCCTCGGGACTGGGCCGCGAGATCTCGATCTTGACGTCGAGGCGGCCGGGACGCAGGATCGCCGGATCGATCATGTCCTCGCGGTTGGAGGCGCCGATCACGATGACGTTTCCCAGGGCCTCGACGCCGTCGAGCTCGGTGAGCAGCTGCGGCACGATGGTGGTCTCCATGTCGGAGCTCACCCCCGAGCCGCGGGCGCGGAACAGGGCGTCCATCTCGTCGAAGAACACCACCACGGGAGCGCCGGAGTGCGCCTTCGCGCGCGCCCGCTCGAAGATGGTCCGGATGTACCGCTCGGTCTCCCCCACGTACTTGTTGAGCAGTTCCGGCCCCTTGACCGAGAGGAAGTACGAGCGGTCCGCCCCCACGGCCTCGGCGAGCGAGTGGGCCACGGCCTTGGCGATCAGCGTCTTGCCGCAGCCGGGAGGGCCATACAGGAGCATCCCGCGCGGCGGCCGCAGCGCGTGCTCGCGGTACAGCTCGGGATGCGTCAGCGGCAGCTCGATGGCGTCGCGGATGCGCTCGATCTGGGGCGCGAGCCCACCGATCGACGCGTAATCGATGTCCGGCACCTCCTCGAGCAGCAGGGCCTCGACCCCGGTGCGCTCGACCTTCTCGGAGGCGAAACCCGTGCGCGGGTCGATGATGACCGTGTCGCCCTCGTGGAGGCGGCGGGCCGCGTCGCCGCCGATGAAGGTCACCACGCGTTCGTCCTCGCCGCGCGAGACCACCAGGATGCGGTCGGCGTCGACCACCTCGCGCACGATGGCCGCCTGGCCGGTGCGGTCGGGCCGGGCGACGTCCACGACCACGCTCATCGGGTTGAGCAGCACCTCGTCACCGGGCGCGAGATCCACCTCGAGGGTGGGCAGCACGGCCACGCGCATGCGACGGCCGGACGCGATCACGTCGGCGTGACGGCCCGACCACTCGACGAACGTCGCGAAGGTCTGCGGCGGCTGCGAAGCCTCGGCGAGCTTCTGCCTCATCTCGCTCAGCTGGTCGCGCGCGAGCGTGAGCAGGCGCTGCAGCTCGGCGTTGGTGCGTTCGAGCCTCGCGATCACGTCCTGTGCCTCGGCCACCATCACTCCTCCCGCACGATCGTCACGTCGCGTCGCACGCGGCGCACCTTCTTGTCGCTCACGGGACGCTCCCCCAGATCCTCCGGGGTCCATTCCTCCGCGACGGGGTAGGACCCCTTGGCCGGGCGGCGGTGGCGCAGCGGCGCGTCGACGCCCGGCGCCATCCGTCGCGCGGTGATGAGGAAGCCCGTGTGGCCCACCATCCGGTGGTCGGGTCGCACCGCGAGTCCCTCGAGGTGCCACGTGCGCACCATGGTCTCCCACGCGTGCGGCTCCGTGAAGCCGCCGTGCTCGCGCAGGTCCTCCGCCAGCCGCGACAGCTGGGTGGCCGTCGCGACGTAGGCGAGCAGCACGCCGCCCGCCGCGAGCGCATCGGCCGCCGCCTCGATGTTCTCCCACGGCGCCAGCATGTCGAGCACGATCCGGTCCACCGTGCCCGGCTCGAAGGCCTCGCCGACGCGATCCGCGAAGTCGCCGATCTCGAGACGCCACGCGGGATGAGGGCCGCCGAAGTGCGACTCGACGTTGGCGCGCGCAATGTCCGCGAAGTCCTCGCGGCGCTCGATCGACACCAGTTCCCCGGCGTCGCCCACGGCGCGCAGCAGGGACATCGTCAGCGCGCCCGAGCCCACCCCGGCCTCGACCACGCGGGCGCCGGGAAAGATGTCCGCCATCTGGATGATCTGGCCCGCGTCCTTCGGGTAGACCACGGCGGCTCC
>NZ_JAHEBP010000107.1 GCF_024642165.1 Demequina sp.
ACGCCTATATGACGGTGGGCTCGACCACTGCCGACCACGACTCGCTCGCAACGCCGATAGGCGGAGTGCTGCATCTCGCCGGCGAGGCGACCTGGACCGACGATCCGGCGACGGTGACTGCAGCCATGCTCTCCGGGCACCGCGCGGCCCAGAACGTCCTCGGGCACGCTATCGCTCTGGACGCGATCTGGACGAGCCCGATTCGCTAGCCCCGATTTCCTCCCCGGGGGTTGATCGCGGCCAGGGGCCGCGGCGGGCCGGCAGAGCGCCGTCAAGCCCCGGCGTGACCCCCCATGAAGCTCTCGACCGCCACGTCGGCATCCATGCCGCCACCGGGCAGCTCCCCGAAGGCCCGCGTCCATAGGCCGCCCGCGACCAGCGGCGCGATCAGCAGGGCGACCTTCTGGAACGGGTCGCCGGGGGCAATCCTGCCCGCCTGCTGGTGCGTACGCATGATCTCCGCTGCGTGGCCAAGATTCGCCATCAGGATCGTTGCCGCATCAGCAAGCTCGGGATGGCGAGGGAGCTCGACCAGGAGCGTCATGACGGCGCCACCATAGGCGCGGTTGGTGGCGTCGAAGGCAGCCGCGACGGCGCCGAGATCCGCCCTCACATCGCCACTCGCCTCGACGTGGGCGAACGGCGAATCGCCCAGCTTGGCGTTGAGCGCGGCCCCGATCAGGCCCGCCTTGGTGCCGTACTTGCGAAACAGCGTCACCTCGTTGACGCCGGCTCGGGATGCGATCTCCTGGGTGGTCGACTCTGCATAGCCGCGCACGGCGAAGATGCGAACGGTGGCCTCGAAGAGTGCGTCGGTGTCAATGACCTTGGGCATGTGTGCTCCTTCGCGCACCAGAGTAGCGCCGCGCTATCTGCAAGTGTACGCTTGCAGAAAGCAGACCCGAGACGGAGGATCAGCCTCGTGAACGATACGCAGACGGCCACTCGCACGCCCAGGAAGTTCGACATTCAGGACACGGCGCTCTGGCGCTTCAAGACGCGCCTTCAGTTCACAGGATGGCTGCAAACCGCGGCGAACTCGGTCATCGTGCTCGTCCTTCTCGTGATCGCGGGAATCGGGTGGCTGGTAGGAGCCGCGCCGGTGGTGCTGGTGGGGATTCCGCTGTCGCTGGCCACTGTCGCGGCGCTGATTCTGATTTTCGATCTTGCGACGCTCAAGGCCGGCATTCGCCCCAAGGGCCGGCCCGGGCGCCCCCGCGACGACCTTGACGCTTGGGACCTGATGCGCTCCCGGCGCTCGTGCCGTTCGTTCCTCCCGATCAACCTGACTCCAGAACACCACAGCAAGCTCATGGCGTCCGTGACCGAACACTCCGCGCCGGAGCGACTCTTGGGTATCGGCGCCGTCCGCTTTGAATACATTGCGGCACCGTTGACGGTGTGGCCCGTGGTGGGCGCCCACGAGTTCCTGGTCGCCATCGGTCCACGCAAGTACGACCGCGACGCCGTGGTGGACGTGGGACGCAGCTTGCAGCACGTCGTCCTCGACGCCACGCGGCTCGGGATCGCCACCTGTTGGATCGGTCCGGGCGCCGACCACGCGAGCATCCTGAGCGCGCTCGGCGACCGCATCGACCCCGAACGCGACCACATCATCTGCGTCTGTGCAGTCGGTTACCGCTCCCGCCTCAAGCCGCTGATCGTGCGCTTCATGCAGGGAAGTCAGCACCGACGGCGACCGCTCGAGCAGCTCTTCTTCTCGGACCCCTCATGCGAAACTCCGCTCGACGTCGATGCACACCCATTCGACGCGTTCGGGCGCACGTATGAGGCGTGCCAGTGGTCGCCGTCGTCGTTCAACGGCCAGACGACCCGGGCCGTGGGGGTCGCCGATGCAGCGGGCAAGGTGCGCGTCGACTTCTTCGCCGCGACACCCTCCCGCTACTACGCCGCCGTGGCTCTCGGGATCTGGCTCGCGAATTGGGAGTACGGAGCCAAGGCAGCGGGCGTCACTGGAACCTTCGGCGTCGTCGATGCTGGCGCGCGCGACGCCGTGGGCGCCCCGGAACTCCCGCGCTACTACACGAGTTGGACTTCGGACGCTCCTGTGTCGTAGCCCCCCGGCCGGCCTGGTCATGGTGCCCGCAGACACCGTGTGAATCATCAGGAGATGAAGATGGTCTCCAGGCGGAGCCGAGCCGCTACCGCGCCACCCTGAACCCGGAGGATCTCGTGTCCCACGCAAGTGCCGCGGCGACCCTGTCCAGCGCGCTCGGCTCCGCGATCGGCGAGACGGCCTCCCGCCAGCGATAGTGGAGTGGTAGACGGGCAAGACGCCCACGGACGCTGGGAGGGACTGATGGAGGACTTGACCGAGGCGGGCCATGTCGCCCGATGGAACGGAGACCACTACGTGGTAGCCGGGCAAACTGGCATCGATCTTGGGATGATCGAGCCTGCCGACGGGTCCTGGGTGTGGATGGAGTTCGCCACCGAGTATGACCGCGAGGTCGACCAGGGGACACGCCAGTACGCCGACCCCGCGGAGGCGCTTCACGAGATGCTCAAGTACGGCGGGTGGCTCGTGTGACGGCTCGCCGTCCTCGACATGGGTAGCCGCGGTGGGGGCGTCGCGCCCAGGTGTCAGCGAATCGTTCCGCGAACAACATTGTGGGGGCGCATGACGTACTCAGAGACCGCGTGAGTGAAGACTAGAAGCCGCCCATAGGCTTATCCGCCCCCGGAATCCTCGAGGCCAGCAATCGTGCTCCTCGGCATCGCACACTCGTCAAGCGAATCCGAGACCGGGGCTCGAACCTATTGGTCCGAGCCCCGGTCTCGAATTCGAACTCCAGCGGCCGAGTTCTAGTCGCAGAAGCCGCCTGCGGCGAAGGCGCGCGCGGTCGCGTTCTTGCCCTGACCCTTGTTCTCGTACGACTGGACCAGCTGGCCCACGTTGTCGATGCCGAGTGCGCCAGCGTTGACGGCCTTGTGGATCTGGCCGAAGCAGGCGGCGTCCGCGGGGGCGGCGTTCGCGGTGCCGGTGAAGCCGACCATGGCGATGGCGGCAATGAATCCTGTGGCGATGATGCGCTTCATTGCGCTTCCTTTCCTTAGGCGGGCGCCCGGTGCGACCGCTTCAACCCGTACTTCCGGCGGAGTGGGTTGTCTAGATGCAGCCCCGCCCGAGTTCTGCTGTGAGCGAACGCTGGGTCCTGACGAGCGCTCGTGATCAGCGCGTTCGTGCGCGTGCATTCATGCGCCCCCGAGGGCGCTCGCGCACCGTCTCTGCCAGAGCCGACGCAAGATCAAGGGCTTCCACCAGACCCTCAAACGCTGGCTGACCAAGCACCCCGCCGACACGCTCGACTTCGCTCCATTCCTTCTCATTTCATTTTAATAGGCATTGACACGAAATGATGTGGGGGCATATCTTGCGATGGTGGGCGAGACGCGAGCGTACCGACAGACGAATCGTGCCGCTCAGACAGCAGCGACCCGCGAAGCCGTCATACATGCCGTGATCTCGCTGTCGCACGAGCTCCTGACGATCGAAATCACCCTTGATCAGATCGCTGCTCGCGCGGAGGTGACGGTGCAGACAGTGCTTCGCCACTTCGGAAGCCGCGATGCCCTCTTCACCCACGTCCTCGCCGCCGCCAGTCAGCAGGTCAGCGAGCAGCGCCGTGTTTCGCCAGGTGACATCGATGCTGCGCTGGCCGCGCTAAGCGCGCACTACGAAGAGTGGGGCGAACTGATGGTCCGCTTGGTCGCCGCCGAAACCAGCGACGAACGGATCATGGAGTTCACCAACCAGGGAAGGTCGGTCCACCGCCAGTGGGTCCAAGAGACGTTCGCGCCACAGCTCGCTGGTCTCGCAGACGACATCACCGACCTGTTGGCCGTCGCCACAGACCTGCAGGTGTGGAGCCTCCTTCGCCGCGATCGCGGCCTCGACGCCACGACCGTCGCCAAGCGCACCCGTCGTATGGTCGACGCCGTGCTCTCGCTCCCGCACCGAAAGGACCCTTCATGATCTCCGTCTTGTTCGCCACCCTCGATGCCGGCGGCAACCTGCCCCCGGCCCTCGCGGTCGCGCGCGCCGTCGTCGATGCCGGCGGGACGGTGCGCTTCCTCGCCTCGCCGACGCAGCGTTCCCGCATCGAAGCGGCAGGATTCGCGGTGCAGATCTACTCGAGCGCCCGCCCCATCGACGCCACCGCGCCCGGCAGCCTCGCGTCGGTCTCGCTCCGACAGGCGAGAGCGTTCGCCGACCGCGGCGCGGGTCGGGACGTGATCGCAGCTTTCCGCGCGGAGCCCGTCGACGTCGTCGTGATCGACTGCCTTCTCGTCGGCGCCCTGGATGAAGCCATCGCCGCCGGCATCCCTGTCGTGGCGCACGTTCACACGCTGTGGAGCTTCTTCGACAAGGCGTTTGATGGCCCGCTGGGCATGATGGTGCGGATGCTGGGAGTCCACGCCCGCACGGCGCTCAACGCGCCCGCGATGAAGATCATCACGGTCGTGCCCGACCTCGAAGGAGACCTGCGCGGGCACGGCCTTCACCACGTCGGACCAATGGAGGCGATCGGGGCGATCGACGCGGCGCCAGCGGCACCACGGATACTCGTGAGTCTGAGCACAGCGACCGTGCCAGGGCAGCGACAGATGCTGCAGCGAATCCTCGATGCTCTCGCTGGAATTCCGGCGCACGTGCTGGTGACGACCGGTCCCGCGATCGATCAGCGCGGGCTGCGCATACCCGACGGCATCGAGGTCCAGCCCCTCGCGGATCACGCACGGGAGATGCCGCGCACGTCGCTTGTGATCACCCACGGCGGGCACGGCACGACCGCCCGAGCGCTCGCCCATGGCATCCCCGTCCTCGTGCTTCCCGCTCACCCCCTCACCGACCAGCCGTCAATCGCTGCTGCCGTCGCGCGGGTCGCGGCCGGCGAGGCGCTTCCGCGGCGAGCGCGTCCGGCCGCGATCCGCGCAGCCGTCGACAGGCTTCTCGTAGACGGCCCGGAGCGAGCCTCTGCACGCGCATTGGGTCACCGCCTGCGCGCGATGCATCCGGATGCCCAGGTTGTCCGGCTACTGCAGGAGGCGGCGGCTTCCGCCGAGACACCGATCTGACCACTCCAACGACGTACCAAGGCCGCGCCGCGTTCCGAACCTTCAGCAACTGGACCACGGCCATCCCTGCCCCCAGGGCTCGCTGAAACGTGACGCCTGGCGCCGACGTCGAAGCCTTGTGAATCCGACAGACCAGACCCCAAGCAAGATCGAACGCTTCCACCCGACCCTTAGGCGCTGGCTCACCAAGCCCCCCCGCCGACACCGTCGACGAGCTCAACATCCTCCTGGCGACCTTCACCCACATCTACAACCACGAACGACCGCCGCGCGCCCGCTACCGCCAGCACCGCCCTGCCCAAGGACAAGCCCCGCCTGGACCTCGTGGGACGCTCCTGAGGCGTCCGGCACGACACCGTCGACACCTCAGGCGTCATCACCCTGCCCTGGGCCGGGAATGACCTGCCCCAGCATCGGCTACCTCACGCCCATCGACTTCGAACTGGAGTAAGGAATGCACGCCATCCCCGACCCCACGACGCGCCCGATCAGGTAACCGCACCTTGGGTCAGGTCACACGGTCGACCGAATGAGGGGCAGACCCCAGTCACGCACCCCGAACCGCTTGCGGCTGGACCGGCTCGTGAGCGGTCGGAATCCCCGGCATGAAGGACCAGGCGCTCCTAGTCGGCACGCCCGACCGATCTCCGGTATTTGCGCTCGCGTACGCGGGACGATCACGGAGTGTCCATGCCGCGCACACTTGACTCGCCTCTTTCCGGTTGTTCGGCGGTGTACGCGAGGCGAGGCACCGCGGCGCTCCCTCAACTGAACGCCGGGGTGGGTGCATTCATGGACAACCGGGGGCCGGTCCATTACAAATGAGAGTGAGACCGTAGGGAGGCACGTCAATGCTGGGCGAAGCGGTCCATGATCTTCGCGGCTGCACGCGCGGTGAGATCCTCGAGCCCGCCGACCTGGGGTACGAGGCGGCTCGTGAGGCGTACAACGCGATGGCGACCGGGCGTCCTACGACAATCTTCCGGCCAGCCGACCTGCCCGACATCGTCGCTGCGGTGAGGTGGGCGGCGGACTCGGGTCTCGCAATCGGCGTCCGCGGCGGTGGCCACAGCGTAGCCGGCCACTCCTCCCCGGACGGGGCGCTCCTCATCGACTTGTCCCGATGGCGCGGAGCGACCGTCGACCCTGCTGCGAGAACGGTGGACGCCCTTGCCGGGTGCCGGTTGATGGACCTCGACGCGGCTACCTTCGCCCACGGCCTGGCTGCGCCGTCCGGGACCTTCATCGATACCGGCATCGGCGGCCTGACCCTCAGTGGTGGGATCAGCTGGCTCCTGTCGTCGGAGGGGTTCGCGTGCGACGCGCTGATCGGCGCCCAGCTCGTGGCGGCGGACGGCGACGTCCTCGAGGTCGACGAGGAGCACGAGCCAGAGCTGCTCTGGGGCCTTCGAGGCGGTGGCGGCAACTTCGGTGTCGTGACTCGCCTGCGGTACGCCCTGACGGAGGTTCCCGCGATGTTCGGCGGTCGCCTCCGCTTCCGCGGCAGCGCCCTCCGTGACGCCATCCTCAGCACGTTCGAGGTCGAGGCGTCGGCGCCAGACGAGCTCGTCCTGGCACTCGTCGCCTGGCGCGCCGAGGATGGCTCGCCGTCGATCTCGGTGAACGTCGGGTGGCGCGGCGACCCGGTGGGCGGCATGGCTGCGGTTCGTGCGCTCGCGACGCACCCGGCCTGTTACGAGTCCGATCTCAAGCCGATGAACTGGCTCCAGCAGCAGACCCTGTACCAGCCGATCCCTTACGGGCTCCGGCAGTACTGGAAGGGCCATCTCATAGGGCGGCTGGACGAATCTTTGGCCGACGCCTTGATCTCGTCCGCCTCGGAAGCGACCGATGAGTCGTTTGCGCTGGTCGAGCTCATCCACGGAAAGGCTCATCGCATCCCCGAGACGCACGCCGCGTTCGGAGGTCGGAGCGCCGTCGCGAACGTGACGGCCCTCGCGATCTGGGAGGGCGCGGCTGACGACGAGGCCGAGATAGCCTGGGCGCGACGGTTCGCCGATCGGGT
>NZ_JAHEBP010000108.1 GCF_024642165.1 Demequina sp.
GTGTCCTCGCGCAGGCTCCACAGCACGCGCGCTAGGTGCGCGCGGCGCCTGCCGGACCACAGGTGGACGCCGCGGGTCCAGGCGAAGACCGCCGCGGCGGGGCCGTCCTCCTGCGCGCTCAGCAGCGCGGGGTTGTCCGCCAGCCGCGCGTCGCGCCGCACCCACCACACCGACGTCATGACCGCATCGTCCCTCATGGACTCCACAACGCCCGGAGCCCGCCGCACGATTCCGGCGCCTCGCCCCGCCCCTCGCCCCGACGCGCGCCCCGACGCGCGCTGGCGGGACATGAGTGCCGGATTCGGGCCGAAACCGGCACTCATGTCCCGCTGTCGCGCCACGCCGAATTCTGCGCTTGTGGAATTCGGGGGTTGTGTCGTTGGATGGACTCGTCCCGTGATCGCGGGCCAGCGCCTGCGGGCTAATGACGGGAGACGTACCCATGTCCGAGAACGAGCCGGTGATCGAGACTCGCGGTCTGGTCAAGCTGTTCGGGAAGTTCCGGGCGCTCGATGGTCTCGATCTCTCCGTGACCCAAGGCGAGGTCCATGGCTTCCTGGGCCCGAACGGCGCGGGCAAGTCGACCACCATCCGCGTGCTTCTCGGCCTGCTCAACGCGAATGGCGGCACGGTCCGTCTGCTGGGGGGTGACCCTTGGAAGGACGTGGTCGAGCTTCACAAGCGGCTCGCCTACGTGCCCGGCGACGTCTCGCTGTGGCCGTCGATGAGCGGCGGCGAGGCGATCGACCTGCTGGGCAGCCTGCGGGGCGGCCTGGACGATGCGCGGCGCGCCGAGCTCATCGAGCGCTTCGAACTCGACCCCACCAAGCGCGGACGGCAGTACTCAAAGGGCAACCGCCAGAAGGTGGCGATCGTCGCCGCGCTCGCCTCGAACGCCGAGCTCCTGGTCCTCGACGAGCCCACCAGCGGACTCGACCCCCTCATGGAGAACGTGTTCCAGGAGGTCCTGGGTGAGGCGAAGGATCGCGGCGCCACCGTGCTGCTGAGCAGCCACATCCTGTCCGAGGTGGAGATCCTCGCGGACCGCCTCAGCATCATCCGCTCCGGCAAGATCGTCGAGACGGGCACCCTTGCCCAGATGCGCGGCAAGGCCCGCACCAGCGTCCACGCCACGCTCGCGCGCGTCCCGGCCGCGGCCGATCTCACCGGGCTCCATGACGTCCACCTGAACGGCAACACCCTGGCCGCGACAGTCGACGCCGGCGGCATCGGCGCGGCGATGTCCGCCCTAGCCCCCTACGGGATCGACGCGCTCACCGTTGCGCCGCCGTCGCTCGAGAGCCTCTTCCTTCGCCTCTACGAGAACGAGGACGATGCGGCGGCCACCCGATGAGCACGGCGACGGTGGGCGCGCCGCGCCTGCTGCGAACGTCGATCAGGCACGAGGCGCGCAGCTTCGCGCCGTGGATCGGGATCGCGACGGTGCTGTCCGCATCGTCCGTGCTGGTGTACCCGTGGGTGTTTCCCACGCAGGCTGACCGTGATGGTCTCGCCACCCTGGTGGGGGCCAACCCAGCGATCGGGCTCATCTTCGGCCCCGCCTTCGATGTCAGCACGGCAGACGGATTCAACGCCTGGCGCACGCTTGCGCTCGGCGGTCTCCTTACTGCGCTGGGCGCGATCTTCGTGGTCACCAAGGCCACGCGCGGCCAGGAAGACTCCGGTCAAGCGGAGCTGCTCGCGTCGGGCGTGCTCGGAAGGTCCTCCCGGCTGCTCACCGCCGTGGCCATGGGAATGATCATGTCGGTCATGGTGGGGCTGGTGGCCGCGCTCGTGACATTGGCCTGTGGTGGCGGCCTCGAGGCGACCTTCCTGCTGTGCGCCACCTACACCGCAACCGGGTGGATGGGTACCGGCCTCGCTGCCGTGACGTCGCAGCTGGGGGCTGAGGCGCGCGCGTCGAGCTCGATGGCCGTCGGCACGTTCGGGGTGCTCTTCATCCTGCGCGGCTTCGCTTACTCGGTCCAGGCCCCGGAGTGGACTCTCTGGATCAACCCTCTCGCGTGGATGACGGAGACCAAGCCCGCGGTCGAGAACCACTGGTGGCCGCTGTTCCTCGCGGTGGGACTGACGGCGATCATGCTCGCGGTCGCCTTCGTGCTGCAGGCCCGGCGTGACTTCGGCCAGGGTGCGATCGCGCCGTCGCCCGGTCCGGCGCGGGGCCGCGCGCGGTCCCCGCTCGCGCTGGCGCTGTCCCTCAACCGCGGGTCGCTCATCGCGTGGGGGATCGGCT
This sequence comes from Demequina sp., assembly GCF_024642165.1. Classification (GTDB taxonomy): domain Bacteria; phylum Actinomycetota; class Actinomycetes; order Actinomycetales; family Demequinaceae; genus Demequina. The sequence continues at coordinate 2,255 of NZ_JAHEBP010000108.1, forward strand.
TCGCCGTGCTCGGGGTCGTGTTCGGATACTTCACCACCGCGATCACCGATCTCCTCGCGGACGACGAGGGCATCGCCAAGGTGCTCGCCGCGAGCGCCCAAACCCCGGCGGACATCTTCGGCGCATTCCTCGCGACCATCCTCAGCCTGGTGGGGATCATCTGCTCGATCGCGTGCGTCCAGATGGTGCTGCGGGTCCGCAAGGAGGAGATGGAGGACCGGGTCGAACCCATCATCGCGACGCCTACCACTCGCCCGCGCTACTACGGGAGCAACGTGCTGGTCGCGCTCGGGGCGGCGGCCGTGTTCCTCACCATCGCAGGTGTGATCGTGGCGAGTTTCGCGTCGGGAGCGGGGATCGGAATCTCGTTCGGGCAGGCGCTCACGCAGGCGCTTGTGACCGTGCCGGCCGTGTGGACTATCGTCGCGATCGCGGTACTGGTGGTGGGCGCGCGCCCGAAGTTCGCGATCGCCGCATGGGCGGGGGTGCTGATCTCCTTCGGCCTCACGCTCCTGGGCCCGACGTTCGGCCTCGACGACTGGGTGCTGGCGATCAGTCCGCTCTATCACGTGCCCCACGTGGCGACCTCGTCCTATACCTGGGGCGGGCTCGCGGTGGTGACCGCCGTCGGGGCGCTCTTCGCAGCCATCGGCTTCGCGGGGTTTCGCCGGCGCGACCTCGCCACGACGTGACGGTCACCTAGCCGCGCCGCGCCCGTCCCCGCCCGTCCCGCTGCCGCGCGCGGAGTGCACCTCAGCCCGTGAACACCGCGATCGCCTCCCGCAGCAGCTCGGCCGTGCCGTCGCCGTGCTTGTCGTAGGTGGCGCGGAACCGGGGGTCCTCGACGTACATCGCGCCGAGCCCCAGGTACGCGTCGCGGTCTGGCGTCCAGAACAGGGACACCCACGCGTGGTGCCGCGCCACCAGCGCCTGGACCTCGGGCGACGCCGGATCCGCGTCGGCCGCCGCGAGCCGCGCAAGCGCCGACGCGATCGCCTCGTGCTCGGCGAGGTGCGCCCCCTGCCCGGCCGCGCCCAAGGCCGCCCACGCCGCGTTCGACCCGTCCACCGCATCGTCCCCCCAGCGCTCGCGCGCCTCGGGCTCGTAGCGGGAGTGGTCGAATCCCTCGAACATGTGGTCGGCGGTCATGGGCAGGCCCTTCTCGATGCGGGTGATGGTGCGCTCGACGGTCTCGGCGAGCGTGGCGAGGCGGTCCCGGCGCTCGAGGAGCGCGACGTAGTGCTCGTGCATGAGGGACGCGACCAGCGCTGGGTCGTCGGTGTCGACGATGCTCGCGATGGTGTCGAGCGGAACGTTGAGTTCGCGCAGCACCAGAATGTGCTGGAGGCGCAGAAGTTCGGCGTCGCCGTAATGGCGACGGCCGTCGCGGCCCGTCCACGCGGGGGAGAGCAGTCCGATCGCGTCGTAGTGCCTCAGGGTGCGGCTGGTAACGCCGGCCAGGCGGGCCAGCGCCGCGATGTCGAGGCCCTCTGTGCTCATGAGACCACCGTAGAAGTTGACGCGACGTCAATGTCAAGCGAGGCCGTGCCCGGACGCGCAAGGCCCGGCGGCCAGCGCGAACGCCGGCCGCCGGGCTCGGTAGCGCTACTTCTTCGGGGCGATCGAGAACAGCGTGGTGGTGCCGGAGACCTCGTTGCCCACCGCGAGCATCGGCACGCCCGTGGGCGAGTCGCTGGCCGAGATGAATGCCAGGCCCTCGGGACCCAGGTCGCCCGCCGCCGCCGATTCGGGGTCGGCCTCGAAGTCGCGGTTGTTCACATAGGTCACGAACCTCGATGCGTTCGGGTTGGTGACGTCGTAGACCATGACGCCGCCGATCCGCTCGAGGCCCACGAACGCGTAGATCTTGTTGCCGACCTGGCCGATGGTGAGGCCCTCCGGCTCAGGGCCCTTGTTGTCCGAGCGGTTGTCCAGCCCGGTCCCGTCGTTGCTCGAGTTGAAGACCTCGGGCAGAGCCGCCGCGGTGATCTGTTCGAAGTCGTCGCCTGAGTCGAACACCTGCGTGCCGTCCGTGGTCCAGATCGAGAACGAGCGAGCGCCGAACGCGTAGAGCTCCTCGTAGCAGGAGCCGTCCGCGCTCAGGCCCGACTCGCGCGACACGGTCAGGCGTCCCAGCGCCGCGTCCTCGAGCTGGGCGTCGGTGAGCACGCCGCCACAAGGTGGGGCGTAGCCGTCTTCGCCAAGGTCCTTGATCCGCACCGACTCCTCGTATTCGTCGACGCCCTCGTTCCAATCGTCGCGGCTGTCGCCCTCGTTGGCCGTGACCAGGTAGGTCTTGCCATTGACTGCCGTGTACGCGGCGATCGAGTCGGGCTGGTAGAGGCCCTTGACCGGGACGCGCTGGATGTTGACCCCGCCGTCCCTGTCGGACGGGTCGATCCCCGCCTTGATGGCCGAGAAGTCCTTGGCGCCCAGCGAGAAGAGGTCCGTCACGGTCGCCGTGGCGAGGTCGACCACGGCGATCGCGTTGGCCTCCTGGACGGTGACGTAGGCGGTGGACGATGCCGCGTCGACCGCGACGTACTCCGGCTCGAGATTGCGCGAAACCGGGTGGTCGATGCCGTCGATGCCGGCGAAGACGCGCACGCCTGCGGGCAGCCCGGCGCCCTCGAACGCGTGGAAGTCGGCGGTGCGAACCGCGGCCTGCGTGGGTGCGAGCAGGGTCGCCGGGAGGTCGATGACCGTGACGGTGCCCTCGGGGTCGACCGTGTAGGTGGCGTTCGGCTCGCCCTCGTCCGCGGTAACGGCCTGGGTCCCATCCGGGGTCACCGCGACCATGTCGGGCTGCGCGCCCACCTGGACCGCGCCCAGCGCGTTGCCGTCGAGGTCGAAGAATGCGACCCAGCCGTTGTCGGTCTTGTTCGGGGCCTCGACCGCGACCACCACCAGGCCGTCCGCGCGAACCGCCACCGAGTTGGCCTCGGAGCCCGCCGGGATGGTGTCACCGCCGGCGATGGGCACGCCGGCCGCAGCGAGGGTGCCGATGAGCACGGGGTTCTCCGGGTCGCTCTCGTCGATGACGTTGATCTCGCCCACGTTCGCGTCGACACTGTAGAGCTGCGCGCTGCCGGCGTGGAATGCGACGATCTCCGCCGCGGACTCGTCGAACACGCCGGTGTCGTAGCTGCCCAGCGGCGCCAGCGAGAGCTTGGCGGCGGGTGCCGAGGAGCTGATCGGATCGTCTACGATGGCGGCGTTCGCGGGGGCGGCCATCGCGGCTCCCAGCGTGAGGACCGCGCCGGCGACGAGCGCGCGGCGGGCGGTGATGGAGCGAGTGGACACAGGTGACACGGAGACCTCCATGGCTCGGGTCGCGACCGGTCCGAGCACGGCACGGTCGCCGGATCATGCACTGACGTGGGCGGCCCACGCGCATCGTGGGATCTCCCCAACTTCCACGTGCGGCCGAAGTCAACGCTTCCAGGCGAAGGTGACGATCCGCCCCCCTCGCGGTGAACCTTCGGTGAACCTTGACCAGCACCTCGGCATCGCATCGTCCCTGCGACCACGCGGCGTCGGGACGGACGCGGGCACCGCATCGTCCTAGACTCGGCTCCATGACTGAGACCCCCGATATCAAGCCCCGTTCGCGTCAGGTCACGGACGGCCTGGAGGCGACCGCGTCGCGCGGCATGCTCCGCGCCGTCGGCCTCGGAGACGACGACTTCGCGAAGCCGCAGATCGGCATCGCGTCCTCGTGGAACGAGATCACCCCCTGCAATCTCTCGCTCCAGCGCCTCGCGGCCGCGTCGAAGAACGGCGTGTTCGCCGGCGGTGGCTACCCGCTCGAGTTCGGCACCATCTCCGTGTCAGACGGCATCTCGATGGGTCACGAGGGCATGCACTTCTCGCTGGTCTCGCGCGACCTGATCGCGGACTCGGTCGAGACGGTGATGATGGCGGAGCGGCTCGACGGCTCGGTGCTGCTCGCGGGCTGCGACAAGTCTCTGCCGGGCATGCTGATGGCCGCCGCGCGGCTCGACCTCGCGAGCGTGTTCCTCTACGCCGGCTCGATCATGCCGGGCCACGTGACGCTGTCCGACGGCACGTCCAAGGACGTGACCATCATCGACGCGTTCGAGGCCGTGGGTGCCTGCGCGGCAGGGCTCATGTCCGAGGAGGACCGCCTCGCCATCGAGAAGGCGATTTGCCCCGGCGAAGGCGCATGCGGCGGCATGTACACCGCCAACACGATGGCTTCCGTGGGTGAGGCGCTGGGCATGTCCATCCCCGGCTCCGCATCCCCGCCCAGCGCCGACCGTCGCCGCGACCACTACGCCGTGAAGTCCGGCGAGGCTGTGGTCAACCTGCTGCGGCTCGGGATCACGGCCCGCGACATCATGACCAAGGAGGCGTTCGAGAACGCCATCGCCGTGGTCATGGCCTTCGGCGGCTCGACCAACGCCGTCCTGCACCTGCTCGCGATCGCCAACGAGGCGGAGGTGGACCTCACACTCGACGACTTCGCGCGGGTGGCCGCCAAGGTGCCGCATCTGGGCGACCTCAAGCCGTTCGGCCAGTTCGTGATGAACGATGTCGACCGCGTAGGCGGCGTGCCCGCGGTGATGAAGACGCTGCTCGACGCCGGCCTCATGCACGGCGACGTCATGACGGTCACCGGCAAGACGCTCGCCGAGAACATGGACGAGCTCAAGCCCGCCTCCATCGACGGCCGCGTGGTGCGCGCGCTCAACAACCCGATCCACAAGAGCGGCGGCATCACCATCCTCAAGGGCTCGATGGCCCCCGACGGGGCCGTGGTGAAGTCCGCGGGCTTCGACGACGACGTGTTCGAGGCCACCGCCCGCGTGTTCGATCGCGAGCGCGCCGCGCTCGACGC
>NZ_JAHEBP010000018.1 GCF_024642165.1 Demequina sp.
GACAAGATCAACCGCCTGGGCATCAGGATGGGCGATCTGTTCGACGAGCGCCTGCTTCACGACAAGATCGAGGGTGCGCTGGTCGCGAAGAATCACCTGCTGGTGAAGGTCTACAACCGCCGCGCGATCTCCGTCGACGAGGTCGCGGACGAGCTGCTTGCGTACCGGGACCGCATCGCGCCGCACGTCACCGACACCTCGCTGGTCCTCAACAGCGCGCTCGACGCCGGCGAGACGGTGCTGTTCGAGGGCGGCCAGGCGACCATGCTCGACGTGGATCACGGCACCTACCCCTTCGTGACGTCGTCGAACGCGACGGCCGGCGGCGCGTGCACGGGCTCCGGCGTGGGTCCCACCCGCATCGACTCCGTGATCGGCATCGCCAAGGCGTACACGACCCGCGTGGGCGAGGGACCCATGCCCACCGAGTTGCTCGACAAGTGGGGAGACCGCCTGCGTGACGTGGGCTACGAGTTCGGCACCACCACCGGACGTCCTCGGAGGTGCGGCTGGTACGACTCGGTCATCACCCGCTACGCGTCACGCATCAACGGCCTCACGGACATCGTGCTCACCAAGCTCGACGTGCTCACCGGGATCGACGAGATTCCCGTCTGCGTCAACTACGAGGTCGACGGCGTCCGCCACCAGGACCTGCCGCTCGACCAGGCCGCCTTCGCGGGCGCCGAACCCGTCTACGAGACGTTCCCCGGCTGGGACGAGGACATCTCGGGATGCCGCGAATTCGCGGACCTGCCGGGCGCCGCTCAGGACTACGTCAAGGCCGTCGAGGAGCTCAGCGACTGCCGCATCTCGACCATCGGCGTGGGCCCCGGTCGCGACCAGATCATCCAGATCAACGACCTGCTCCACACCCGCGCCTAGCGAGCGAGCTCGACGCCACGCATCCACTCGGCCACGGGCCCCGCGGCGCCGACGCTGATTCCGTACCACCGCCAGCTGCCGTCGTGCATGACACGCACCAGTCCGCTGCGCGCGAGGACCTGCAGATGTTGTGACGCGCGGGCGGTCGAGATGCCGAATCGTGCGGCCGCGGACGCCGCGAGGTCGCCGGCGGCGCCCTGGCCGTCGCGCAGCAGTTCGAGAATGTACCGCCGCACAGGATCGGCAAGCGCCCGGAGCATGGCGTCGAGATCTGATTCGCCGTCGACGTCGCTCCAGTCGTCATACGGCGTGGGCATCGGTACGCCTCCCGCGCGCCTCGAGGTGGTTACCTGGGGGCATTCCAGGAATTCCTAGTATCGGCGAAGTGGGGTCGCCCGGCGGCGGCCTGTGGAGAGCCGTGCGGCGCGATCGGGAGGCGGTGCCTGCAGCCGGGCAATCAAGAAAATGCTGAAATCCGCGCACTACCGTCCCCCGCCGGCCCCCCGCACGGATCGCTAGACTCGCTCGCGTGATCATCCTCATCGTCGGCTCCGGCGCCCGCGAGCACGCCCTCGCCCGCGCCCTCTCCCTCGACCCGGCCGTGACGCAGTTGCACGCGGCGCCGGGCAACCCGGGCATTGCGACGCTGGCCACCGCGGCCGGCACCCCGGCCGTCGTGCACGGCGTCGACGCGCTCGACCCGGTGGCCGTCGCCGCGCTCGCGGCAGCCGTCAAGGCGGACCTGGTGGTGGTGGGGCCCGAGGCGCCGCTGGTCGCGGGAGTCGCGGACGCGGTGCGCGGGGCGGGCATCCCCGTGTTCGGCCCCAGCGGCACGGCGGCGATGCTCGAGGGATCGAAGGCGTTCGCCAAGGAGGTCATGGCCGCCGCCCACGTGCCCACCGCAGAGACGCGCGTGTGCTCCACCGCGGACGAGCTGGCCGCCGCGCTCGCGGCGTTCGGCGCGCCGTATGTGGTCAAGGACGACGGCCTTGCTGCCGGCAAGGGCGTGGTGGTGACCGACGACCTGACGGCGGCGCTCGCGCACGGCCAGGGGATCCTCGAGGCCGGCGCCGTGGTGGTGGTCGAGGACTTCCTCGACGGCCCGGAGGTCAGCCTCTTCTGCCTCTGCGACGGCGAGAGCGTGGTCCCGCTCCAGCCCGCCCAGGACTTCAAGCGCGCCTACGACGCGGACGCCGGCCCCAACACGGGCGGGATGGGTGCCTACTCGCCGCTCGACTGGGCCCCCGAGGGCCTGGTCGACGAGGTGGTCCGCACCGTCGCGCAGCCCACCGTCGACGAGATGGCCCGCCGCGGCACGCCGTTCGTGGGAGTGCTGTATTGCGGCCTCGCGCTCACCTCGACGGGCGTGCGCGTGGTGGAGTTCAACGCGCGGTTCGGCGACCCGGAGACGCAGGTGGTGCTGGCGCGCCTCGCGACGCCGCTCGCGGGCGTGCTGCTCGCCGCGGCGGAGGGCCGCCTGGACGGGCTGCCCCTGCTCGAGTGGCGGGACGATGCGGCGGTCACCGTGGTGATCGCCGCCGAGAACTACCCGGCGGACCCGCGCAGGGGCGACCCGATCACCGGCATCGCCGAGGCCGAGCAGGTCGACACCGTCCACGTGCTGCACGCGGGGACCGCGCTCGATCCCCGTGGAATCCTGCTGAGCAACGGCGGCCGGGTGCTCTCGGTGACCGCCTCCGGCGCCACCCTCGCCCAGGCCCGCGAGCGGGCCTACGCGGGGGTCGACCGCATCGTCCTGCCGGGATCGCACCACCGGACGGACATCGCGGCCCGGGCCGCCGAAGGCCCGGGCGGCGCGGCCTGATGCCGGGCCACGCCGCGCCCCCGACCGCGCCGGACCTGCCGGGCTGGCGCCACGTCTACAGCGGCAAGGTGCGCGACCTCTACGCACCCGTCGAGCCGCATCCGCGCGGCGACGTGGTGCTGGTGGTCGCGTCCGACCGCATCAGCGCGTACGACTGGGTGCTGCCTACCGAGATCCCCGGCAAGGGCGGCATCCTCACCGGGCTGAGCCTGTGGTGGTTCGATCAGGTGCTCGACCTGGTGCCCAATCACACGGTCGAGGCGCCGGTGCCCGCCGAGGTGGCCGGCCGCGCGATGGTCTGCCTGCGTCTGGACATGTTTCCCGTCGAGTGCGTGGCCCGCGGCTACCTCACGGGCTCCGGGCTGGTCGAGTACACCGCGACGGGCACCGTATGCGGCGTCCCGCTGCCGCCCGGCCTGGTGGACGGCTCGCGCCTGCCCGAGCCGATCTTCACGCCCGCGACCAAGGCAGAGGTGGGCGAGCACGACGAGAACGTGTCGTTCGAGGCGGTCGCCGCGCTCATCGGCCTCGAGGACGCGACCGCGCTGCGCGATCTCACCCTCCGCGTCTACGCGCGGGCGCACGAGATCGCGGCGAACAAGGGCATCATCCTCGCTGACACGAAGCTCGAGTTCGGGCGCGACGGCGAGGGGCGCATCGTCCTGGGTGACGAGGTGCTCACGCCGGACAGCTCACGCTTCTGGCCCGCCGACGAATGGGAGCCGGGCCACCCCCAGCCCAGCTTCGACAAGCAGTACGTGCGCGACTGGCTGGCCTCGCCGGAGTCGGGCTGGGACCGGCACGGCGATGCACCTCCGCCGGCGCTGCCCGCCGAGGTGGTCGACCGCACCCGACAGCGTTATGTCGAGGCCTACGACCGGCTGGCGAAGCACTGACCCCCAACGATCCCCGGGCCCCCGAGCGTCGTACTCGCATGGGCAGGATGCAGTTGACCGCCGCGCTGACGGTGGTGATGGCGCTGGTGCTGGGCACACTGCTGACGGCGTGCACCGCGGCGCCAATCATGGTCGATTCGGGTCTCGACCTGGGGGTGCCGGGCGCGGCGATCGAGACCGTCCCGGGCGTGCCCGGCTACCCCGCGTGCGGGACCGAGCCGATCGCGCATGGCGGCACCACCTGGTACCCGTTCCGGCCGTCCAACATCGCCGACTTCCCCGCGCTCACCGCGGCGCCCGCGCCTACCGGGGGACTGGGCGGCGGGACGATGCACGCGGCACTGCCCGCCGTGGCCGCACCCGGGCCGGGCGACGACGTGGGCACGCTCACCATCTACGAGGGCGGCTTCGCGTATTGGATCTCCGACAGCGGTCGCATCGAGACCTGGCTGACGGACCAGCCCCTCGAGTACGCGTGGGTGTGCTGAGCCGTCAGGCGTGACTCTCCTTCTGGAGCTCGCGCTTCTGCACCACCGCCACGGTGGGCACGCCCCAGCCCAGGGTCAGCGACAGCGCGCGCAGCGCGACGATCACCAGCAACGGCACCCAGAAGACCACCTGCGCGGGAGCGCCCAGGCCGTGCAGAACCGCCAGCGTGGTGGCGCCCCCGAGGGCCGCGGTCGCGTAGAGCTGCCCGTTCCAGAACACCTCCGGCACCTGCGCCGCGAGCACGTCGCGCAGCACGCCGCCGCCCACGCCGTTGACCACGCCCACGATGACGGCGGCGACCGGGTTCGCACCCGCCGCGAGGGCGATGCCGGTGCCGATGACCACGAAGATCGCGAGGCCCGCGGCGTCCGAGTACTCGACGATGCGGTGGCGGGTGAGCGCCCCCAGGTCGCGCCTGCGCGCGGCGGGGGCGATGGCGAGCGCCGTCGCGACGGCCACCAGCACCAGCGCCGGGTTCTCCATCCAGAACACGGGCTCCCGCAGCAGGAGGTCGCGCATCGTCCCGCCGCCCACGGCGACCAGGCACGCCAGCACCACGGCCCCCACCAGGTCCATGCGCCGCCGGGACGCGGCCACCGCACCGGAGACCGCGAACGCCACCGTGCCCGTGTACTCGAGCGCGATTCGGAGGCCGCCGAGCGCGTGCTCGAGGAGCTCGTCGGTGGCGACGGCGGTCAGCAGCTGGCTCATGGGTGTCCTCCTGGTGCGCAGCCGTCAACGATACCTGCGCGCCGGTACACTTCCGGCATGGCCACGATCCTCGTCCACGTCATGCCCAAGCCCGAGATCCTCGATCCCCAGGGCAAGGCCGTCGGCTCCGCGCTCCCGCGCCTGGGCTTCGACGGCATCGCCCAGGTGCGGCAGGGCAAGCGCTTCGAGCTCACGGTCGACGGCGACGTCACCGACGAGGTGCTCGCGAAGGTCCGCGAGGCGGCCCAGACGCTGCTGAGCAACCCCGTGATCGAGGACGTGGTCGAGGTCACGGTCATGGACGCGACGGGCGCGGTGGCGTGACCGCCCGCATCGGCGTCGTCACCTTCCCCGGCACCCTCGACGACCGCGACGCGGCCCGGGCCGTGCGCCTCGCTGGCGCGGAGGCGGTGCCGCTGTTCCACGCCGACGCCGACCTCAAGGACGTCGACGCCGTGGTGCTGCCCGGCGGGTTCTCCTACGGCGACTACCTGCGCGCGGGAGCCATCAGCCGCTTCGCGCCCATCATGGAGACCGTGGTCGACGCGGCCAAGGGCGGGATGCCCGTGCTGGGCATCTGCAACGGCTTCCAGGTGCTCACCGAGGTCCACCTGCTGCCCGGATCGATGATCAAGAACGAGCACCTGCACTTCATCTGCCGCGACCAGACGCTGCGCGTCGAGAACGCGGAGACGGCCTGGACCACCGAGTATCAGGCCGACGAGGAGATCGTGATCCCGCTGAAGAACCAGGACGGCCAGTACGTCGCGGACGAGCGCACGCTCGACGAACTCGAGGGCGACGGCCGCGTGGTGTTCCGCTACGTGGGCTGGAACCCCAACGGCTCGCGCCGCGACATCGCCGGCATCACCAACGCGCGCGGCAACGTCGTGGGACTGATGCCGCACCCGGAGCACGCCGTCGAGCCCGGCTTCGGCCCCGACTCGCGGGACGCCGGCCGTCACGGCATCGACGGCCTGGCCTTCTTCACGAGCGCCATCAAGGGCCTGCTCGCCTCCGCGTAGGGACGATGCGCCGGGCGGGGTCGGCTCAGGTCGCGAGCCGGTCGCGCAGCTCCGCGAAGGCTTGGAACGTGATGTGGTTGAAGTCTGCGCCCAACTGGTTGGGCACGGTCACCAGCAGGGAGTCCGCGCTCATCACGGCATCGTCCTGGCGCAGCTCCTTCTCGAGCTTGTCGAGGTCTCCCACGTACGACTTGCCGAACGTGGAGACCGCGTTGTCGATCTCGCCGATCTGGTCGCGGTTGCCGCCCATGCGGTCGCGCTCGAGGTACGGGTTGAAGTACGTGTGCGTGAGGTCGTCGACGATGGGCATGATCGAGCGCGACACGGACACGCGCGGCCGGTGCGCGTGTCCCGCGGCGGCCCAGGAGTCATGGAAGCCGGCGATCTGCCGGGCCTGAACCACGCCGAGCGGCTCGCCCGTGGCCTCGAGGACCAGCGTCGAGGACATGAGGTTCATGCCGAGCTCGGCGGCCTTGCGGGCCGAATCGTTGCCGCCCGCCCCGTACCAGATGCGCTCCGACAGGCCTGGGCTGTGGGGCGTGACGGGCAGCAGCTCGCCGCCACGCCCGTGGGAGCGCGCGCCCGGCTTGGCGATGCCCACGCCCGAGATGCCCTCGCGGAAGCGCGCGATGCGCCGCGCGGCGTCCGAGACGGGAGTGTCGCCGAACGCGAGCGGGTAGCCGAACACGGCGGGGCCGTCCTCGGCCGGCTCCGGGCTGCCGCGGCTCACTCCCAGCTGGAGCCGCCCTCCGGAGATGAGGTCCGCCGTCGCGGCCGCCTCCGCCATGTACAGCGGGTTCTCGTACCGCATGTTGATGACCCCGGTGCCGAGCTCGACGCGCGAGGTGCGTGCGCCCATGGCCGCCAGCAGCGGGAACGGTGACGAGGTGTTGTTCTCGAAGTGGTGGATGCGTATCCACGCGCCGTCCATGCCGGCGTCCTCCGCGGCCTCGGCCAGGCGGATGGTGTCGTGCACGACGTCTGCCGCGGTGCGGACCTGAGAGCCTGGCGCGGCCGACCACCAGCCGAACGACAGGAACCCGATGTTCCGCATGGTGCGCCTCCTGATGTTGACGTGTCATCTACCACCGTCGCAACGCGCGACGGAGCGCGAGGATTCCGGGTCGACATCGCGTCGGTACTCCCATTGTCCGGTGCCGGGCGTGGCGTGTCGCGGCCAACCCCATGCGGATAGCCTGGGCGCATGATCTCCCTTCGTCAGGTCGAGCCGGACGATCCGTACGCGCTCGAGCTGTGGGCCGAGCAGGAGGCGGACCTCGCGATCCGCTACAACGCGCCCGATCTGGTCCTGGAGACCACGTTCGACACCCTGGTGGCGTCCCTGGTGGGCTTCGCGGAGGACGGCGAGCCCGTCGCGTCCGTGGTGTTGCGGTGGTCGCCGTACCCCACCGGCGCCGGTTCGCTCGAACTCAAGCGCCTGTTCGTCCGGCCCGCCCACCGGGGCCACGGGCACTCGAAGGTGATCATGGGTGCCGCGGAGGCGCTGTCCCGGCGGGCCGGGGCCACCCGCATCGTCCTGGAGACGGGGACCGCGCAACCCGAGGCCTTGGCGCTGTACGACAGGCTCGGCTACCACCGGATCCCGAACTACGGGGAGTACAAGGACGAACCGGACGCGGTCTGCTTCGGCCTCGACCTGCCTACCCGGGCGCTGGTCCTCACGGGATCGCTGGGCGCCGGCAAGACGGCGGTGGGTGCCGCGGTGCACGAGGAGCTCGCCGCGCGCGGCGCGCGCACGGCCTTCCTCGACGCCGATGCGCTGGTCCAGTCCTACCCGGCGACGGCAGCGGACCCCGCCAACCGGGCCCTCCTGCTCGAGTCCCTCGCGGCGCTCGCCCCGCTTCATCGCGCGCGAGGGGTCGGGTGTCTGGTGCTCGCGTGCACGCTCGAGGATCCGGACGCGCGGCGCGACATCGCGCGCGCCCTCGGAGGCGGTGGCGCGGGGGCCGAGGTCGAGGTGGTGCGGGTGACCGCGTCGACCGAGACGCGTCTCGCGAGGATCGGCGCCCGCCCCGCCACCGAGCGCTGGCTGGGCTGGGCCCGCGGCCGGACGGTCGAGCTCGAGGACGCGCTGGAGGACCTCGCTCTCGAGGACGCCGTGGTCGATACGGATGGCCGGTCGCCGGCGGACGTGGCGATCGAGGCGCTCGACGCGGTGGGGTGGTAGCGAGTCGTCTGACTGAGTCCGCCGGGGCGGACGCGCGGGTCCCGACGCGAGGGGCCGGCCCGGGTGCCAGGTTGACCGGCGCACGTGGACCGACCTACCGTCCAGAGGTGAGCGCAACGCAGCGGCAGTTGATGGTGGGGCTGGGCACGGCCGTCGCCGTGGTGCTGCTCTTTGTCGCCTGCGGCCCGGGGCCGCGCATCCCGCGACTCGAGGACCTCCCCCCGCAGACCAGCGACGAGTCCGTGGTGGGCGGCTCGACCTCCGTGGTCGGCACGGTGGTGAGCCAGGAGGTCGAGTACGGCGAGCCCGAGCCCGATCTGACCGGCGGCGACGGGCTGGTGGCGCTGGAGGTGGTGGTGATCACCATCGCGCGTCAAGACGGCCTGGGGCCCGTCGAGATGATCATCCCGCAGGGATACGTCCCGTACCCCCCGCCCGACGTGCCGGCGACCGCGCTCGAGGTGCCGGAGGGCCAGTACTCCTTCTACGTGCGCCTTCGTGAGGACGGCCGCTACGAGTGTGCGTCGCCCGTGTGCGTGCGGGAGGTTCCGTGATCCGCGTCGCCTGACCGGCGGGGCTTCACGGCGGGGCTTTCCGGCGGGGCTGTTCCGCGCGAGATCATTCCAGTACGCTGGAAGCATGCAGATCGGTGAACTCGCGTCCCGAGGGGGCGTCACGGCCAAGACCATCCGGTACTACGAGAGCATCGGGCTCCTGGCGGCGCCCGAGCGGCGCGCCAACGGCTACCGCGCCTACGGTGAGCCCGCGCTCGAGCGGCTGCGGTTCATCCGTGACGCCCAGGCGTCGGGCATGTCTCTCGCCGAGACGGGGGACATTCTCCGCATGAAGGACCACGGCGAGCGCACGTGCGAGCACAGCCGCGCGATGCTCGACCGCCACCTGCATGAGATCGACGCGCAGATCGCCAGCCTGCTCGCCGCGAAGGCGGAGCTCACGGCCCTGTCCCGGCGGGCGGAGTCGCTCGACCCGACCGCGTGCACCGATCCCAACCGCTGCCAGGTGTTGGCGCTTGACCTTCCCCTGGACAGCAAGGTCTAGCGTCGAGACATGAGCACCGACATCGCGCCGGAGACCCCGGCCGCACCGTCCATCGACCTCTCCGTGGGCGGCATGACCTGCGCGGGCTGCGCGTCCACCATCCAGCGGGGCCTCGCCATGCTGCCCGGCGTCGACAGCGCCGCGGTCAACATCGCCACCCGTCGCGCGACCATCCTTCCCGACGGCACCCTCGACCGCGACGAGCTCGAGGATGCGATGCGCGCCGCCATCTCCGGACTGGGCTACGAGGTCCTCACTCACGAACGCGACGCGGCCGCGTCCACCGACGCCGCGCATCGTCCCGACGCGATCGACGCGATGGCGGAGGAGCACGCGGCCCATGCCGCCTCCGACGCCCGCCGGATTGCGGACTTCCGCCGCCGCTTCCTGGTGGCGGTGACCCTCGCGGTGCCCACCGCCGTGCTGTCGATGGCCATGCCGCTCCAGTTCGACGGCTGGGAATGGGTGGCCGCGCTGCTCGCGACACCGGTGGTCTTCTGGGCGGCGTGGCCGTTCCATGTGAGCGCCTTCAAGGCGGCGCGCCACCGCGCGACCACGATGGACACGCTCGTCAGCCTGGGCACGCTCGCCGCGTGGACCTGGTCGACGGTGGTGCTGCTGACCGGCGCCGCGGGCGGCATGGGTGGCGCGCACGTCTATTACGAGACGGGCGCCGTGATCGTCACCCTCATCCTGCTGGGCAAGTGGCTTGAGGTGCGCTCCACCGCGCGTGCCGGGGACGCGATCCGCGCGCTGAGCTCACGCCAGAGCGCCACCGCGCGCCTGGAGGACGGCACCGAGATCGCCCGCGCCGAGCTCCAGGTGGGGATGCGGTTCGTCACGCGACCCGGCGAGGCCATCGCCACGGACGGCGTGGTGGTCGACGGCGAGGCGGCGGTCGACGCGAGCCTGGTGACGGGGGAGTCCGTGCCCGTCGCGGCGCGCGTTGGCTCCGAGGTCGTGGGCGGCACCATCGCGGCCGACGGCGCCCTCACCGTCGAGGCCACGCGCGTGGGCGCGGAGACCATGCTCGCCCAGATCGCGCGCATGGTCGACTCCGCGCAGAGCGGCAAGGCGCGGGTCCAGCGGCTCGCGGACCGGATCTCGTCGATCTTCGTGCCCGTGGTCATCGGCCTGTCCGCGCTCACCCTCGCGGCGTGGATGCTCGCGACCGGCGACGCGAACGCCGCGTTCACCGCCGCCGTCGCGGTGCTCATCATCAGCTGCCCGTGCGCGCTGGGCCTCGCGACGCCGCTCGCGATCATGGTGGGTACGGGCCGCGGCGCGCAGCTGGGTGTGCTGGTGCGTGGCCCCGAGGCGCTCGAGGACACGCGCGCCGTCCAGTCCATCGTGCTGGACAAGACCGGCACCGTGACCGAGGGGCGCATGGCGCTCACCGGCACGTTCGCTCCCGGGCTCACCGACGCCGAGGCCTCCCTGCTGCTCGACGCCGCCGCATCCGTCGAGGCGCGCTCCGAGCACCCGGTCGCGCGCGCCATCGCCGAGTCCCGCGAGGGCCGGATCGCGCTCAAGGGCTTCCGCTCGACCCCGGGCCAGGGAGTCACGGCCACCGTGCAGCGTGCCGGCGCGGACGGCGCTCATGCCGACGTCACCGTGGGCTCGCGCCGCCTCTTCGACCGGGTGGACGATGCCGTCGCCGCCTGGGCCGTCGAGCGCGAGGCCGCGGGGGAGACCGTGGTGCTGGTGGGGCGCGCGGCGCCGATGGGCGGGGGCCTGCTCGGCGCGGAGGCGGCGGGCGACGCCAACCCAGCCGCCGCATCGTCCCCCGCGACCCTGACGCGATCCGCGCTGGTGGCCGAGGCGGCCATCGCGGTCCGCGACCGAGTCAAGGACACCACGCCGGAGGCCCTGCGCGCCTTCGAGCGACTGGGCCTGGACGTGGTGCTGCTCACGGGCGACAACCGCCGCGCTGCGGAGTCCGTGGCCGCCGAGCTCGGAATCGACCGCGTGATCGCCGAGGTGCTTCCCGCCGACAAGGCGGGCGTCATCGCCACCCTGCAGTCCGATGGACGGCGGGTCGCGATGGTGGGCGACGGGGTGAACGACGCACCCGCGCTCGCACAGGCGGATCTGGGGATCGCCATCGGCACGGGCGCGGACGTCGCCCGCGAGGCCTCGGACCTCACCATCGTGTCCGGCGACCTGCGTGCCGCGGCGGACGCGATCGCGCTGTCGCGGCGCACCTATGCGACCATCCGCGGGAACCTGTTCTGGGCGTTCGCCTACAACGTGGTCGCGATCCCGTTGGCGGCGTTCGGGATCCTCAACCCGATGATCGCCTCGGCGGCGATGGGCGCGTCGAGCCTGTTCGTGGTGGGGAACTCGCTGCGGCTGCGCGGCTTCGCGAGCCTGCGTCGCTGAGCCCCCGCCACCCTCGCCGAGCCCCCGCCACCTTCGCCGAGCCCCCGCCACCTTCGCCGAGCCCCCACCACCCGGAATGGGTAGATGACTGACGGATTCCTGACATCCTTGCGCGGCAGGGGCAGCTGGTTGTCGCGCGCGCCGGTCGAGCATCCCGTCGGCGCGTCCGCGGCCTCGCGGTGAATGACAGGATCCGATCCAGGTTCAGTGCTGGAGGTGTCCGTGAGATACCCGTGTGAGGTGAGAATCGGGCGGAACCGACCACCCTCTACCAATTCGGGGCGGGGTACGGGCGGGGGCGCGGGGCGGGGTGGGGTGGGGGCGCGGGGCGGGTTCGGGTGGGGGCGCGGGGCAGCTACCTTGCCGCGACCGACCAGGCCAGCCTCGAGCGGGCCGACGTAACCCGCCCCGCAGCCTCGGCCGCGCGGGCCGAGACCATCCCGTCCGTGTGGGCGGCCACCAGCAGCGCGAGCTGCGCCCGCTGCAACGCGAGCAGGTCGCGGGAGGCTTGCGGGCCGTGGCGTTCTCGAATCTCCTCGCGCGCCTGACCGCGGCGCCGGCGGCTGGACAGCCGTTCGAAGTCGGCGGGGCTCACCAAGTGGTCGGGGACCGTGACCCGCGCCATCCGTTCGAAGACCTCGCGCTCGCGGCGATGGCTCACCCGCAGTGTGGTGAGCACCACCAGCAGGATCGGCACACCCTTGATGAGGGCGGCCATCACCGGGGCGCCCGGAACCAGCGGAGAGTTGAGGAAGCCGTGCAGGATCATCGCCGCCGCCAGCGTGCCGAGCGCGACGCCCCAGCGACGCCACGCGGGCGCCACCGCGACAAAGAAGTACCCGATGCCCGCGCCCGCAATCGCGGTGAAGGCCGCATGGCTCCACAGGCCGGCGACCAGACCGCGGAGCACGAACATCGACGTGACCGTCTGCATCGCGTCTCCGGCCAGCGCCGCGGTGCGCGCGGTGTAGAGGAAGCCCTCCACCACCTGGAAGCCCAGGCCGATCAGGCCCCCGTAGAACGCTCCGTCCGCGACGGTCCGGATTCGTGATCCGGGGATGAGGGCGAGCGCGACCACCCCGAGCGCCTTGAGCGGCTCCTCGACCAGCGGTGCGGCGATGGCCGAGACCCAGGGCGAGTCCTCGCCCAGCCACTGCGTCACGATCGCGTGCATCGCGGGCCCGCCGATCCGGGACACCCCGATCGCCACCACCGCCCCCCAGGCCACGGCGCCCAGGACATTGGTGATCGACCGTCGCTCGAACAGCTCCAGCTGGTAGAGCGCGGTGGCGAACACCAGTCCGTACCCGGCCCACAGCACCGCGGCGAGCGCGCCCGAGGCGGGGTTGGCGAGCAGGGACTCGAGAACGAGCGGCGCGACCTGCGCGAACGCCGCGACGGCCAGCAGCACGAAGGTCCAGAACACCCAGGACCGCGCGTCCACGAACGTCGCGGTGCGCGGCCGCG
This sequence comes from Demequina sp., assembly GCF_024642165.1. Lineage (GTDB taxonomy): Bacteria > Actinomycetota > Actinomycetes > Actinomycetales > Demequinaceae > Demequina. Next base: position 12,928 of record NZ_JAHEBP010000018.1, read on the forward strand.
CGATGCCGCCTCGGCGGCGCGCGGTGGGCGTCACGGTGCGGCCTCGGCGAACGTCAACGACCGCACCAGCACCTGCGCGGACGCGGACGTGGCCTCCCACGCGGCCGGGGGTGCGGTGAGCACGGCGATGACCTCGTGTGCGCCGTCCGAGACCACCCACGCCTGCACGGTCTCGAGGGGCTCCTGGAGGACCACCGTGGCCGCATCGTCGCCGGCGTCGGTGGTGAACGTGCGTGGGGCGGTGGCGACGGAGCCCTCGGGGGCGGTCTCGATCCATCCCGAGGTGAGCCCGTCAAGCGTCTCGATCGGCAGCCGCTCGGTCGCCTCCGGCTCGGAGAGCACGAGGGTGGCGCCACCCTGGGTGAGGGTGGTCTCGCCGGCAGCCGGTGAGCCCTCGGACCACGTCTCGGCGACGGTGACGGTGGCGCCCTCCCCGATGTCGATGACGCGCGGCGGCGCGGGGGCGGACACCGCCTCGGCGACCAGCGGCAGCACCACCGCGTAGGCAAGGGCGACCATCGCGATCACGAGGGCACCCGCCGCCGAGCCGCGCCCGATCAGGCGTACAGAGAGCGGCTCGGGAGGGTTCAGGGATGCCGCATCGGCTGCCGAATCGGCGCCGCTGCTCATGGTTGCGACGCTAGCACGCGTGCGGCGCCGGAGACCCGGCGCCCCACGCGGCAGCGCGGCCGAGCGTCAGACGGACGGCCCGCCCGTCGCTGACTCGGTCTCCGCCTCGATCTGAGCAGCCCGCGTCTTGCGGGAGACCCTCAGGATGATGAGCAGCAGCACCAGAACCGGCACGCCCTTGACCACCGTGGCGACGATCGCGTTGCCCTCGAGCACCGGGGCGTCGAACAGGATGTGGCTCGCGATGGCCAACCCGAGCGCCCCGAGCAGGATCCCGATGCGTCGCGCGAGCGACGCAGGCGAGGACACGAAGTAGCCCACACCCGCGCCGGTGATGGCGGAGTATGTCGGGTGCGACCAGAGGCCGGAGATGACCCCGCGAAGCACGAACGTGGCGATCACTGCCCACACCACGCTGTCCGCGTAGGCCGCGGATGAGACGGAGTAGAGGGCGCTCTCCGCGGCCTCGAACCCGAGCCCCACGAACAGGCCGTAGTAGAGGCCGTCGAGGGTCGAACGGATCCGGAGGCCGGGCAGGAAGGCGATGGCGAGCACGCCCGCCCACTTGAGGGTCTCCTCGACCACGCCCGCGGTCAGCGCGGAGGCCCACTCCGAGTCCTGGCCGAAGGTGAAGGTCGACGTGAGCACGTCGCTGAAGCCGGGACTCGCCTTGGTGGCCAGGCCCGTGACACCCAGCGCGCCCCATGCGAAGGCGATGGCGGTGGTGACCCACGAGCGACGTCCGAATCGCTGCATGCGCGCGAGGATCCACCACAGCAGCAGGGCGTACCCGCCCCAGATCGCCACGCTGAGAATGCCGGCGACCGGGTTCAGCTGGAGGGCGGACACGAAGAACGGGACGAAGAGGTACGCGCCGACGCCGATCACGGCCACGACGAGCCAGGTCATCGGCGAGCGCAACGCCTCGCGGGGCGTGGTGGCGGAGGTGGTGGTCACGATGCGGTCCCCTCGAGGATGACGACGGAGGCGGCCATCTGGTCGAGCTCTCCGGAGATGGTGCTGAAGGTCGAGTCGGGGCCGGTGGCGTCGAGCGTCACCGAACGCGTCCCGTTCGAGATGACGTAGAAGGCGGAGAAGTCGTTCTCCGAGTGGCCCACGACGACGATGCCGGGCACGCCCGCGTCGGTGGTGAACTCCTGCGGGTCGCCCAGCACCCACGTGGTGGCCGGGTCCGCGGCGAGTCCATCGATGGCGGTCTGGGCGCTCGCCTCGAGGGTGTCGGTCGAATCGACGGCCGGCAGCACGATCAGCGACGCCCCACCCTTCGAGAAGATCGTGAAGAGGCTGCCGTCCTCGGACGTCAGGGCCCAACCGTCGGCGGGCACGAACGTCATGGTGTCCTGGACGTTGAAGGGTGCGCCCGCCTCGAGCTTGGGTCCCGAACTGTTGTTGCCCAGCATGGGCAGGAGCACGGTGAACGCGAGGAGGATCGCGGCGACGGCGATGGTGGCGGCCCAGACGGCGCGCGGGCGCGCGTTCAGGACCGGAGTGTCGGTGGAGGCCATGGCGGGATGGTAGCAGGAGCGAAGGTGTATCGACTAGATCGTTTCGAGCGCCCGTGCCAGGTCCGCGCGCAGATCCTCGACGTCCTCGAGGCCGATGCTCAGTCGCACGGTCGCGGCGCACATTCCCACGGCCGCGCGGCCCTCGACGCCCAGCTTGCGGTGCGTGGTGGTCGCGGGGTGCGTCGCGATCGACTTCGCGTCGCCCAGATTGTTCGAGATGTCGATGATGCGCAGCGCGTTCAAGAAGCGGAAGGTGATCGCCTTCGCCTCGTCCCCGTGCGGGTCGACGCCCTCCGGTAGCGCGACGTCGATGGTGACGAGCGTGCCGCCCAGCGTCATCTGCCGGAGCGCGAGATCGTGCTGCGGGTGGGACGGGAGGAAGGGGTGGCGGGTCACCGCGACCTTCGGGTGAGCCTCGAGCCAGGCGGCGAGGTCCAGTGCGGATGCCGCCTGCGCGCGCACCCTCACCGGCAGGGTCTCGAGCGACTTGCCCAGCACCCACGCGTTGAAGGGGGACATGGTGGCGCCCATGGTCCGGACCATCGTGCGCACCTTGTCCACGTACTCCGCGCCGCCCAGCACCGCGCCGCCCAGCACCCGGCCCTGGCCGTCGATGTGCTTGGTCGCGGAGTAGACCACCGCATCGGCCCCCAGCTCCAGCGGGCGCTGCCCCAGAGGGGTGGCGAACACGTTGTCCACGATGAACAGCGCGCCCGCCTTCTTCGCGAGCGCCGCCACGAACGGGATGTCGATCACGTCCTGCATCGGGTTCGTGGGGGACTCGACATAGATCGCGTCCGCGGGCTCCGCGAGCGCGCGCTCCCAGTCCGCATTCACGTGGCCGTCGACGTAGTCGACCCTGATGCCCCACTTGGCGAAGTACTCGTTGAAGACGGTGATCGACGAGCCGAAGAGCGCGCGGGCGGCGACCAGCCGCGAGCCCTGCTGGAGGATCGCGCCCATCGACACGAACACGGCCGCCATGCCGGTGGCGGTGGCGAAGCAGTCCTCGGCGCCCTCGATCGCGGCCAGCCGGTCCTCGAACATCGTCACGGTCGGGTTCCCGTAGCGCGAGTACTGGTACCGGTCGATCTCGCCGGCGAAGGCCGCCTCCGCCTCCTCCGCGGTCGGGTACACGTAGCCCTGCGTGAGGAAGATCGGCTCCGCCATCTCGTCGAACGGCGTGCGGGTGATGCCCGCGCGCACGGCGAGGGTGTCGGGACGGAGGTCGGGGAGGTCGTCCGAGGTCATGCGCTCAGGCTACCGGCCTGCGACTTGCCGCAGTTCGGTACATAAGTGCTCGCTTTCGACCCTCATCGTGCATCCATGTACCGAATTGCCGCAGTCGGATCCGCCCGCGCGGCCAGCGGCTCGCGACTGACGCCGCCGTCACACCGCGCGGACCGCGAAGATCCGGCCGGAGGTCCCCGTCGCCGTCAACGATCCGTCGCGGGACTCCACGGTCACCGTCTCGCTCGAGCCGTCGGCGCCCTCGAGCACCACCGTCCGCTCCTCGGCGCCGCCGGGGTAGACCACCAGCTCGACCTCGGCGAGGAGGTCGTAGTCCGGACGGTCGTCACGCGTGCCGCGCGGGATCACCGCGCCGGGTCGGACGTAGATCGGCATCGAATCGAAGCCGTGCGTCTCGCGGACCCAGCGGCCGCCGGCGACCCGTTCGCCGGTGAGCAACGACGTCCACTCGCCCGGGGGCAGGTAGAGGTCCACGTCGCCCGACTCGGACATGACCGGCGCCACCAGCAGGTCATCGCCCAGCATGTACTGCCGGTCGAGGTGCTGGGTGGCGGGGTCGCCGGGGAACGCGAGGAACATCGGCCGCATCATCGGGATACCCGTCTGGGTGGTCCGGACCGATGCGGCGTACAGGTACGGCATCAGCGACAGCTTGAGCTTGGTGAACAAGCGGGCGACGTCCACCGCCTCCTCGTCGAACGCCCACGGAACCCGGTACGAGTTCGAGCCGTGCAGCCGCGAGTGGCTGGACATCAGGCCGAACGCGAGCCAGCGCTTGAAGACGCCCGCGTCGGGCGTGCCCTCGAAGCCGCCGATGTCGTGGCTCCAGTAGCCGAAGCCCGAGGACATGAGCGACAGGCCGCCGCGCAGCGTCTCCGCCATCGAGACGTATGAGGACGAGTTGTCCCCACCCCAGTGCACCGGCATCGTCTGGCCGCCGGCGGTCGCGGAGCGGGCGAACAGCACCGCCTCGCCCTCGCCCTTGACGTCGACCAACGCCTCCCACACGGCCTGGTTGTACAGCTGCGTGTAGAGGTTGTGCATGGTCTCCGGCGATGTGCCGTCGTGCCACACCACGTCGGTGGGAACGCGCTCGCCGAAGTCGGTCTTGATCGCGTCTACGCCCTGGCGCACCAGCGTCCGGATGAAGTCCTGGAACCAAGCCTTCGCCGCGGGGTTGGTGAAGTCCACCAGCCCCATGCCGGCCTGCCAGAAGTCCCACTGCCAGATGGTGCCGTCGGGTCGCTTGACCAGATAGCCCTTCTCCGCGCCCTCGCGGAACATGCGGCCGCGCTGCGCGATGTACGGGTTGATCCACGCCGAGACGTGCAGGTCCTTGTCCTGGTGCATCCGCCGCAACATCCCGTCCGGGTCGGGGAACACGCGCTCGTCCCACACGCCGTCGGTCCAGTTGAACTCGCGCATCCAGAAGCAGTCGTAGTGGAACACTGACAGCGGGATGTCGCGCTCCCGCATGCCGTCGACGAACGACGTCACGGTGTCCTCGTCGTAGTCCGTGGTGAACGAGGTCGACAGCCACAGCCCGAACGACCAGGCGGGCACCCGCGGGGGGCGGCCCAACAGCGCCGTGTAGCGCTCGACCGCCTCCGCCGGCGTGGGTCCGGCAAACACCAAGTACTCGAGTGACTCGCCCGCGGTAGAGAACTGGACCCGTTCGACGGCCTCGGAACCCACCTCGAAGCTCACGTGCTCGGGGTGGTTGACTAGCACCGCGTAGCCCTTCGAGGACAGGTAGAACGGGACCGACTTGTACGCCTGCTCGGAGCTGGTGCCGCCGTCCGCGTGCCAGATGTCGACGCTCTGGCCGTTCTTGACGAAGGGCCCGAACCGCTCGCCCAGGCCGTAGATGGTCTCGCCCACGCCCAAGTCGAGCTGCTCGTGCAGGTACGCACGATGCGGCGCGAGCCCGGTCTCGGTGTACCCGGCGACTCCCGCGGGCTCGGCCGGCACCGGCGCGCCCGCGCCCAGCGTCATGTACCCCACGGAGCGCTGGCCGGAGCCGGTGATGCGCTCGCCGTCCACTTCGAAGTCGAGGGTCCACGGGGCGCCCGCGGCGACCCTCGCAGTGAGGCGCCCCGAGGTGAGGGTGCCCCCCGCATCGTCCACCTGGGCGACGCCCGCGCCGTCCACGGCGCCCGGCATCTCGAACCCGGGGGAACGACGCGCGCCCTGGTGATGGTCGATCCGCACCTTCACCACGCCCTCGAGTGGAGAACTGAGCGTGACGGTGAGCACCGCGCGGTTGAGCACGTCGCCGCGCGACGCGATGACCTTGGTCGGGGCGTGCACGGTGAGGGCGCCGTCCTGTGCCGCGATGTCGTACGCCTCCTCGGCGTAAAGCGCGTCGACGCCGGGACGCCGGTGCCAGAATCCGTCGGTGAACTTCACTTCACTGCTCCTGCCGTGATGCCTCGGGTCAGCGTCCTCTGGAAGACGAGGAAGAAGATGATCGTGGGGATGATGCTGATCAGCGTGCCCGCGATCAGCGTGGTCGTGTCGGTCTGGCGCTCGCCGTTGAGCTGCTCGAGCACCAGCGGCACGGTCAGCGAGTCGGCCGTGTTGAGGAATGCCAGCGGCAGCAGGAACTCGTTCCACGTCCAGATGAAGAAGAACACCATGAGCACGGAGAGCGTGGGGCGCAGGATAGGCACGATGACGCTGCGCAGGCTGCGCCACCGCGAGGCGCCGTCGACGGCCGCGGCCTCGAGGATCTCCTTGGGGAAGGTGCCCAGCAGCGAGGAGAGCAGGTACGTGCCGAACGCGGACTGGATCACCACGAACGTGAGGATCACGGACCAGGGGTTCGACAGCAGGCCCACGCGGTCGTAGAGCTTGAACAGCGGGTCGAACAGCATCTCCTGCGGCACCAGGTTTGCCATGAGGAACACCAGCACGATCCAGGTGCGGCCGCGCACGCGACCGATGCCGATGGCGAACGAGTTCAGGACGGAGACCGCCACCGCGATCACGGCGACCATGGTGGAGATGAACACCGAATTCCACAGCGCGCGAGGGAAGTTCTGGGTCTCCCAGAAGGTCTGGATGCCGGTGAAGTCGAGCCGCGCGGGGAGTTCGAGCGGGCCCGAGTTGGCGTAGTCGACGGGCGACTTGAACGCGTTGAGCAGCAGCAAGAGCATCGGGAACACCACGACGAGGGCGCCCACGATGGCAACCGCCAGCAGCATCCACTCGGACGCGGTGCGCGGGCGGGACTTGTTGCTGGTGGGGCGCTTCGGGGCCGGGGGGGCCGGGGGCGCGACTTGAGTGACGGCGGTCATGGCGTCACGCGTCCTTTCGCTCGGCGCGGTTCTGCACGCGGATGAAGATGATGGCCACCACCACCACGAGGATGGTGATTGCGGAGGCGATGGTCGCGGCGTAGCCCTTGTCCGTGCCGCGGATGAACTCCTGATACGCGTAGAACGACGGCACGTACGTGGACTTGCTGGGCCCGCCGTTGGTCAGGATGAAGACGGGCGCGAACACCTTGAGCGCCGCGATGGTGGTGGTCAGGGCGACCACGAACACCTCGGGTCGGATCATCGGGAGCGTGATGGCGCGAAAGCGCTCGTACCAGTTGGCGCCATCCAGTTCCGCGGCCTCGTACAGCTCCGGGTCCACGCGCTGGAGCGCGGCCATGAAGATCACCACGGGGTAGCCGATCTGGATCCAGATCATGAGCACCATGACGGACGCCATGGCGGTGCTGTACTGCCCGCCGAGCCAGTTGATCTCGACGGTGCTGCCCGTGATGAGCGTGAGGAACTGATTGAGCACGCCGTCGGAGTTGGGCTTGAGGATCCAGCTGAACATGACGCCGGCCACGGCGATGGGGAGGATCTGCGGCAGGTAGTAGGTGGCGCGCAGGAAGCTGGAAAGCTTCCCGCCGAAGCGCCGGCCCACCACGTCGAACAGCAGCGCGGCGATGATGAGGCCCAGCAGGGTGGGCACCACCACCATGGCGATGATCACGAGCACGATGTTCTTGAACGACTGCAGGAATTCTTGGTCGGAGAACAGCGCGATCCAGTTGTCGAATCCCGCGAAGGACTCCTCGGCGCGGCCGCCGCGCCAGTGGAAGAAGCTGAGCCGCATGTTCCGCACGATCGGGTAGAAGATCACGAGCGAGACGAGGATGCCGCCCGGGATGAGGTAGAGCCAGTAGCCGAGTTTGCTCCGGTCGCGCTGCGGGATGCGTGCGGGATCCTGCGCCTTCTTGGGGCGCTTGAGCTGGGGGGTGATGGTCATGAGGGGGTCCGTCTCTCCGGCGGGGGTCCCGGCACTGCCGGGACCCCCGCGTGGTTGAGGGCTATCGAACGGTGGAGACGTAGCTCTCGTAGTAGTCCATGAGCTGGGTCTGGGCCTCCGCCGACGTGGCGGTGCCGTTCACGAGGGACTGCATGACCGAGTTCAGGTCGCCGTAGAACGTGGGAGTGGGCCAGTCGGGGTAGAACGAGAGTCCGTCACGGTCGTTGACCTCGTTGAACAGGGCGATGAGCGCCTGAGCGTCGGGGTCGGTGATGTCGTCCGTGTTCGCGGCGACGGGAAGGCCGCCGGACTCGCCCAACAGTGCCTGCACCTCGGGGCGCATCGTGATGTCGATGAACACCTCGGCGAGCTCGGGCTGCTTCGACTCCACCGGAACCACCCAGATGTTGCCGCCGGAGCCCGGGGTCAGCGTGGTGCCGGGCCAGTTGGTGATGCCCAGGCTGAACGTGGTGACGTCGGAGAGCATGCGGCCGTACCACCAGGAGCCCGAGTAGAACATCGGGACCTCGCCGTTGATGAACTGAAGGCCGGCGTCCTCGGCGGTCATGCCGGAGGCGTCCTTGCTGATGAAGCCCTTGTCAACCCAGTCCGCGAGCGTCTCGGTCGCGAAGCTGATCTCCGGGCCGTTCCAGTCCACGGTGTCCGTGTACAGCTGGTACGCGTCCACGAAGCTGCGGTCCGCCTGGCTGAGCGCGAGCTGGTACCAGAGCTGGCCCATGGGGTACTCCTGCGCGGACGTGGACAGCGGGGTGACGCCGTTGTCCACGAAGGTCTGCATCGCAGCCTCGACCCCGGCCTCGTCGGTGGGCACGTCGATGCCGTACTCGTCGAACATGTCCTGGTTGAAGTACAGGAACACGAACTCGCCGTAGTTGGGGACGCCGTAGAAGGAGCCCGAGCCCATCACGCCGTTCTCGTCGTACTTGGCGATGGTGTCGATGCCCGCGCCCAGCTTGTCGGCCCAGCCGTACGTCGCGTAGGCGTCGTCGAGCGGGAGGATCACGCCGGTCGCTGCGAGCTGGCCCGCGGTGCCATTGCCCTTGTTGTACTCGGAGACGTCGGGGGCGTCGGACGAGTCGAACAACTGCTGAGCCGAGGCGTTGAGGTCCTCGAACGCGGTGGTCTGGAGGTCGACCGTGGCGCCGGTCTCCTCCTCGAAGATCTCGATCGCCTTGTTCCAGGCGATGCCCATGGCAGACTCGTCGCCCTCGTAGTGCATGACGGTGAGGGTCTCGCCGGTGTAGTCGCCGTCGGCGCCTCCGGACGTGGGGGTGGTGTCGTCGCTGCCCGAGCTTGAGCAAGCACTGAGGGTCAGCGCGCCGGCCGCGAGCACGGCGGCGGTGGCTCCGATGCGGTACTTCATTGTCCGTTCCTGCTTCCTTGTTATGGCCCGGGGGCCGGGGTGGTGAGGCATCTTCGCCGCGCTCTTTCGAAGCGCTTCGACGATGCGCATGCGTGCAGATCTGCGTGGTGGTGTCACGAGACCTGTCCGAGGGGTTCGGGCGCCGGCGCGCGGGAGGCGACGGAACCCAGGTCGATGTAGGTCGGTGGGAGGAGGACGATGCGGGGGGTGCGGTCCCCGCCGTCGATGGCCGCGACCAGGAGGTCGACGGCGGCGGTGCAGGACGCGCGTGCATCCAGCGGCATGGTGTCGAACGGCACGGCGAACCGTGCCGTCGAGAAACTGACGCCGGCCGCGATGACCGACACGTCGCGCGCGACCTCCAGGCCGCGCGCGGCGAGCACCGGAGTGACCGTCGCGGCGACGTCGGCGGTGGTGTTGAGGACGATGCCGTCGAGGCCCGGAAGCCGCTCGAGCAAGCGGCGGATGCTGCCCTCGGCGGTATGGCCCTGGGGGTGCGTCACGGCGGCGTCGACCCCTCGGGCCTGGGCGTGTGCGACGAAAGCGCGAAGGAACCGGAGCGGGAAGTTTGAACCGCGGTCCAGGGTCTCGTGCCGGTGGGAGATGAGGCCGATCTGCGTGTGTCCGGCATCGACCAGCCGATCCACGGCCTCGCGAGCCGCGGCCTCGAAGTCGAGGTCGACGCAGACCAGGCCGGACGTGTCGGCGGGCAGCCCCACAAACACCGTCGGGCAGGCGAGCGTCCGCGCGAGCGGGGCCCTCGCATCGTCCTCGTCCACGTCGAGCACGATGATGCCGTCCGCGAGCTGGGTCGCAGCGGATCGCCGCATGCCGGCGAGGGCGTCGTCGTGGACCAGCAGCAGCGTGTCGTAGCCCGCGGCGCGCGCCACCTTGGTGGTCTCCATGGCGAAGGCCATGTGCGCGGAGTCGTCGGTGTCCGGGTGGACCGGCTCGCTGACGGCGATGATGTTGGAGCGGTTCGCGGCCAGCATGCGAGCGCTTGCATGGGGGAGGTAGCCCAGTTCCTCGGCGATGGCGAGGACGCGATCTCGCGTGGTGGCGGTGATCGAGCGCTTGCCGCTGAGGGCGTAGGAGACGGTGCTGATCGACACGCCGGCGGCCTGCGCCACGTCCGCGATCGTTGCCATGTCGACTCCATCGTCTCGAAACTGCTGGGCCCAGGGGTGTCCGGGGATTCTCGATCGAAGCGCTTCGACCGACCTCGATGTAGCGAGAGTATGTTTGCTGCCACAACAATGCAAGCCCGTTATCGAATCGTGACCTTCGTGCGGAGCGGCTGGCCGCCCACTCCTAGTCCCGCCGCGCCCTGTCCTAGGAGCCGCGCTCAGGCTACCGGCCTGCGACTTGCCGCAGTTCGGTACATGAGAGCTCGCTTTCGACGCGCATCGTGCATCCATGTACCGAATTGCCGCAGTCGGATCCGCCCGCGCGGAGCCCGGAGCGTCAGCCCTGGTGCCAGGGGAGCCCGTCGGCCTTCCAGCCCTCGTGGCCGCGGTGGCCGTTCTCGTCGGTCGCACCCTCGAAGCCCTCGAGCACGTTGTACGCGGGACCGTAGCCCGCGCCGGTGGCGGCGACCGCGGCGCCGATGCTGCGCTGGCCGGATCGGCACAGGAACACGATGGACTGTCCCGGCTGCACGCCGGTGCCCTGGAGCTGGGCGAGGAAGTCGGGGTTGGGCGTCATCGTGGGGTACGAGACCCACTCGATGAGCGCCGCCTGCCGTCCGAGGCTCGACGCGTCGGGGACGCCGACGAATCGCCACTCGGCCTCGGTGCGGACGTCGACCAGGACCGCGTCGGGCTCGCTCTCGAGCAGCTCCCAGGCCTGGTGCGGGGTCAGATCTCCGGCGTAGCTCACGTGTGCCTCCCAAGGTGTCTCGCGCGGCGTCGCGCTCGTCGGCCAGTGTAGGCACGCGCGCGACCCACCTCGACCGGCGCGGAGCCGCCTAGGGTGGAGGTCAAGGATCCGGACGAAGGGGCAGACGATGCTGCGTATCCATCTCGCGAGCGTGTTCGTGGACGATCAGGCCAAGGCCCTCGACTTCTACACGCGCGTGCTCGGCTTCCAGATGAGGGCCGATGTGCCGCTCGGGCCCGGCGCGCGGTGGCTCACGGTGGGCCAGGGTGAGGACACGGTGGACCTCGTGCTCGAGCCGGCCGGGCACCCGGCGGTCGCCCCGTTCCGCGAGGCGCTGGTGGCCGACGGCATCCCGTGGACGTCGCTGGCATGCGAGGACGTGAACGCCGAGCACGAGCGTCTCACCGCTTTGGGTGTGCAGTTCGTGCGCGAACCCGCGACGCACGGCCAGATGACCATTGCCGTGTTCGACGACACGTGCGGCAACCTCATCCAGATCGCATCGATGGGCTGAGGCCTAGCGTGGGTCGGTCACCCGGCCCGCAAACAGGATCGCGCCGGTGGCGCGGTCGCGGATGAGGTAGAGGAACGGCCGGTCGACGTGAAGGCTGTGGCGTACCGGCGGCTCCAGCGGCAGCCCGGTCAAGGCGATCGCCACGATGGTCGCGGCGGCGGCCTCCGTCCCCTCCTCGTCCACGGTGACGCGCGTGGCGTGAAGAATCTCGCCCAGCGCGAGCTCCGGACCGATCCGGTCCAGACCGGTCACCCCGAACAGCCCGGTGATGCCCAGCTCGTGTTCGATGACGTCGGCGAGCTCGACCCTCGTCTCGGTGGTGAACTGGGGCAGCGTCACGTCGAGCGCCGCGGAGGCAAGGGCCGCGTCGACCGAGTCGAGCACGTCCGTCGACAGCGCTCCGGCGACGGCGTCGAAGTGTCCCTCATCGGGGAGGAGGATCACCATCTCGAGGCTGTCGCCCTCGTAGTCGAGCGACCCGGCGGTGAGGCCGTCGAGGCGACCGAAGCGCCCGTCCGCCCACCCGTGCATCGTGGGTGCGGCCACCCGCGTGCCATCGAGGAGGGTGAAGGCCGCGTCCGAGGTCTGATGCCGGTCGAAGGGGTGGCTCCACCGCGCCTTGAGGTAGACGGCGTTGACGATCATCGCCACCAGGTCATCGGGGAAGGGAGCCTCGACCACCGTCCTGAGCAGCCCACGGGTCACGTCCTCGATCCAGCCGTTGATGCGATCCGCGGCGGCCGGGCCGTCGGAATGGAGCGGCACGGAGGCGACCGAACCGTCGAACCATCGGGCGACGTCCGCCACGTAGGCGGGCAGCGGCTCGAACCCCAGATCGGTCACCAGCCGGTTGGCGATCACCACCGTGGGTGACGGAGGTGCCCAGTGAGGATCCTCCTCCGCCGCGGAGGCGGGATCCGACGCGATCCGCGCCGTGAGGGCCGCGAACGCCCGCAGCCGCGCCGCCTCGTCGAGCGGGACAGGCAGCAGCCGGTCCAGCGCCGTCGCGACCGGTCCCGTCGCGCCCGCCCGGGCCATCCCGAGCGCGAGTCCGATCGACAGCGGCGAGACCGCCCCGGAGCCGTCGCGCTCGACCGCGGCCCCGAGGATGGCCAGCCCGGTCGCATTGAGCGCGCGGGCCAGTCTGTGCTCGGGTTCGGTCACCCCGCCGGCCAGCCCGCCATCAGCATCGTCCATCCCCCCAGTGCACCACCGCCGGCGGACATCCGCCGCATCGGTCAGGGATTCGCGACCAGGTACCGCTCCACGGCCGCGGGCACTGCCCCGTCCCATCGCAGGTAGCCGTCCGTGACGGCGGAGGCATCCGCCTGGACCGGCGAGTAGGCGGCGACCAGCGCGGGCGCGTCGTCCCACGCCGCGTAGCCGCGGGGTGCGACCTCGTCGCCGCCGTCGTCGGCGCGGCTCAACCCGACCACGGTGAGCGCCTCGAACGGCGCCGGGCCCTCGTCGGGTGCGGCCAGCGCCAGGAGGTCCCCGATCCCCGCCCCCAGCTCGAGCGCCAGGTCCTCGGCGAGCACCACCTCTCCGTGGCCCGGATCACGACCGGAGGTGAGCGCGCCCTCCGGCAGCGGCCCGTCGACCGCCTCCAGGAGCGTCAGGCGCCCGTCGCGGGCTTCGAAGGCGGTGTGGGCGATGACCCGCACGTCGGCGCCCGGGTCCGCGGCCCGAACGTCCCCCGCGATCGCCGCCCACTCGGCCTCCGGGACCGGGATGGCCACCAGCCCGTCGGGCTGCTCGGCTGGCGCGTCGGGCATCCAGATCGGAACCCAGGCGAGGTGCTCGGCCGCGGGCCTCACGGGCGGCTCCCACGGGCGTTCGGTGAGGAGCCATCCCCCGACCGAGACGAGCGCCACGATGCCCAGGGCGGCCGCGACCGGCGCGACGCCGCGCAGCACCCTCCTGCGCGCATCGTCCCTGTTCGGCGGCATGATCGGGCGGGGAGGGGTCAGCCCTGCTCGGGGTGCGGCAGGCCGGGCGTCACCGGAGGCAGGGCGGACCACGGGAAGGTGATCCAGAGGTCGGTGCGCTTCCACACATAATCGGGATCGATGATCGACCGCGACTTGGCGAACAGCACCACGGTGCGCACCTCGGAGGCGTGCTGCTCCATGAGGCCCTTGACGAGCGCGAGGGTCTCGCCGGTGTCCGCGACGTCGTCCGCGATCAGCACCTTGAGTCCCTTCATCGCGTCCGTGTCGAGCAGCGGCGGCAGGATGACCGGCGCGTCCAGCCGCTCGTCGATGCCCGTGTAGAACTCGACGTTCAGCGTTCCCACGCCCTTGGTCCCCAGCGCATACGACAGCGCCCCGCCCACCGGCAGCCCGCCGCGCGCGACGGCGACCACCACGTCCGGCTCGTACCCGGAGTCGACCACGGCCTGCGCGAGCTCGCGCGACGCGTCTCCGTACCCCTGCCACGTGAGCACCTCGCGTTCGGGCGTCGCCGACATGTCGCCTCCCAGTGATCGGTGAGGCGAGACTACCGGCACGCGCGGCTAGCCTTGCCCGATGGGCTTCTTCACGGGCGACGGCGACTCGCGCCGCTTCTACGAGGCGGACGCGTGGTTCGCGGCGTGGCTCGCGGCGAGCCCGAAGAGCAGCGCGTACCTCGCGGTGCAACTGCGCAAGGCCACGGGCCACGACCTCCAGTTCACGCCCTCCGAGCTGCGCCCTGTCATCGACTGGGTGGCGCGCGACCTGCGCCGCGACCGCTCCGCGATCCGGCCCGACTGGGCCTTCCGTTCGGACCTGGGCCGGGGACTCACCATGCATGGCGCGGCGCTCATCGATGGGCTGCTGGTCTACTTGGGCGGCCTTGCGGACGATCACGTCCCGCAGACCTGGGCCCTCGACAAGCGCGAGGCGTCGCCCACGTACCTCGACCCGGTGCTGGGCCCGTCCGGCCCCCCCGTCGCGATGCTCCCGCACGCCGTCGCCGCGCTGGGTCGCGGCCAGGCCGCGTGGGACGCCGTGGAGGAGGTGCTCCGCTGGTTCGGCACCCCGGGACGGCTCTCATACGCGGTATTCGACACGCCCCGCGAGGTGCGCGAGTCCATGGTGCCCAAGGGCGGGCTGCTCCGCCGGGGCGGCGCCCGGCCCACCGAATTGCCCAGCGTGCCGGCGTCTGAGGCGCTGGGACCGGTGGGGGAGGACGATGCGGGGCTCGTGGTCCACGACGCGGGCCCCGGGCATGCGCCGGGCACCCCGTCGGACGCGAGCCACCATGCGCTGGTGATGCTGGGCGCGGGGGCGATCGACGAGGCGGCGCTGCTGCGCTTCGTGCGGGCGGCCGATGCCGCGCCCGGGTTCTCGCGGGTGGCGTTCCGCAGCCACCATCTGCTCGAGGTGTGGGCGCCCGGACTGCTCACGGTCGAGGTACTGGGCGAGCTGCGCCGAGCGGCGCGTGTCGAACTTCCGACCCGCGATA
>NZ_JAHEBP010000109.1 GCF_024642165.1 Demequina sp.
AGCTCCCCGAGCACCTCATCGTGGTGGGATCGGGGGTCACCGGCGCCGAGTTCGCCGGCGCCTACGGACTGCTGGGCGCGCGGGTGACGCTGGTGGCGTCGGGGGACCGGGTGCTGTCCCGGGAGGATCCCGACGCCTCCGCACACCTCACCGAGGTGTTCCGGGCCCGTGGCATGAGATTGGTGGGCGGGCGCGCCGCCTCGGTTCGCAACACCGGCGCCGGCGTCGAGGTGGTGCTCGAGGACGGGACGATGCTCGAGGGCAGCCACGCGCTGATGGCCGTGGGATCGGTGCCCAACACGGAGGGGATCGGGCTCGAGGAGGCCGGCGTCGAGCTCGACGACCGTGGACTCATCCGCGTCGACAAGGTGAGCCGCACCACCGCCAGGGGCGTGTACGCGGCGGGAGACTGCACCGGCGTGCTCCCCCTGGCCTCCGTCGCGGCCACCCAGGGCCGGATCGCGATGGCCCACGTGCTGGGCGACGCCGTGTCTCCCCTCGACCTGGGCCTGGTGGCCTCCAACGTGTTCACGGTGCCGGAGATCGCGGCCGTGGGTGCAAGCGAGGCGGAGCTCAAGGCGCGCGGCCTCTTCTACGAGGTCTCGCGGCTCGACCTCAAGCGCAACCCGCGGGCGAAGATGCTCGGCATCGACGAGGGCTTCGTCAAGATCTTCGGGCACACGGTGACCGGTCAGGTCTTCGGTGCCGTGGTGGTGGGCCCGCGCGCGAGCGAGCACATCTACCCGCTCTCGCTCGCGGTCGCGCATCACCTCACGGTGGACGATGTGGCGAACGCCTTCACCGTCTACCCGTCGCTCAGCGGGACCATCTCCGAGGCCGCGCGTCGCCTCCACCGCATGAAGGATCCCGACTGACGGACGCCGCCGCGTCTTCGCGACGCCGCGATGAACGGCATCCGCGGGCGCCGGGCGCGAGGCGTACGGCTCGGTGGCCGCGGAGCCGCCCCTAGTCCGTGACCGTGAACGTCGCCCGGATGCCGTCGCCCGTCATGCCGGGCTTGCAGGCCGTGACGTAGTCGCCCGCCGCGGCCTCGACCACCACCTGGCGGGTGATGCCGGGGCCCACGTTCTCGACCTCCGCGATGATCGTGGTGCCGTCGGCCGCATACACGTAGAACTCGGTGGCGTCGGTGCCGTCGTTGGTGACGTCGAACACCACGGTTCCGGACGGTGCCTCGGTCGAGGACAGCTCGCACTCGTCAGCGGTGGACCGCACCGCGACGGCCGTGTCGGTGCTGGCGGCGTTGGGCGCGCAGGCGCTCAGCAGCAGAACGCCCAGCACGAGAGTCAGGGTGGCGGGGACGGCCGAACGGCGTCGGGGCATAGGGCGAGTCATGGGGATCCTTGAGGAAGCGTGTCGGACGGGGGAACGAGGGTGGCGGTTCAGGCGTCCGCGGCGGCCAGGTCCCGCTGCGGCTCGGTCGCCGGGACCTGCGAGGGGGCCTGCGAGGGGACCTGCGAGGAACGCGGCGCGGGCGGCCCGGAATGGAACGCCATCCGCACGAACAGCCACATGACCGGCACCACGTAGGCGAACCATGCGACCGCCTGAAGCACCGTGGTCTGCGCGGAGAAGTTGAAGACGCCCTTGAGGATCGTGCCGTGGACCGAGCCCGGCGGCACGGCGGCGCTCGCGTCGAAGGCGAGGTTGTCCAGGCCGGGCAGCACGCCGGCCTCCTGGAGGTCGTGAATACCGTAGGCGAGGACGCCGCCGGCCACGATGATCAGGAACACTCCGGTCCACTGGAAGAACACCCGCAGGTTGAGCCGCACGGCGCCCTTGAAGATCAGCCACCCGAGCGCGACGGCGGTGGCGATGCCCAGCGACGCGCCCGCGATGGGGGCGAGCGACGAGCCGGCCGAGGTGATCCCGGCCCACAGGAACAGCGCGGTCTCGAGGCCCTCGCGGCCCACCGCCAGCAGGGCCATCGCGATGATCGCGCCCTTGCCCACGGCGATGGCGTTCTCGAGCGCGTTCTCGAGGTTGCCCTTGAGGTAGCGGGCGGTCTTGCCCATCCAGAAGATCATCCAGGTGATGAGCCCCACGGCGGCGATGCTGAGCACGCCGCCGATGATCTCCTGCGCCTCGAAGCTGAGGCCCTGGGGGCCCAACGTCAGCAGCGCGCCCACCCCGATCGAGACGCCGGCGGCGAGGCCCACGCCGAACCACACCTGGCGCAGCAGCGCCCTGCGGTCCGTGCGCACCAGGTACGCGACCAGGATGCCGACGACGAGTGCGGCCTCGAGGCCCTCGCGGAGCCCGATGAGGAAGTTGGCGAGCATCGTGGACCTTTCGGTGGGGACTAAGGCAAGCCTTACTAGTGCTGAGGCGAGCGTAGGTCCCCGCCCGAGGCGGTGTCAAATATACGTCACGTAGGAGTTGCGTAATTGCGCCGGGCTACAGCAAAGTCCCTGGCAGGCGGACGATGCGGTGGTCGCGGGCCGCGACCGAATGCTGCTAGGCCTCGGCGTCGACGATCTCGCAGATCGCGGTGCCGGCGGAGACGCCGCCACCCACGGCCGCCGTCAGTGCGCGGACTACGCCGCTGCGGTGTGCGGTCAGCGGCTGCTCCATCTTCATCGCCTCGAGGACCACCACCAGGTCGCCCTCGGCGACCACCGCGCCCTCGACCACGGCGACCTTGACGATCGTGCCCTGCATGGGCGACGCGAGGGTGGTGCCGCTCGACGTCCGGGCGGCGCCCGACCCGGCGCGGCGCCCCGGCCGCTTGCCGGTCTGACGCGCGCCGGCGCGGCCCGCCTGAGCCAGCGACGCGGGCAGCACCACCTCGAGCCGCTTTCCGCCCACCTCGACGATCACGCGCTCCGTCGCCTCCGCCCCGGAGTCGTCCGCACCGGATGTCGACGGGGCGAGCCCGGCCACCGTCTCGGCGAAGTCGGACTCGATCCAGGTGGTGAAGATGCGGAAACCGTCGACGGCCGTGAACTCCGGTGCGTTGAGCACGGCGCGGTGGAACGGCAGCACCGTGGGGATGCCCTCCACCGTCATCTCGGCGAGCGCGCGGCGGGCCCGCGCGAGCGCCTGGTCGCGGGTGGCGCCGGTGACGATCACCTTCGCGATCATCGAGTCGAAGTTGCCCGACACGGTGTCGCCCTGGGCGACACCGGCGTCGACGCGCACCCCGGGTCCCGACGGGAAGCGCAGCCGCGCGAGTCGCCCAGGCGCCGGCATGAACCCGTGTGCGGGGTCCTCGCCGTTGATGCGGAACTCGATGGAGTGTCCACGCGTCACGGGAGCGAGGTCCGCGATCGACTCCCCGGCGGCGATGCGGAACTGCTCGAGGACCAGATCGACCCCGGTGACCTCCTCGGTGACCGGGTGCTCGACCTGGAGGCGCGTGTTGACCTCGAGGAAGCTGATGGTCCCGTCGAGGCCCACCAGGAACTCGCAGGTGCCGGCACCCTGGTAGCCGGCCTCACGCAGGATCGCCTCGCTGGAGTGGATGAGGCGGGCGTTCTGATCGTCGGTGAGGAACGGTGCGGGCGCCTCCTCGACCAGCTTCTGGTGGCGGCGCTGGAGCGAGCAGTCGCGGGTCGACACCACCACGACGTTGCCGTGAGCGTCCGCGAGGCACTGCGTCTCGACGTGGCGGGGCCGGTCGAGGAATCGCTCCACGAAGCACTCGCCGCGACCGAACGCGGCGACGGCCTCGCGGGTGGCGGAATCGAACAGCTCGGGGATCTCCTCGAGAGTGCGGGCCACCTTCAGGCCTCGTCCGCCGCCGCCGAAGGCCGCCTTGATCGCGACAGGGAGGCCGTGCTCCTGTGCGAACGCCACCACCTCCTCGGCCGTCTCGACCGGATCGGGGGTGCCGGGCACCAGCGGCGCGCCCGCGCGCTGAGCGATGTGGCGCGCGCTGACCTTGTCGCCCAAGCCCTCGATCGCGTCCGGTGAGGGGCCGATCCAGGTGAGGCCCGCGGCGATCACCGCGCGGGCGAAGTCGGCGTTCTCGGCGAGGAAGCCGTAGCCGGGGTGCACCGCCTGGGCGCCGCCCCGCCGCGCCGCGTCGATGATCTTGCCGATGTCGAGGTAGGTCTCGCGGGCGGTGCTGCCGCCCAGCGCGTAGGCCTCGTCGGCGAGGGAGACGTGGGGGGCGTCGCGGTCCGGCTCGGCGTACACGGCGATCGAGCGCAGACCCGCATCGGCGCATGCGCGGATGATGCGGACCGCGATCTCGCCGCGGTTCGCGATCAGGACGGAGGAGAAGGCAGTCACTCCGAAACCGTAGCGCGGGGGTCCGCGTCAGGTCGTATCTGGGAGGGCGCGTATCGCAAGTCTGTGTGCGGCGCTAAGGCCGGACGTCCCGGGTTGTAGGGGGTCCACAAAGAATGGGAGGACGATGCGGGGTGGTGGCCGCCGGGGTTGTGCCGGTTCTACAAACGGGGACAGGGGCAGGGTTCAGGCGCGCAGATCGTGGAAGAGGACTCCGAGCTCGCCCAGCAGCGTGCGCAGCAGCGGCAGGCTCACCCCGACCACCCCGTGGTAGTCACCCTCGATGGCCTCGACGTACGGCCCTCCCAGCCCGTCGACCGTGAAGGCGCCGGCGACCTTGAGCGGCTCGCCGGTCGCCACGTAGGCGTCGATCTCGGCGTCCGAGAGGCGCGCGAAGCGCACCACTGTCGAGGAGGTCGCGCCCAGGGTGCCGCCCGTGCCGCCCGTGCCGCTGTCCCGGTCGTCGACCAGCCAGTGACCCGTGTGCAGGACGCCTCGGTGCCCGCGCATCGTCCTCCAGCGATCGATCGCCGTGGCAGCGTCGGCGGGCTTGCCCAGGATCTCGCCGTCCAGCTCGAGCATCGAGTCGCACCCGAGCACGATCGCGTCTCGCCGTGCGGCGGCCGCCACGGCCTCGGCCTTGGCCCGCGCCAGCACCAGCACCGCGTCGGCGGCCGCGAGCGGTCCCCAACCCGCCGCGGCGTGCTGCCGGCGCGCCACGTCGAGTGCAGCGTCCTCGTCCACGTCGCTGACGACCACGACCGGCTCCACCCCGGCCGAGCGCAGGGTCGCGAGGCGGGCGGGGGACTGGGAGGCAAGCACGAACGGGACCGGCATGCGGCGAGCCTAACCGGCGCCCTCGGGCGCGGCGACGCGCCGCCTCGGGGGCGGTCGGATGGGCCGTTGTGCATGGATATAGTGGATTTCGCACCATTGACCGTGGGACGGGGGCCGGAATGGGCGGTAGGGACGCGCTGCTGGACTCCGCGTGCGACGAGCTCCTCGTGTTCCTGCGCAAGTCCGTTCCCCGCACCGCGGAGACCGTCTCGAGCCTGGGCCTGACGCTGCATCAGTTCCGGGCGCTCGTGATCCTGAGCGCCGAGGACGGCTGCACCACCACGGACCTCGCCGACGCCGTGGGCGTGCATCCGTCCGTCGCCACCGGGATCGTGCACCGCATGGTGCATCGGGGCCTGTTCGACCGCCACGAGGACGCCGACGATCGCCGCATCCGCAGGCTGAGCCTCACGCCCATGGGCCGGGAGCTTGCGGAACAGGTGGTGGGCACCGCCCGCGTCCAGCGCAGGGCTCAGCTCGACGCGCTCGACGAGGCACAGCTCACGCAGTTGCGGGGAATCCTTGAGACGCTCGTCGCCGGCATGGACCGCACGCGGGCCCACGCCTGACGGCTACCCGGAGTACGGGCAGCCCGCGCACGCGGGGTGGGCTCACCAGCCGCGAGTGCCCGGCGCGCCCTTGAACGGGCCCACGATGCGCGTCGTGATCCAGCCGCCGTAGAAGTCGCCCTCCTGCGGTCGCACGGTCTCGCCCGCCACCGTGCAGCGGTCCATGCGGCCGGGGTAGACCGCGACCATGTCGGCGATCACCTCGAAGCCCTCCGACGGGTGCGGGTAGTACCACCCGGCGCGGGGTGCGGTGACGCCGCCGCCCGTGACGTCCAGGTAGCTCGCGTGACCCTTGAATTCGCAGAACGATGAGCCCTGCGCGGGCGACAGCGCGCCGTCGACGAATGCGGTGCGCGGCAGGTAGTAGGTGGGCGGGTGGCTCGTCTCCAGCACCCGGACCGCGTGGACGGTGCTCGCGATGCGCACACCGCCCAGTTCGATGGTGACCAGCTCGTCGGTGGGCTCGACTCGCGGCGGTCGGGGGTAGTCCCACACCGACTCCTGTCCCGGACCCGCCGGGTCGCGATGGGACGGTCTCACGGCGTGGCCGCGCTCGCTCCGTGGGTGCCGCGCACGGTCCCCACCACGGCCCCCGACTGAGCGGAGGACATCGCCGAGCCCAGCGACCACGTGGACGTCATGAGTCCAGCATCCCCCGATCGGCGCCGCTGCGCCATCCCTGCCGCCTGCCCAGGTCAGTGCGGCGCGGTGCGTTTCAGTGCGGGGCGCGGTGCGGCGCGGCGGCGTCTCGGGCGATCTCCAGCGCGGCCTTCCACGTCGCGGGCAGCTCCCGCGCGTAGCCGATCGCGGTGTGCCGGCGCGCCAGGATCGCGGGGTGCGCGCCCTGCGTGGCGAGGCCCACGCTGCCGCACAGCCACATCGCGCGGGGCAGGTGGAACTCCTGTGTGCAGACGATGACGCTGGTGAGCCCCAGCGACTCGCGGGCGTTGCGGGCGGAGGCCCGCGTGTCGTGACCCGAACCGTCGAGCACCAGGGCCTCCTGCGGCACGCCCAGCCGCAGGGCGGTGCGCGCCATCGCATCGGTCTCGTCGAGGCCCTCGCGGTTGCTGCCCGCGCCCGTGAGCACCAGCCGCGGCACCAGGCCGCGATGGTAGAGCGTCGCGGCCGTCTCGACGCGCTCGCGTAGGAAGCGGGACGGGCGGCCGTCGGGCCACACGCGGGCGCCCAGCACCAGGGCGGCGTCGGCCGGTCGCAGCAGGTCGCTGTCGGGACGATGCCGGCGGCCGGCGGTGATGGCCCTCGCGTAGACCTGGGGCGCGGCCAGCGCGGTGGTGGCGAGGCCGGCGAGGCGTCGCATCATCGCAGCGAGTGGCGCCAGGCCTCGTTGCCGCGCCCGAGCGGCGCGCCCTGCCGTCGCCCGCGCAGCGTGCGGGAGCGGTCCATCCACGCGGACCGCGGGCT
>NZ_JAHEBP010000019.1:0-6970 GCF_024642165.1 Demequina sp.
GCTGCTGGGAGGCGAGCCATTCCTCAACACCGGCACGTGCCTGTCGCTCGTACGGCGCGTA
This sequence comes from Demequina sp., assembly GCF_024642165.1. Taxonomy (GTDB): domain Bacteria; phylum Actinomycetota; class Actinomycetes; order Actinomycetales; family Demequinaceae; genus Demequina. The sequence continues at coordinate 62 of NZ_JAHEBP010000019.1, forward strand.
CGCGCGGAGCTGCCCGGCAGGGATGTGTGGTGCTGGACGGGCTACACGTTCGAGGAGTTGAGGGACGGCGACGCGGACAAGCGTGAGCTGCTGGCGCACGTCGATGTGCTGGTCGACGGCCGCTACGAGCGCGGGCTGCGGGACCTGTCGCTCACGTTCCGCGGCAGCCGCAATCAGCGCGTACTCGACGTCGCGGCATCGCTGGACACCGGACGCGCGGTCGAGTGGGCGGGGCTCGCGACGGTCTAGTCGCCAGCGCGAAGCGCCGCGGCGAACGCCCGCGCCGCGGCCTGGGCGCGCACGGGGTTACCCTCGGTGTCCAGCGGCGGCGACCAGGCCGCGAACGCTCCCCAGCCGGGCGAGACCATGACGAGCCCGCCTGCGATCCCGCTCTTGGCCGGCAGCCCGGCGGCGGTCATCCAGGCCTCCGTGGCGGTGTACATCCCCGCCAGCGCCATGGCCTCCACCGCCAGGCCTGCGGCGCGCGGGCTCACCACCGTCGCGCCCGTGTCCGGGTCCGCGCCCTCGCCGGCGAGCACGGCACCCATGCGCGCGAGGTCGCGCACCGTGACCTCGACGCAGGACTGGTACGTGTAGAGGTGGAGCGCGTCCTCGAGCGCGCCGCCCAGGAGGCCGCGCTCGTGGAGCAGCGTCGCAAGCGCGCGATTGCGGTGGTTCGATGCGTGGATCGCGTCCACCATGGCGGCATCCGCCGTCAACTCGCGTCCGGCGAACGCGGAGAGCCCGTCGCGGATGGCCCTCTCGCCGGCGGCCGCGTCGCCGCCGCCCATCAGGCTCGCCACCGTGATCGCCCCGGGGTTGACCATGGGGTTGGTGCGCCCGCGCGGACCGTTCGTGATGGCCTCGGGGGAGTTGAAGGGGAGTCCCGTCGCGGCCATGCCGGTGAGGGACACCACCGCGTCCACGCCCAGCGCGTCGGCCGCGAGCGCGAGCACGAACGGCTTCGCGACGCTCATCAGGATGAAGGGGACCGCGGCGTCCCCGGCTGCCATCGGCGTCCCAGACAACCGATGCACGGCCGCGGCGAAGGCGTCAGGGGAGGCCTGCGCCAGCGTCGGGTAGACATCCGTGGTGCGCCCGCCGTGGGCGGCGAGCCCGGCATCGACCGAGGTCGAGAACGCCCCCGCCGTGTCGCTCGCAGCCCGCAACGTTCCCACCTCCGCGAGGAATCCTCTCACCGGGTGAAACCGGAAGGAAACTGAGACCTGGCATCATCGTGGGGCCACCGCATCGTCCGGCCGGAGGAGGACCACCGTGACCGTCATCGAGCCACCCCTCGACGTCAAGCGGCACTCGCTGCCCGAGGACGCGTTGGCGATCACCATCGGCGCGTTCCTGCTGTCCTGGGGCATCTACCTGCTGCACACGATCGACGGCGTCACCGGGGGCATCGCCGGCGTCGCCTTCCTCATCAGCTACCTGGGCGATTGGGCGATCGGCGCCGTCTTCTTCGTGGTCAACATCCCGTTCTACTACCTCGCGGTCAAGCGGATGGGCCGGCGGTTCACCGTCAAGACGATCGCGGCCGTCGCCCTGATCTCGCTGGGCGTGGGCGTGCACCCGCTCTACATCGACGTGAGCTCACTGTCCCCGATGTACGCCGCGATCTTCGCGGGCCTGGCGGTGGGCACCGGCATGCTCGTGCTGTTCCGCCACGGGGCCAGCGCGGGGGGCTTCGGGATCCTCGCTCAGTACCTGCAGTCCAAGCGGGGCTGGCGCGCGGGCTACGTCCAGGGCGCCCTGGACCTGCTGGTGGTGATCGGGTCGACGGCGCTGGTCGATCCCTGGATCCTGCTGTGCTCGATCGTGGGGGCCGTGGTGCTCAACCTGGTGATCGCGATCAATCACCGGCCGGGGCGCTACTTCGGCTGATGCGCCGACGTGCGCAGCGCCGCCCGGATGTCCTTCGCGAGGGCTGCCGGAGCGGTCGACGGCCTGAAGCGTGCGATCACGCGACCGTCCCGGCCCACCAGGAACTTGGTGAAGTTCCAGCGAACCGCGCCGCCCGTGAGCCCGCGCGTGCGCGACTTCAACCACACGAACAGGGGATGCGCGCCGCGCCCGTTGACGTCGACCTTGGCGAACATCGGGAAGGTGACCCCGTAGTTGACCGAGCAGAACTCGGCGATCGCGCCCTCGTCGAGCGGCTCCTGCCCCGCGAACTGGCCGCAGGGAAATCCGAGCACCACCAGCCCGTCTGCCCCGAACTCCCGGTACAGCGCCTCGAGGCCCTCGAACTGCGGGGTCAGGCCGCACTTGCTCGCCGTGTTCACCACCAGCACCACCTGGCCGGCGTACTCGGCCAGCGACTGCTCGGCGCCGTCGATACGGGTGGCGGAGAAATCGTGAAGCACGGGCATGTCGCCATTCTCGCATCGCGCGGGAGGCCGGCTCGCCACCGGCGCGGGTGGCGCGCGGCGGACGGCGCTGCGGGCAGGATGGGAAGTGACGCGGGGAGGCGGCATGAGTGAGGGTGGGTGGCGACTGACGCTGGCGCGGTTGACACGGCGCATCGGGTTCCGTCTCGCCGCGTTCTCGGCGGCGGCCGTGGCGCTCGCGCTGGTCGCGGGCATCTCGGGCACCCTGGTTCCCGAGGGCGTCCCTGCGGATCTGGGTCAGGGCTCGGTCCAGACCATCCTTGAGATCCTGGCCACGTCGATGCTCGCGGTGACCACGTTCTCGCTCACCGCGATGATCTCCGCCTACGCGTCGGCTGCCGCCGCCACCACCCCGCGCGCCATCCAGCTGCTCGTGGAGGACCGCACCTCGCAGAACGCGCTGTCCAGCTTCCTGGGCACGTTCGTGTTCTCGATCGTGGGGATCGCGGCGCTGTCCACCGAGTACTACGGCGAGCAGGGGCGGTTCGTGCTGTACGTCGGCACTCTCGTGGTCATCTCGATCGTGGTGGTCACGCTGCTCCGCTGGATTCAGCACCTGGTGCACTTCGGGCGCCTCCACGACGTGCTTGACCGCGTCGAGGACGCGGCGTCGGAGACCGTGCGCGCCAACGCCAGGCGGCCGCACCTGGGCGGCTCCGCTCCGGTGGACGTCCCCGCGGGGGCCCTGCGCATCGTCGCGGAATCCGCCGGATGCGTCACCGCGGTCGACGTGGACACGCTCGCACGCCAGGCCGAGCAGGACGGCCTGCGGGTGCATGTACGCGCGCTTCCGGGCGCCCCCATCGCGCTCGGGGACGCGCTTGCTCTGGTGGAGGGCGGCCCGGACATTCAGGCCCGGCAGGCGATTCGGCGGGCCTTCCTGGTCGAACGCCACCGGACCTACGAGCAGGACCCGCGCCTGGGCCTCGTGGCGTTGGCAGAGATCGGCAGCCGCGCGATGTCCTCCTCGGTGAACGACCCGGGCACCGCCATCGAGGCCCTCACCTCGATCGAACGCGTGCTGACCGTGGCCCTCACCACGAAGCCCGAGCGGGCGGACGATCGGTTCGCTCGCGTCCACGTGCCGGCGGTGCCTTTCCAGGACCTCATCGAGGACGCGTTGCGGCCCATCGCGCGCGACGGCGCGGCGCACGTCGAGGTGGGCCTGCGACTGCAGCGCGTGATCGCCGCACTCCTGTCCATCGCCGGCCCCGAGCACGCCGAGGTCCTGCGCGAGGCCTCCGTCCGTGCGGAGCGTCGCGCGCGCGCAGCACTCACCGACGAGGGCGACGCCGCGCTGCTCGTGGAGGCCGCCGGACGGACCCGGCGCGACGCGACGCCGTGAGCTTGCCTCCGCCGCTCCCGCCCCATCGCGACCCCGGCGATGCCTGGGTCGAGGCTCCCGACGGCTCCCGGTACTGGGGCAGGTTCGGCGCGGCCGGCCTGCTCGCGCACGACGAGGCGCGCGGCGTGCTGATGCAGCACCGTGCGGACTGGAGCCATCACGGCGGGACCTGGGGCATCCCCGGTGGTGCGCGCCACACCGCCGAGCACGCGATCGCCGGAGCGCTGCGCGAGTCCGCGGAGGAGGCCGGGGTGCCCGCGGCGGCCGTGCTGCCCCGCGCGCTCCACGTCCTCGACCGTCAGGTGTGGACCTACACCACCGTCGTGGCCTCGGTGCACGAACCCTTCGACCCGGTGGCCGGCGACGCCGAGAGCCTTGAGCTCGCGTGGATACCGGTCGACCGGGTCGAGCGCCTGCCGCTCCATCCCGGCTTCGCCGCGTCCTGGCCGATGCTGCGGGCCACCATCGGCGTGCGGCCCACGATCGTGGTGGACGCGGCCAACGTGGTGGGTTCCGTGCCGGACGGGTGGTGGAAGGACCGGGCGGGTGCCGCCTCGCGGCTGCTCGCGCGGCTGGCAGCGCTGGCCTCCGCGGGCGTGCCGGCCGCAGCGCTGGGACTGCCGTTGACGACGTGGCTCCCCGAGATCGTCGCCGTGACGGAGGGCCGCGCGCGGGCGGCGCCCGACGTCCCCGGCGTGCGCGTCATCAGGGCGCCGGGGGAGGGGGACGATGCGATCGCCGCCGAGGCCCGCGCCCGCGCCTCCCGCGGCGATCACGTGGTGGTGGTCACCGGCGACCGGGGCCTGCGCGCGCGGGTCGCGGGCTTCGCGGACACCCGCGGCGCGAACTGGATCCTTGAGCTCCTGGGGGACGAGCCCGCTCAGGCGTGATCGAGGTCAGAGCTGGGCGTCGAGGAATGCCCTGACGTCCTCCATCTCCTCCTCGCTCACCGAGTGCCCGAGCCCCTGGTAGATCCGCACCGTCGCGCTGGTGTGGCCCGCGACGAACGCGCGGGTGCGTTCCACCGCCTCCGGCCACACCACGGGATCGGCGGAACCGCGACCCCAGAAGACCGCGGGGCGCGCCGCGGCCAGCGCGGCGTCTCCCTCCTGCGCCGCATCTTGGACGAATCCCGCCAGGACGACGGGCGCCACGACGCGCTCGGGTCGCGTGCGTAGCAGTTGCAGCGCCATGAGCCCGCCCTGAGAGAAGCCGATGGGAACGATCCGAGCGTGGGCGGGCACGCCGGCCTCCACCCACGCCCAGACGGAGTCGGACGCAGCGGTGATCGCCGCATCGTCCATCACGCCGTCGGGGGAGAGGGGGAACCATGCCGCCGCGCCGTAGCCCATCTCGACGGGTCCGCGCAGCGACGCCCAGGGGAGGGTCGGGGGCAGCCAGCGGGCGAGCCCCGGAAGGTCGTTCTCCTGGGACCCGAAGCCGTGCAGCAGGAGCGCGACCGTGTCGAGCGACGATTCGGACCAGGCGGGGCACAGGATGGATCGCAGCGCAGTCACGTCGCCATTATCCCGCGCCACGGCGCGTACCATGCGGACCCATGACCGATCACAGCACCCCCGAGGGCGTCGACGACGCGCGACGCGTCGAGCGCGACCGGATCGTCGCGTACCTGGCCTTCCACGAACGCGGCGCACGCGCCAAGGCGGACGCCGCCACCACCGACGATTCGCGCGTCTACCAGACCACCATCGCCAACGCGATGAAGGCCATGGGCGAGGCAATCGCCGGCGAGTTCCACTGGAAGGCCGGCCCGTAGGACGGCTGGCGGGCGCGTGAGAGGCTGGTCGCATGCCCACGCCTCACATCCGCGCCGAGCGCGGCCAGATCGCCCGCCGAGTCATCATGCCCGGCGACCCGCGACGCGCGGAGCGCATCGCGCGCGACTACCTGGACGATGCGGTGCTCGTCACCGACGTGCGCGGCATCCTGGGGTTCACCGGGACGTGGGAGGGCCGTCCCGTGACGGCGATGGCCTCGGGGATGGGCGGCCCGTCGATCACCATCTACGCGACGGAGCTCGCGCGGGAGTACGGCGTCGAGCAGATCGTGCGCGTGGGCACCGCGGGCGCGATGCGCGCGGACGTGGCAGTGCGGGACGTGGTGATCGCCACCGGCGCCCACACCGATTCGTCCACGATGGCGAGCCGCATCCCCGGCGTGCATTTCAGCCACGTGGCGGACTTCTCCTTGGCGAGGGCGGCCGTCGCCGAGGCCGAGCGCCTGGCGGCGGAGGTCACGGTCCACGCGGGGCAGGTGTTCACCAGCGATCACTTCTACCTCGAGCGTCCGGCGCTGAGCGACGCGCTGGCCGCGCACGGCACGTTGGCGGTCGAGATGGAGGCGGCGGCCCTGTACGCGGTGGGCGCGGCCGAACGCATCCGCACCCTCGCCATCGTCACGATCTCCGACCACCTGTTGACGGGGGAGAGCATGACGGCCGAGGAGCGCGAGTCGCAGTTCGGGACCGCGGTCCGCGTCGCCCTGGCCCTGTAGAGGCCCGGCTACGCTGGTCGCTGATCCGCCCGCCATCGCCTGGAGCCTCCGTGACCCACCCCGACGCCTTCCACGTGCCCGATGGCCCGCACGATATCCGGTTGGTCGTGTGCGACATGGACGGCACGTTGCTCGACGGCGCCAAGCGGATCCCGGACGCGATCTGGCCGCTCGTGGATCGCATGATGGAGCGCGGCATCCAGTTCACGCCGGCGTCCGGGCGTCAGTACGCGACGCTGGCGCGGCAGTTTGAGCGGCTCGGCCGGGACCTCGTGGTCATCGCCGAGAACGGCGCGTACGTGCTGCGCGGCGGCGTCGAGGTGTCGTCGTCGACGATCCCGGCCGATGCGGTCGTTGAGATCGCGCGCGCCCTGAGGGCGCACGCGGCGGCCGGCTACGACGTGGGTGTGGTGGTCTGCGGCAAGCGCTCGGCGTACATCGAACGCACCGACGAGGCGTTCACCAGCCGCTGCTCGCCGTACTACGCCGCGCTCGAGACGGTCGAAGACCTCACCGAGGTTCATGACGACTTCCTCAAGGTGGCCGTCTACGACTTCGGCGACGCGGCCCACGACACGGCTCCCGCGCTCGAGCGCTTCCAGGCGGACCTCCAGGTGGTGGTGTCGGACCAGCACTGGATCGACATCATGG
>NZ_JAHEBP010000019.1:7070-27719 GCF_024642165.1 Demequina sp.
TTCTTCGCCGTGGGCTGCCCGGTGTGCAACAAGCTCGTGCTGCTCGCTCTGGGGTATACCGGCGCCATCCAGTTCTTCGAGCCGGTCCAGCCCTACCTCGCCGCCGGCGCGATCGCGCTGCTGGCCTGGGCGCTCGCCGCCCGCGTGCGTCGCGAGCGGGCCTGCGCCCTGCGGACATCCCCGGCGGCTACCGTCGACGCATGACCGACTGGGACGCGCACATCGACCTGTTCTACGGATCTCCCGCGTTCGACACGTCGGACCCCGCAGGGACCGTGGAGCGGATGCGCCGGCTCCTCGCGGTGGAGCATGTCGACGGCCCCCTCGCGGCGTTCGAGTTGGCGGGGGTGCACGACTCGCTCGGGATGGGGCGCGAGGCGGCGACCCTTTACCGCGAGGCGCTCGGTGGTGGGCTCGACGCGGAGGTCGCGGGCCGCGCCCGTCTCCAGCTCGCGAGCACGCTGCGGGCCGACGGCGACTACGCTGCGGCGATCGACCTGCTGCGCGAGCCCGTCGACGAGGCCCACGAGGGCGCGCGTGCGGCGTTCCTCGCTCTTGCGCTCCATGACGCCGGCCGGGGCGCCGAGGCGCTACGGACGGCCATCGAGGCGCTCGTGCCCACGCTGCCGCGGTACCGGAGATCGGTCGCCGCCTACGCGGCCGCACTCGCGGACTGACAGCGCGTCCGCCACGCCCTCAGCGGTGCCGCGCTTGTCCCGCGGGCCGCGCCGGGGGATGCTAGTCCGGACAGAGACTTGGAATCGAGAGAGGCGCGTCATGGCGGTCGCAAGCAAGGCGAAGGCGAAGTGGTACGGCGGGCTCACCACCGGCGAGGGGCGGGCCGCGCTCGCCTCCGGCAACGGCGAGTTCGCGGTCGACTGGAAGGCCAGGTCCGAGGGCGAGGGCAGCAGGACCACCCCCGAGGAGCTGCTCGCGGCCGCCCACGCCGCGTGCTTCTCGATGGCGCTGTCCTTCGACCTCGAGCAGAACGGCACGCCACCGGCGTGGCTCGACGTCGAGGTCCAGGTCGAATTCGAGGCCGGTGTGGGCGTGACCACCAGCATCATCACCGTCCACGGCAAGGTCTCGGGCATCGATCAGCTCGAGTTCGGTCGGTTCGCCGAGGGTGCGAAGGCCAACTGCCCCATCTCCAAGGCGCTCGCCGGGGTCGACATCGCGTTGGAGAGCGCCACGCTGGTGTCCTGACCGGCGGTCAGGACGCGTCGTGCGTGACGCGGCCAGCCACCAGGGTGAGCGCGACCGGCATGGCGCGCAGCACGGCGGCATCGGCCGCGCCGGGGTCCGCGTCGAGCGCCACGAGGTCCGCGGGCTGTCCCGGCGCGACGCTCGACCGCACGGAGGCCAGGATGGCCTCCTCCACGGAGATGGCCTGCTCGGGGTGCCACGCAGGCCGATGATCTCGGGTGCGGTGCACAGCCGCCGCGATGGAGATCCACGGATCGAGAGGCGCGACGGGGGCATCGGAGCCGAGCGTCAGGCGTGCTCCCGCGTCGAGGAGGGCGCGCAGGGGGAAGGATCGCCCGGTGCGACCGGCCCAGAGCTGGTCCGCCACGTCCCGGTCGTCAAGGGCGTGCTCGGGCTGCACGCTGGCGGTGACCCCCAACGGCGCGAACCGGTGCAGGTCCGGCACGGTGACCAGTTGCGCATGCTCGATGGTGCCGTGCGCGCCGGTCGCCGCGAAGGCATCGAGCGCGATCGTGTTGGCGCGGTCGCCGATGGCGTGGACGGCCACCTGGAGTCCGGCGGCCGCCGCGACGCGCAGGTACTCGACCAACTGATCCGGGGACACGTTCTGGACCCCGATACCGCCGCCCGGATAGGGATCCATGCAGTGAGCGGTGAGCGTGCTGAGCGAGCCGTCGGTGATGACCTTCAGCGGCCCGTGGGTGAGCAGTCCTTGGCTGCCGCTCACCGTGAGCCCCGTGCGCGCGCCCTCCCGGACGCGACCCTCGAGCATGTCCGGATAGAAGCCCGCACGGACGCGCAGGCCATCGATCCCGGCATCGATGCGCCGCGTCCAGTCCGTGACGTTGTCCGCCATCTCCAGCTCGACGATGCCCACCACCCCCCGCGCGCTCGCCGCCGCGACGGCCGCCGCCACCGCGTGGACCGCGACGGGTTCCGCGTCGAGCACGCGCTGCGCCGCGAAGGCGGCGTCCTCCCGCAGCAGCCCGGCGCCGGGCAGGTCGAGTCGGACGGCGGCGGCCGAATTCACCCATGAGGTATGCAGATCTCCCGACAGCACCACGGTGGGAGCGATCCTGGCGGCATCGAGCGCCGCGAGCGTGGGCGGCTCCGCCCACGTGCCCCACCGGAAGCCGAAGGCGACGAGCAACGAGTCCGCGGGCACCACGGCGCTGCGCACCGCGTCGCATACGTCGACGGCGGATCGCGCCGCCGAGACGTCGAGCCGGCGCAGGGTCCGCGCCCACTGGGTGAAGTGCACGTGCGCGTCCCACAGGCCGGGGAGCACCACCCTGCCGTCCAGCCGCCGCTCCTCGCGTCCGCGTGCGGCGCCGGGACCCACCGCGACGATGACCCCGCCCTCGATGGCGATGTCCGTGGCGGAGCCGCCCCACAGGCGTGCGTCACGCAGCACCAGATCGTGCACCGGGGCTCCTCTCCACGGGGACTCGGCGCCACTGTAGCCGCGCACCGGCCGGCCGGTTAGCATCGCGGCATGGCGACGCACCGCGGCCCCGGCCGCATGGCCCGAGAGATGCTCGCCGGGCTGCGTCTCGCGCTCGCCGGGTTCGGATCGTGGGTCAGGGCGCCGCGGCTCATGGTGGTGGGCGCGCTGCCCGCGCTGATCACCGCGGTCGCCCTGACGGCCGGGCTGGTGGCGCTGGGCTTCAGCGTCGAGAGGATCGGACACGGGATCGCGCGTCCGCTCGTGGGCGACGGACCCCTCGAGCCCCTGCTGGCCGCGACGGCGGCGATCGCGGTGCTGGTGGCGGGCGGGCTGGTGGCCGTGGCCCTGTTCACCTCGGTGACGCTGCTGGTGGGTCAGCCCTTCTTCGAGGCGATCTCCCGACGCATCGATGCGGACGCGGGCGGGCTGGCGTCTCCGGCGCCCGACGAACCGTGGTGGCCCGCGACGCTGAGGGGGATCCGCGAGGGAAGCCTGACGGTAGCGATCTCGATCGCGGTCTCCCTCTCGCTGCTCGTGCTCGGCCTCGTACCCGTCGTCGGCTCCGGCCTCGCGTTCGCCACCGGCGCGCTCGTAGGTGGCCGCCTGCTTGCCATCGAGCTGACCGCCTACCCGCTCGCCCGGCGAGGCATCGTCACCCGGCGGGAGCGCATGGCCGTGCTCCGGCCGTATCGCGCCCGCACGGTGATCTTCGGAGCGGCGGTGTTCGTCACGTTCCTGCTGCCGCTGGGCGCGGTGGTGGCGATGCCGGCGGCGGTCGCGGGGGCCACGCTGCTCGCGCGGTCGGTGTGGGACGGCGCAGCCGGCACCACCGAGGTCGAGGCTTCGCCCGCGACTCCGACCCGCGCGGTCACGCCGCCCGATGAAGGGAGCGCGCCTGCGCCTCGAGGGCGAGCCTGACGGCCTCGACGGCGGGGTCGACGCGGGAGGACTGGCGCATCGCGGAGAACACGGTCCGCCGCGGCTCACCATCGAGGGTCAAGGTGCGGGCACCCATCCCGGTGTGAGCCACCATGAGCCCGGGCAGGATCGCCACGGCGAGCCCGCGCTCGACCAGGAGGACGTGGGCCTGAAGGTCAGCCGTCTCGAACCGGACGTCGGGCTCGAAACCCGCGACGCGACACGTCTGCTCTCCGAAGTGACGGGTGCTGGTGCCCTGTGGCTCCATCACCCAGACCGCGTCGGCGAGGTCGCGCACGGACTCGGCGTCCGACCACGCGCCGCCCACGGCCAGCAGCAGATCATCTGTGACCAGGGGCCGGCGCGCCACGCCGGGGTAGTGCGGCGCGGAGTGATGGGGGTACTCCTCGGCGACCACGAGGTCGAAGTCCCGGGCCCAAGTGTCAGCGAGGGCCGCGCCGGGCTCGCTCTGCGTCACGTGGACGCGAACGCGAGGATGGGACTCCCGCAGGCGCAGCAGCGCGCCGGGCACCAGCGTGAGCGCCGCGGACTGGAAAACCGCGAGCCTGACGGTGCCTGCGGCCTGTGCGGCACGGTCGTGCAGCTCCGACTCCGCGAGCTCCATGGTGTCGAGCAACTGGTGGGTGCGGGCGACCAGCCGCTGACCCGCGGGGGTGAGCACCACGTTGCGTCCGGAGCGGACAGTGAGCGCCACCCCTGCCTCGCGCTCGAGCGCGGCGAGCTGCTGCGACACCGCCGACGGCGTGTAGCCCATGGCGTCGGCCGCCGCGGCGATGGTGCCGCGCAGCGCCAGTTCGCGGAGGGCCACCAGTCGGGTCAGGTCGAGCATCCAACAATCATAAGTTGAACTACCGAATATTGGTGAAAAATCGTCGCTGGTGCTGCGCGATCGCTGACCTCAGACTGGGCGCGGGAGAGGAGCACCATGACTGTCAGCGACGCCGCAGCGCGCCAGCGCACGCACACGCCCGAGGACACGGTCGCGCAGGTGCGCACCTGGCTCGAGCGCGCGCAGGAGCACCCCATCGACGGCTCTGCGCGGATGCTCGCGCGCATGCTCGGCCATGACGGCGGACTCGCGTTCCTCACGGACTTCGTCGACGGAGTGGTGCGCCCGGAGGACCCACGCGTGGCCGCCGCGAGCCTGCGCCGGGTGGTCGCTCGCGATCACGGATTCCTGCCCGGCTACCAGCAGGTGGCGCTGCGGGCCGGCGCCCTCGCGTCCCACGTGGCGCCGCGTCCCGTGGTGGCCGTGTGCCGCCGGGTGGTGCGCGGCATGGTGGGCCACCTGGTGGTGGACGCCTCGCCGGCGCGCCTGGGCCCGGCGCTGAGCCGGCTACGGGCGGGCGGCAGCCGGCTCAACCTCAACCTGCTCGGCGAGGCCGTACTGGGGAGCCAGGAGGCGGACCGACGCCTCGCGCGGACCATGCAGCTGCTCGAACGCGAGGACGTCGACTACGTGTCGCTGAAGGTCTCCGCGGCCGTCGCTCCGCACTCGGCCTGGGCCTTCGACGAGGCCGTGGACGCGGTGGTCGAGCGCCTGGTCCCGCTGTACGAGTTGGCGGCGCGGAAGGACGGCGCCTTCGTCAACCTCGACATGGAGGAGTATCGGGACCTCGACCTCACCATCGCCGTGTTCACGCGCCTGCTCGAGCGCCCGGGCCTCACGCGCCTCACCGCCGGCATCGTGCTGCAGGCCTACCTGCCGGACTCCCTGCCCGCGATGCGCCACCTCCAGCGCTGGGCGGCGGAGCGCGTCGCCGCCGGCGGCGCTCCCATCAAGGTGCGCCTGGTCAAGGGCGCGAACCTGTCGATGGAGCACGTCGACGCCGAGCTCCACGGCTGGCCGCTCGCGACTTGGGAAACCAAGGCCGAGTCCGACGCCCACTACAAGCGGGTGCTCGACTACGCGCTGACCCCGGAGCGCACCCGGGCCGTGAGGATCGGCATTGCCGGCCACAACCTCTTCGACATCGCGCACGCGCTGATGACGGCTCGCGAGCGGGGCGTCGCCGCGAGCATCGACGTCGAGATGCTGCTCGGGATGGGAGAGCACGTGGCCGCCGCGGTTGCGCGCGACGCGGGGCCGATACGGCTGTACACGCCCGTGGTCCACCCGGCGGAGTTCGACGTGGCGCTCGCCTACCTGGTGCGCAGGCTCGAGGAGGTCGCAAGCCCGTCGAACTTCATGTCCGCGCTGTTCGACCTCGAGGACCCGGAGGTGTTCGCTCGAGAGGAGCGCCGGTTCCGAGCGTCACTCAAGCTCTCCGTGCTCCCCGCCGCCTCATCGCATCGTTCCGGCGCCGCCGGCGCGGGATCCGCCCCCGCGCTCCAGGGCGACACCGCCTTCGCCAACACACCGGACACCGACCCATCCCTCGAGCCCAGCCGCGAGTGGGCTCGGCGAGTGCGGTCCGGAGCCGCCGCTTCCAACCTGGGTGTCGCCACCGTGAAGCGCGCCCGGCTCGAGGATCACGCGGGCGTGGCACGGGAGATCGGCGCGGCGAAGGCGGGCGCGGCGCGATGGCAGGCGCGCACGCCCGAGGACCGGGCGGCCGTGCTGCACGCCGCCGGGCGCGCGCTCGAGCGCCGCCGCGAGGACCTGGTGACCGTGATGATGGCCGAGGCAGGCAAGACGCTCGACCAGTCGGATCCGGAGGTGTCCGAGGCCGTCGACTTCGCCCACTACTACGCCGCGCGATCCTTGGACCTGCATCGTCTCGAGGGTGCGCGCCCGGTCCCGCGCGACGTCACCGTGGTCACCCCGCCCTGGAACTTCCCCATCGCCATCCCGGCAGGGTCGACGCTCGCCGCGCTCGCCGCGGGATCCGCCGTGGTCCTCAAGCCAGCCGAGCAGTCGGCGCGCTGCGGGGCCGTGCTGGCGGAGGCGCTGTGGGAGGCGGGGGTGCCCCGCGATGTGCTCAGGCTGGTCGACCTCGACCCCGAGCGGCTCGGCTCGGCGCTGCTGGGCGATCCGCGCGTCGACCAGGCCATCCTCACGGGCGCCTACGAGACGGCCCAGCTGTTCCACCGCGTTCGGCCGGGCCTGCGTCTGGTGGCGGAGACGTCGGGAAAGAACGCGATCGTGGTGACGCCAAGCGCGGACCTCGACCTCGCCGTCCGCGACATCGTGCAGTCGGCGTTCGGCCACGCGGGTCAGAAGTGCTCCGCCGCGTCTCTCGTCATCCTCGTGGGCTCGGTGGCGACGTCGCCGCGCTTCCACGCGCAGTTGGAGGACGCGGTGCGCTCGCTTGACGTGGGCCCGGCGGATCGCCCCTCCACGCAGATGGGACCCATCATCGAGCCGGCCGCGGGCAAGCTGCGCCGGGCACTCACCACGCTCGAGGCGGGGGAGACCTGGCTGGTCGAGCCGCGGGCCCTGGACGCGTCCGGCACCTCCTGGAGCCCCGGCGTGCGCACCGGCGTCGCGCGCGGATCGTGGTTCCACGTCACCGAATGCTTCGGCCCCGTCCTCGGCATCATGACCGCCGCCACGCTCGACGAGGCGATCGAGGTGCAGAACGCCGTCGACTACGGGCTGACGGCCGGGCTCCATTCGCTGGACGGCGAGGAGATCGCGCGATGGAGCGACCGGGTCGAGGCGGGCAACCTGTACGTCAACAGGGGCACCACCGGCGCGATCGTGCAGCGTCAGCCGTTCGGCGGGTGGAAGCGCTCCGTGGTGGGGCCCACCGCCAAGGCCGGCGGGCCGTCCTACCTCCTGGGGCTCACGGGGTGGGCCCGCGTCGACATCGCCGACGAACTGGTCGACGACGCGCCGGACCCGGCAACGGGCCTCCCGCTGGTCGCCGAGGCACCTGCCTGGGTGCGGGCCGCTGCGGCGGCGGATGCCATCGCGTGGGGGCGGATCTTCGGCGCGGCCGTGGACAGGTCTGGGCTGGCCGCGGAGCACAACGTGCTGCGGTACCGGCCGGCCGACACGGAGATTCGCTGGGACGGCGAGGATGAGGCCGCGCTGCTACGCGTCTGCGCCGCACGGCTGCGTGCCGGCGGCTCGGGCGGCGTCTCGTGCGCGTCGACGCCGGGCGCCGGCCTGACGGAGCGCCTCCTGGACTCCGGGCTCGCCGTCACCGTGGAGAGCGACGATGCGGTGGCCGCCAGGCTCGAGAGCCGCCTGGGGGTCCGCCTTAGGCTGGTGGGCGGGGCCTTCCCGCAGCGACCAGAGCTGGCGGTGTACGACGGCCCGGTGACCGGTGCGCCCGAGCTCGAGCTGCTGCCCTTCCTCCAGGAGCAGGCGGTGGCGGTCACGGCCCATCGGTTCGGCACGCCGTGGCCCGTGGCCGATGCGGTGGTGGACGGGCTCTAGCGAGGCTCCGCGAGCAGCTCGGCGATGGCTCGGGCGGTGATACGCGACGCCCGATTCGAGGACAGCGTGCTGGCCTGCGGGCCGTAGCCGGCGAGGAACAGGCCGGGCTCGCCGTGCACCCTGCCGTCCTCGACCACGATCCCGCTGGTCTCGCCGATCACGCCCAGAGGGCGCAGGTGAGCCACTTCCGGGCGGAACCCGGTGGCCCAGATCACTGCGTCGACGGGCACGTGCTCTCCGTCGCGAAGCATCAGTCCTGACTCGGTCATCGCCGTGAACATGGGGCGGCGCTCGAGCCTCCCGGCGGCTCCGAGGCGGCGCACCAAGGCCGACCGCGGCAGGCCGGTGACGGAGACGATGGAGGGGAGCGGCCGGCCTGCGCGCGCGGCCTCATCCTGAATCGCGACCGCCCGACGCCCGCGCTCGGGTGACAGCTCCACCTCCTCGTTGTGGAACGAGGGCGGACGGCGCGTGAACCACAGGACCTCGGAGGCGACATCGCCCACCTCATCAAGGAAGGTGAGGGCGGAGGTGCCGCCTCCCACCACGGCGACCCGGCGTCCGTCGAAGCGCGCCGGTCCGGTGTACTGCGCGGTGGTGATCTGCACGCCGCGGAACCGGTCCCGACCCGGCATCACCGGTATCCGCGGGCTGGTCCACGTACCCGTGGCGGAGACCACCACCCGGGCCGAGACCGTCGAGATCGCCGAGTCCGGTGAGCACATCACCCGATATCCGCCGCCCGCATGCTCGACGCGCGTCACGGTCACCGGGCGGATCACGTCGATGCCGTGGCTGCGCTCGTATTCGGCGTAGTACTCGGCAACCACCTCGCGCGCCGGCCGATCGGCGGGGGCCGCCGCGAACGTCAGGCCCGTATCGGACATCCCCGGCAGATCGTGCAAACGATGCGTCCCGCCCAGCGTCAGCGTCTCCCAGCGGTGCTGCCACGCCCCTCCGGGGCCGGGCCCGCGGTCCAGCACCACCACGTGGTTCGTGCCCGCGAGGCCCCGCCTGCGCAGGTGGTAGGCGACCGCGAGCCCCGCCTGACCGGCCCCGATGATCGCCACCGAGGCGGCGAGGTGCGTCGAGTCGGGCATGGGTTCAAGCCTAGGGCTGTCGCCGGTCGCGGCGGGACGGGCGGATCCGGTCAGGACGTCGCAGTGGCGCTTACGCCCAGTTCCTCGGCCAGGCGGTCGATCTCTGCGCTGCAGCTCGACGCGGGTGCGGCCTCGAGCACACGCAGCGCGACCCTCGCCGCCACCTCAGCCTCCTCAGGAGACACCACGTCGACGAGGCCGTCCTTGAGGTGCGCGGCGAAGACGGGGAGCGCACGGTCGAGCGCCTCGCGCCCGGCCTCTCCCATCTCGACCCAGGTGCCCCGGTGGTCCTCGTCGCAGGTGAAGCGGCGCACCAGCCCCCGCTCCTCCATCCGGGAGACGTGATGCGACGTGCGGGACTTCTCCCACCCGAGGAGCTCACCCAGCGATCCGGCGCGGAGGCGGCCGTCCTCGGTGGCGTCAAGCGCGGTCAGGATGTCGAAGTCCGGCACCGAGATCGCCGCCTGGCTCTGCAACCGCTGCTCGAGGCCCGCGACCAGCCGTCGACCCATCAGGGTCAGGGCTCGCCACAGAGCCCGGTCGCGTTCATCGAGGTCAACGTCCGGCATGTTCCCATGGTAGGCCCGGCCCGAGACGCCGTGATCGCGCACGGGCGGCCTAGGCTTGCGGAATGGTCACGCGCCGCACCGTTGCCCACGCGCCCCTCACCGAGTTGGGAGCCGTGTTCGCGGCGATCAGGTCCGCACACGGGGTGGAGATCGAGCATTCGCAGGCGGCCCAGGACGAGGCGCGTCAGAGTCGGGACGGCGACGATGCGGTCGACATCGGCGAGGCGCGCGTCGACGCCACCGCGGTCGAGCTGGTGACCCTCGACCCCGAGGGATCGCTCGACCTCGATCAGGCGGTGGCGATCGACGAGCATGAGCGTGGCTTCACGGTGCGCTATGCGATCGCCGACGTCGCCGCCCACGTGACCCCGAACGGCGCGGTGGATGCGGAGGCGCGACGGCGCGGATCGACCGTGTACTGCCCGGACCTCAAGGCGCCGTTGCACCCGCCGCAGATGTCGGAGGGATACGCCTCGCTCCTGCCCGATCAGCGCACCAAGGCGGTGCTGTGGACCATCGAGGTCGACGCCGCGGGGGCGCTCGGGGCCACCCGCGTCGAGCGGGCGTGGGTGCGATCGCGCCGTCGGTACGCCTACGCGGAGCTGACTGCCGCACCGGAACGGGGCGGCTCGCTGGTCCCCGCGCTCGGGCGGCTCGGCGCCGCGCGCCGCGATCACGTGGCTGCGCGCGGCGGCGTCACCCTTCCGCGGCCGTCTCAGGAGGTCGAGGTGCGCGACGGTGAGGTGACGCTCGAGATGCGCGCCGCGTCGGGGATCGAGGATGACAACGCGCAGGTGTCGCTGCTCACTGGCGAGGCGGCGGCGCGGCTGATGCTCGACGCGGGGGTGGGCCTGCTGCGGACCATGCCGCCCGCGGAGCCCGAGGCGGTCGCGCGGCTGCGCCACCAGGCGAGAGCGCTCGAGATCGACTGGGCCGACGACGTGCAGTACGCCGAGCTGCTTCGCTCCCTGGACGCCACCCTCCCCGCGCATGCCGCGTTCCTCGCGCACGCCACGGGGCTCTTCCGCGGCGCCGCCTGGGTGGCCTTCGACGGATCGGACCTTCCCGTGCCGTCGGTGGTCGAGCACGGGGCGCTCGCCGCGCCGTACGCTCACGTCACCGCTCCTCTCCGGCGATTGGTGGACCGTTTCGCGACCGAGATCTGTCTGGCTCACTCTGCAGGCCGCGACGTGCCGGCATGGGTGAGGGACGCGCTGCCCACCGTCCCGGCGCGGATGGCAGACGGGGCTCGGCGCGCGGCGGCCGTGGACCGGGCGTGCATCGACGCCGTGGAGACGGCGATGCTGGCCCCGCACGTGGGAGAGGAATTCGACGCGGTCGCGCTCGACTCGGACACCGTGCAGCTCGCCTCGCCGCCCGTGCTCGGACGCGCGACCGGAACCCTCCACGCGGGACGACGGATTCGCGTTCGCCTCACGGAGGCGGGGGAGCGCGGAGTGCGCTTCGAGGCCGTGTCGGCGCCCTGACGCGGGAGCCTCGAAGGCATAGGCTGGAAGGGTCCGACCGGCAGCGATGGAGGTGCACGATGGGCGAAGAGAGCGTCATGGACACGCGTCACTACAAGTTCGAGCAGATCAAGGCCAAGGAACTCGCGCGCGGCGCGAGTGAGGACGAGGCCACACGGATCGCCGCGGAGACGGTCGACAAGGTCCTCGAGCAGGAAGCGCATTCCTGAACGAGCCCTAGACTGGCCGCCGTGGAAGCCGCCGAGCCGCACGGAGCCGAACCGGAGATCGAGCCGTCCGACGCAGTATGGACGGTTCCCAACCTCATCAGCGCGATCCGCATCGCGCTCATCGTGGTGTTCACCGTGCTGCTCG
This sequence comes from Demequina sp., assembly GCF_024642165.1. GTDB lineage: Bacteria > Actinomycetota > Actinomycetes > Actinomycetales > Demequinaceae > Demequina. Next base: position 18,500 of record NZ_JAHEBP010000019.1, read on the forward strand.
TGGGGCACCACGACGGCTGGGCGATCGCGGCCCTCGCGGCCGCGGGTGTGAGCGACTTCCTCGACGGCTACCTCGCGCGCCGCTGGGGACAGGTGACCAGGTTGGGCCGCGTGCTCGACCCCGCGGCGGACCGGCTCCTCACGCTTGCCGTGGTGCTGGGCCTCGCGATGCGCGGCATCATCCCCTGGTGGCTGGTCGCCTTCCTGTTCGCGCGCGACCTCGTGGTGGGCGCGGCGCTGTTGCTTGCGCATCGGCGCGGGATCTCCTCGTCCCAGGTGACGTTCGCGGGCAAGGCCGCCACGGCGGCGCTGTACGTCTTCCTCCCCGCCGCATATCTTGCGGCGGTGGTGTTCCCCGACGTGCCTGCACTCCTCACCGTCGCCATCGCCGGCGCGGCGGGCGCGGGGGTGGTCTATTGGTACGCGGGGATCGGCTACGTGCGCGACCTGCGGGCGCGTGCGAGCACCACGCGAGGGCGCGCCGCCGTTCCACCCGAGGGGTCCGCGGGCCTAGGATGAGAACGTCCGACCGATCCGAGCCGAAGGAGGCGTCATGACGTTCGATGAGAGCCCCGTCGAGAGGACGATGTCGCTCGACTCCGCAGCACCGGTGGACGAGGGAGTGCCGCACCGTCTCAGCTCGGTGGACGAGTCCGCCGTGGACGCGCTGGGCCCCGACCACGCCCTGCTGATCGTTCACCACGGTCCCAACATGGGTGCGCGATTCCTGCTCGACGTCGACATCACCACTGCTGGGCGGTCGGTGAAGTCCGACATCTTCCTGGATGACGTGACCGTGAGCCGCGAGCACGCCCAGTTCATCCGCGACGGCAACGTGTTCATCGTTCGCGACCACGGCTCGCTCAACGGCACCTATGTCAACCGGGAGAACGTCACCGAGCGCAGGCTCGCGGCGGGGGACGAGGTGCAGATCGGCAAGTACCGGCTCACCTTCTACCCCGGCACCCAGGCCTGACATGCCCCAGGCCGCTCGCCGCGCGGGCACGGTGGACCCGGTCGCGACCGCGCCCGAGGTGCTGTCCGGAACGTGGCCGCATGCGCTGTCCCACGAGCCCTTGCTGCGCGTCAGCGACGTGCTGACGCTGGTGCAGCGCCAATTTCCTACGCTCACCCCGTCCAAGCTGCGCTTTCTCGACGCCAACGGCCTGGTGAGCCCGGGACGGACAGCGGCGGGCTACCGCCAGTACTCGCCCGCCGACGTGGAGCGCCTGAGGTTCGTCCTGCGCCAGCAGCGCGATCACTATCGCCCGCTGACCGTCATCCGCGAACTGCTCGACTCGCTCGACGCCGGCCTGCTGCACGAGCCCGTCACTCTCGCCGAGATCGACGAGGCACCGGACGACTACCTCACGGCCGCCGCCGTGGCGGAGCGCGGGGGAGTGAGCCTCGCGACCCTCACGGAGCTGGTCGATGCGGGGATCGTGGCGCCGTCGGTGCCCGACGGCTTCGAGCCGGCCGCGCTCGAGGTCGTGGTGGCGGCCTCTGCGTACCTGGGCGCGGGGGGCGACGTGCGCGCATTGCGCACCCTGGTGTTGGCCGCTCGCCGCGAGGCCGACCGCGCCGAGGCGGTGGCCGCGCCGCTGCGGCGCCGCGGCGGGGGAGAGGCCGAGGCGGCCGCCGTGGAGTTCGGTCAGGCGGCGATCGCCGCGTTCTCCGCGGCCGTCCGGCATCGGGTGCGAGGATAGTCCCGCGACACGTGGTCGCGGTCGTTGACCCGGCACCCCGCCGCCCCTAACGTTGAACTCAAGGTTGAAGCCAGGAGGAGAGATGACCGACGAGCCCGGCCACCGTCTACCTCCGATGGTCGATCAGGGCATCCTCTTCGACGATGGCCTTCGCACGCTGGATGAGAACGCGGGATACCGCGGTCCCACCGCCTGCAAGGCCGCCGGCATCACCTACCGCCAGCTCGATTACTGGGCGCGCACCGGGCTGGTCGAGCCCACGGTCCGCGGCGCCACCGGGTCGGGCACGCAGCGGCTGTACGGATTTCGCGACATCCTGGTCCTGCGCGTGGTCAAGCGGCTCCTCGACTCGGGGGTGTCCCTCCAGCAGATCCGTTCCGCGGTCGAGCACCTGCGCGAGCGTGGCGTCGAGGACCTCTCGCGCATCACCCTGATGTCGGACGGCGCCTCGGTCTACGAGTGCACGTCCGACGACGAGGTCATCGACCTGGTCCAGGGCGGGCAGGGCGTGTTCGGCATCGCGCTCGGCAAAGTGTGGCGGGAGCTCGAGGGCTCGCTGTCCGCGCTGCCGGCGGACCGCCCCGACGAGCCCACGGCGCCGCTCGGCGTCGACGAGCTCGCCGCCCGGCGCTCCCGCCGCACCCAGGCCGGCTGACGCGACCCTCGGCCGCTCACCGCGCCACCGGGTCATCCCCTGTGCGCCATCCGCCTGGGCAGATTGACGGCTGACTGGCACCTGGAAACCTGGCAGGATGTTCCCAACGTCGAAGGGAACCAGATGTTCGCCAAAGTCCTCGTGGCAAACCGTGCAGAGATCGCCGTTCGGGCCTTCAGGGCCGCGTTCGAGAACGGGGCCAAGACCGTCGCGGTGTTCCCGTACGAGGACCGGATGTCCGAGCACCGGGTGAAGGCCGACGAGGCGTACCAGATCGGCGAAGAGGGCCACCCTGTCAAGGCCTATCTGGACGTCGAGGCGATCCTGGACGTCGCGAAGCGCGCGGGCGCCGACGCGATCTACCCCGGCTATGGCTTCCTGTCCGAGAACGTGGACTTCGCGCGCCGCTGCGCCGAGGAGGGCGTGACCTTCATCGGCCCGCCGCCGGACGTGCTGGCGAAGGCGGGCGACAAGGTGGCGGCGCTCAAGGCCGCCAAGCAGGCCGGCGTGCCCGTCCTCGAGTCCTCCGAGCCGTCCCGCGACCCCGAGGTCATCATCGCCGAGGCCGACCGCATCGGCTTCCCGATCTTCGTCAAGGCCGTCGCCGGCGGTGGCGGCCGCGGCATGCGTCGCGTCGAGCGGCGCGAGGACCTGCCCGAGCTGCTGGCCGCGGCGATGCGCGAGGCCGAGAACGCCTTCGGGGATCCCACCGTGTTCCTCGAGCAGGCCGTGCTGGGGCCCCGCCACATCGAGGTGCAGATCCTGGCCGACGCGCAGGGCAACGTGGTGCACCTGTTCGAGCGCGACTGCTCGGTGCAGCGACGTCACCAGAAGGTCATCGAGATCGCGCCCGCGCCCGCGCTGGACCCGGCCATCCGTGACGCTCTGTGCGAGGACGCGGTCAAGTTCGCCACGAGCCTCGGCTACGTGAACGCCGGAACCGTGGAGTTCCTGGTCGCCACCGAGGGCGAGCGCGCGGGCCAGCACGTCTTCATCGAGATGAACCCGCGCATCCAGGTCGAACACACCGTGACCGAAGAGGTCACCGGCATCGACCTGGTGCGGTCGCAGATGCGGATCGCCGCGGGTGACACGCTGGAGGATCTGGGCATCCGCCAGGAGGACATCCGCGTCACCGGCTTCGCCGTGCAGACGCGCGTCACCACGGAGGACCCCAGCAACGGGTTCCTGCCCGATACCGGCCGCATCGTCGCGTATCGCTCGCCGGGCGGCGCGGGCGTTCGCCTCGACGGCGCCACCGGTATGGCCGGCAACACCATCACGGGCCACTTCGACTCCATGCTGGTCAAGCTGACATGCCGCGGTTCCGACTTCGAGACCGCGGTGCGCCGCGCCCAGCGTGCCCTCGCCGAATTCCGCATCCGCGGCGTCACGTCGAACATCCAGTTCCTGCGCGCCGTGCTCGCAGACCCGGACTTCCAGGCCGGTGGAGTCAACACCTCGTTCATCGACAAGCGGCCGGAGCTGCTGCAGGTGGGGGAGAGCCAGGACAGGTCGACCAAGCTGCTCGCGTACCTGGGCCACACCACCGTCAACCGGCCGCACGGCGAGCACGCGGACGACGTGGTCCGACCCGGCGACAAGCTGCCGGACATCAGCCTCGAGGGCGAGCCGCCGGCCGGATCCCGGCAGCGGCTGCTCGAGCTGGGACCCGAGGGCTTCGCGAAGGCACTGCGTGAGCAGTCGACGCTGGCGGTCACCGAGACCACCATGCGCGACGCCCACCAGTCGCTGCTGGCCACCCGGGTCCGCACGTTCGACCTGCTCGCCGTGGCCGGGCACACGGCACGCATGACTCCCGAGCTGCTGTCCGTCGAGTGCTGGGGTGGCGCCACCTACGACGTGGCCATGCGATTCCTGTCCGAGGACCCGTGGCTGCGGCTCGCGGACCTCCGGGCGCAGATGCCCAACATCGCCCTGCAGATGCTGCTGCGCGGCCGCAACACCGTCGGGTACACGCCCTACCCCGACGAGGTCGCGGTGGCGTTCGTGGAGGAGGCCGCCGCCACCGGCATCGACATCTTCCGCATCTTCGACGCGCTCAACGACGTCGAGCAGATGCGGCCCGCGATCGAGGCGGTGCGCGGCACCGGCACGGCCATCGCGGAGGCGACGCTGTGCTACACGGGCAACATGATCTCGCCCCACGAGAAGCTCTACACGCTCGACTACTACCTGAGGCTTGCTGACCAGCTGGTCGGGGCCGGCGCGCACATGCTCGCCGTGAAGGACATGGCCGGGCTTCTCCGCCCGGCGGCCGCGTTCACCCTCGTATCGGCCCTCAGGGAGCGGTTCGACCTGCCCGTGCACCTCCACACGCACGACACCGCGGGTGGTCAGATCGGCACCCTGCTGGCGGCCGCCGAGGCTGGCGTCGACGCGGTCGACGTGGCGAACGCTGCCATGGCGGGCACCACGTCGCAGCCCTCGATGTCGGCGCTCATCGCCGCGCTCGAGCACACCACACGGGACACCGGCATCGCGCTCTCGGCCGCGCAGGATCTGGAGCCGTACTGGGAGTCGGTCCGCCGGCTGTACTCGCCGTTCGAGTCCGGGCTGCCGGGTCCCACGGGCCGCGTGTACCACCACGAGATCCCCGGCGGCCAGCTCTCCAACCTGCGCCAGCAGGCGATCTCTCTGGGCCTCGCGGACAAGTTCGAGCAGATCGAGGACATGTACGCCGCGGCGAACCGGATCCTCGGCAACCTGGTCAAGGTGACGCCCTCGTCCAAGGTGGTGGGCGACCTCGCCCTGCACCTGGTCGCGAACTCCGCCGATGCCGCAGATTTCGAGGAGAACCCCGACAAGTACGACCTGCCCGACTCCGTCATCGGCTTCCTCGCGGGCGAGCTGGGCGACCCCCCGGGCGGATGGCCGGAGCCGTTCCGCACGAAGGCGTTGAAGGGTCGCGACGTGCAGCGGAAGATCCCAGAGCTCACGGAGGACGACCTGGCCGTGATCGCGGTGCCAGGCCAGGCGCGCCAGCGCCGGCTCAACCACCTGCTGTTCGCCGGGCCCGCGAAGGACTTCGACGCGGCGATCGACAAGTACGGCGACATCTCCGTCATCGACACCTTCCACTACCTCTACGGCCTGACGGTCGGCTCGGGTGAGGAGGCCGTGATCGAGCTGTCCCCGGGCGTACGGATCATCACCACCATCGAGGCCGTGGGCGAGCCCGATTCGCACGGCGAGCGCACGGTCATCTTCAACCTCAACGGCTCGATCCGGCCCGTCCAGGTGCGTGACCTCTCCGCCAAGGTGGACGTGGTGCAGCGCGAGAAGGCCGATCCGGGCCGCCCGGGCCACATCGCCTCGCCGTTCACCGGGCTGGTGAATCCGACCGTGGCCGAGGGCGACGAGGTCGAGGCCGGCCAGACCGTCGCGGTGATCGAGGCCATGAAGATGGAATCGTCGATCACCACCCCCGTCGCGGGCACGGTGACGCGCGTGGTCAGCAGCGCGGCGCAGTCCCTGGCGGGCGGCGATCTGGTGCTCGTGGTCGAATAGTGAAGGACGTTCGTCCCTGAGCTGCCGCGTGCGGCCACGGGACGATGAAGGCTCTCACTCCCGGAGGAGGTCACCATGAAGGTACTGGTCGCTGTCGGTTCCAAGTACGGAGCCACCCGCGAGGTCGCGAAGCGGATCGCGGACCAGATCGCCACGCACGGCTTCGAGGTCGACTTCCGGGATGCGGGCGACGTCCAGGGCATCCACTACTACGAGGCCGTCATCCTTGGTTCCGCCGTGTACGGCGGGCTGTGGCGTCGCGACGCCTCGGGCCTGCTGAAGGCGCATCGCGACGAGCTCCGCACCAAGGACGTGTGGCTGTTCTCCGTGGGGATGGAGACCGTGGTCAAGCCCGGGCAGCCGCTGGACGAGTCCGATTCCTTCGCTCGGGAGGTCGCCGCGCACGAGCACGCCCGGTTCCCGGGTGCGCTCGACTACGAGAAGCTCAACGTGGGGGAGAAGGCGCTCATCCGGGCCCTCAACCCGCCCAAGGGCGACTTCCGCGACTTCACCCGGGTCAGAGACTGGGCCGAGTCCATCGCCGGCCAGCTCGAGGAGATCGCAATCTCCTAGGCGTCGCATCCCTCGTAGGCCGCGGTTGACACGTCCACGTGCAGCCGCGCATGGCCCGCGTACTCGTGCGCCAGGTCGAGGTCGTCGCTGGCGAGGGTCAGCGTCGCCCAGCCCACCACCCGTTGCGGGTGCGAGGGAAGCGACGGGAACGTGTTGTGGTCAGGAGCCCACTCGTCGATCGCCGTGAGCATGATGTCCCACCGAGCCCGCGCATCGTCCCACGGCCCTCCCAGCACGTCCGCCTCGACGCACGGGTTGGGCTCGCCCGCATCGGCGAGGCCGGGGGAGCCGTCCAGCGCGGGCAGCAGGCCCGTGTCGGACTCCCCGCCGGTGGTGCCGTCGCCGTCCGCGTCGCCGTAGAGCGGCCCGCCGGGCCCGACCACCAGGTTTCGAGCGGACTCCGCGGCACGGTGCGCCTCCTGGATGGTCGCGGCAGCGGACCACTCGGCGACGGCCTCCGACATCGCGTCCAGCCGCTGCTCGGCCCGGGTCGGGGTCGCGCCCGCCGCGGCTCCGGATGCGGTGGCGGCGGGGGCAGGGTCGCCCGAGCACGCCGCCAGGGCGACCACGAGGAGCAGCGACAGCATCGGGCGCATGCCGCTCACGGTACCCGTGCGCCGTTGGCCTAGGGTGGGGGATCGTGAGCAAACCCCCGGCCTCGAAGCCATCGCGTCGCGACGATGCGGTGATCGACGTCCGCAAGGTGACCGCGACGTTGGGCGGCGCGCAGGTGCTGGCGCCGGTCAGCTTCACCGCTCTCGCCGGCGAGGCGGTCACGCTCACCGGCGCCAACGGCGCGGGCAAGACCACCCTGTTGCGCATCCTCGCCGGGGTGCTCGCCCCCGCGACCGGCACGGCACACGTGGGCGGGGCCCCCGCGGACGAGAAGGACCCGTCCTTCCGCGCGCTGGTCGCGGCGCTGGTGGGGCCACCGCCGTTCGCGCACAACCTCACCCTCGAGGAGCACTTCGCCCTGGTGGGCCTCTCGTGGGGCATGGCCGCGGCCGACGCCCGCAGCCGCGGCGGCGGCGTGCTCGACGCCTTCGGGGTGGGCGCGCTGGCCACGAGGTTCCCGCACGAGCTGTCCTCGGGCCAGGCGCAGATGGCGACCCTCGCGATGACCCTGGTGCGCCCCTGCGACGTGCTGCTTCTCGACGAGCCCGAACAGCGCCTCGACGCGGACCGCGTGGTGGTGCTGGCGGAGCTGCTCGAGGCGGAGCGGGCGGACGGCGCGACCCTGGTGGTGGCGAGTCACAACGCGACGCTCGCCGCCGCGCTCACCGGCCCCAAGGTCCGGCTGCGTGAGGTGCGGACCACCCATGGCGACTAGTCGTCTGTCGCTGTTCTGGCGCCAGTACCGGCGCCGGCAGTCGGGCGGCGGAGCCGGGGCGGTGGTCTATGCCATCTACGTGGGCGCGCTCGTGGTGCTCATCTACGGCGCCCCGGCCATCCGAGGGGTCGCGGGAGCCTTTCGCCGCCCCGACGTGCTCGACGTGTTGATTCAACCCGGGACGGCCTCCGCCGTGTCGGCCGTGCTCGGCGGCGTACTGGCCGCCACGTTCGCGATCGGCACCACGCGGGGACCCGCGGTGACGCGGCCCTTCGTCGCCCACGCCCTCGCCACCTCGGACGTGCCGCGGCGACGCGCCTTCTTGGGCGCAGCGATCCGGTCCGGGGTGGTGGTGGTCCTGGTGTCGCTGGCTGTCACCGCCATCCTCATCGGACCGCTGGCCGATGCGGACGCGATGACCGCGGCCCAGCTCGGGGCGGGCCTGGTCGCATCCGTGTTCTTCGGGCTGCTGGTCGCCGGGGCGTGGCTCGCCGGGCAGGCAGCGCGGGGTGCGGCCGTGTGGGCGGTGCCCATCGCGCTGCTCGCGGCCGTCGCGGCCGGGCTCGCGTGGCCGGCCGCCGACGTGTTGCCGTGGTCGTGGGCCGCCGCGACGTGGCCCGACGGTTCGGCGACCGTGCCCGTGCTGCAGCTGGTGCTCCTGGCCGCCGTCGCGCTCGCCGCGGCCGGGACCACGCCGCTCCTGTTGGACAGCCTCGACGGTCCCGGAATCGTCGAGCAGTCCCGCCGGTGGGAGGGTGCGACCTCGGCGGCCACCAGCGGGGACGTCTCGACAGCCCTCGCCGAGTTCCGCGCCCCGCCCACGGTGGGGCGCCGATGGCGGCTCGTCGGGGGCAGGCGCTTCGGTTGGGCGGTGGCGCGGGCCGACCTGGTGGCGACGGCGCGCACTCCGTTACGCGCCGTGGTGGGCGTGCTCACGCTCGGCGTGGGCGGCTGGGCCTTCGCGGCGGCTCCGGACGTGCCCGGGCTGCTGGGGTGGGCGGTGCGAATCGGAGCAGCATTGCTGGTATTTGCCGGTCTGGGACCGCTCAGCGACGGGCTGCGGCACGCCGTGCTGGCCGTCACCACGCCCCGCCTGTTCGGGGTGAGCGACGGCGCGATGATCCGTGCGCACGCGTGGGCGCCGCTGCTGGGAGGGATCGCGCTCGGCGGCGCGGGTGCGGTGGCCGGCGGCGGGGGAGAAGTGGCGTGGGGCGATCTGGGTACGGTCGCCGCCCTCATCGCCGCGGTGGTGCTGGTACGCCTCGCGTCCGCCGCCAAGGGCCCACCGCCGCTGGCGCTGTCCGCGCCGATCATCACGCCGATGGGCGACCTGTCCGTCGTCGGCCTCGTGGCGTGGCAGCTCGACGCCGTGCTGTTCGCCGCGACCATCGGCGCCACGCTGCAGGGCGCGCTCGACGGATCCCGG
>NZ_JAHEBP010000110.1 GCF_024642165.1 Demequina sp.
CTGTGAACATCCGGTACTCCTTGAACAGATGGACATGGCGGAATCGCACCTCCACCCTAGGCGCGGGGTGTTGCCTCCGCATACAGGGAATGTTTCCGGGCTGTTACATGTGGCGACGGATCCGCCGAGGATGGCTCCTGGACGATGCGGGGGCAACGTCCGGAAGCGGCCGTGGCCGCGGCTAGGCTGGCGCGGTGACCGAGACCTCCCCCAGCGCCCAGGTGGGGCGCCGCCTGGCGGGCATCGGCATCGACTGGCTGCTGTGCATGCTCATCTCCTCCGCGTTCTTCGTGGACCCCCTGTATCCGGTGGACCAGGTCACGGCGATCGAGCGCGTGCTGCTCGCCGGCTCGCCCTTCGCCACCCTCGGGGTGTGGGCCGTCCAGCACCTGATCCTGGTCGCCACGCTGGGCAGCACGATCGGCCACCGGCTGTTCGGCCTGCGCGTGGTGCGCCTCGACGGAGCTCCCTATGTGGGCCCGCTGAAGGCGCTGATCCGCACCGCGCTGCTCGCGCTGGTGATCCCGGCCGTGGTGTGGGGCCCCGACGGGCGCGGTCTGCACGACAGGGCCGCCGGCACGCACGTGGTCCGGGCCGGCGCGGCCGCATGATCCGCCTCGAGGTCGCGGGCGTGCTGCTCGACATGGACGGCACTCTCATCGACTCCACCGCGACCGTGGACCTGGTGTGGGGCGAGTTCGCGCGCGAGGCCGGCTTCGACAGGGACCAGGTGCTTGCCCGAGTGCACGGAGTCCCGGCCCGCGCCACACTGAAGCACTTCCTGGGCGAGGACGCGGATGTCGAGCCGTGGTTCGCCCGCATCTTCGCCATGGAGGAGTCGCTCTTCGAGGCCGACGTCGAGATCCCGGGCGCGGTGGCCGCCGTGCGTGCGATCCCCGCGGGCCGTTGGGCGGTGGTGACCTCGGCCGTCCGGTCCTCCGCGCTGCGGAGGCTCGAGCGGCTCGGGTTCCCCGCGGTCGACCGGATGATCGCCGCCGAGGATGTCGAGCTCGGCAAGCCGCATCCGGAGCCCTATGTGCGCGGTGCACGGGCGCTGGGCGTGGATCCGAGCGATTGCGTGGTGTTCGAGGACGCCGATGCGGGCGTGCGGGCGGGACTCGCGTCGGGGGCGACCGTGGTGGTCGTGGGATCCCTGCGTACGCCGGCGACCGAGGGCCTGGCGCGCGTGGCCGACATGCGGGAGGTGCGGTTCGCGTCGTCGGAGCGCGGGGTGGCGGTCACGCTGCCGTAGCAGCGTCGCTCAGTTACCCATGGGAGTCGCAGACCTCGCGAAACCGTCGCTCAGCTACCCGGAGCGTGGACATGCTACGCGCGGCGCGGCGCGGCAACGCCACCGTCAGCGGCCGCGCATCCCCTTGCGGTCCGGGCGCGCGCGCACGGGGTCGATGCCCTTGGGCATGGGCGGCTTGGCGCCGCCGATCGCCTTGAGGCGTGCGGAGACCGTGGCCTGATCGGCCTTCTTGAGCGCCTTCTTGGTCTTGCGGATGGTGCGGTTGAGCTTCGGCAGGGGCACCTCGCCCTCCGCGCGCCCGATGTAGAGAGTGGTGACGGGCACGCCGGGAACCAGCTTCTCGATGCGCTTCTGCGTCTGCTGGGCCGGCTTGCGCGCGGCGGAGCCGCCCTCCGCGAGCAGCACGATGCCGCCCTTGCCCACGCCCTGGAACACCAAGGACTTGCCCCGCGGGTCCATGTTGACCGGGTCGTCCTGGAACGCCCAACCCGAGCGGATCGCCTTGGCGACCGCCACGGAGGCGCCCATCTGCCCCTCCATCTGCGCGTACGCGTTGCGCTCGAAGCGGCGCGTGAGGAAGTACATGGCGCCCAGCAGCGCGGTCATCACACCCATGATCGACGCGTAGATGATCGCCGCGAGGCTGCCGATGAGGAGGCCCCCGGCCACGAAGACGGCGATGCCGCCCACGATGATGCCGATGATGCCGGGCAGGAGTGCCTTGTCGTGGGGCGCGGTGGTGCGGTAGGCCTGAGCGACCAGGTGGTACCAGCGCTGCTTCTTGGGGGCGGTCTTGTCCTTAGCCATGATGGGCACAGTTTAGCCGCTGGCGCACTGCCGCCGGTCCCGCCGGAGCGATCAGCGGCTAAGCGAGCTCGGGGTGCGCGCGCAGCAGTGCGGAGGCCTCCTGGCGAGCCTCGGTCGCCTCGCCCAGGTGGGCGAGCGACTCCGGGATCTCGCGGCCCTTGCGGCGCATCGCCTGGCCCCACAGTCGTCCGGCGCGGTACGACGACCGCACCAGCGGCCCGGACATGACGCCCAGGAAGCCGATCTCCTCGGCGATCTCGGACAGCTCGACGAACTCGGAGGGCTTCACCCACCGGTCCACGGGGTGGTGGCGCGGGCTGGGGCGCAGGTACTGGGTGATGGTGAGGAGGTCGCACCCGGCGGCGTGCAGGTCGCGCAGCGCCTCGACGGCCTCGTCGAACGTCTCGCCCATGCCCAAGATCAGGTTGGACTTGGTGACCAGCCCCGCCTCCTGAGCCGCGGTCAGCACCGACAGGGACCGGTCGTAGCGGAAGCCGGGACGGATGCGCTTGAACACCCTCGGCACCGTCTCGAGGTTGTGGGCGAGCACCTCCGGGCGCGAGGAGAACACCTCGGCCAGCTGGTCGGGCTCCGCGTTGAAGTCGGGGATGAGCAGTTCCACGCCCACGCCTGGGTTGAGGCCGTGGATCTGGCGCACCGTCTCGGCGTACAGCCACGCGCCGCCGTCCTCCAGGTCGTCGCGCGCGACGCCGGTGACCGTCGAATACTTGAGGCCCATCTGGCGCACGGACTCGGCGACGCGGCGCGGCTCGTCCGCGTCGAAGTCGGCGGGCTTACCCGTGTCGATCTGGCAGAAGTCGCAGCGTCGCGTGCACTGGTCGCCGCCGATGAGGAACGTGGCCTCGCGGTCCTCCCAGCATTCGAAGATGTTGGGGCATCCCGCCTCCTCGCACACCGTGTGCAGGCCGCCCGTCTTCACCAGTCCCTTGAGATCCTTGTACTCCGGGCCCATGGTGGCCTTGGTGCGGATCCATTCGGGCTTGCGCTCGATCGGGACGGCGGCGTTGCGGGCCTCGACGCGCAGCATCTTGCGGCCCTCGGGTGCGATGGTCACACAGGCTCCTTCGTGGGGAGGGTGTCGGGGACGCGGGTCTGCGCCTCGGCCCACCTTACGTCCGCGAGCGCGGATTCTAGGAATCCCAGGGTGGGCTCGACGACATCGTGGATGGTCACCGTCCGGCCCAGCTCGGCGGACAGCGACGTCACGTCCGCATCCGAGATCCCGCAGGGGACGATGCGGTCGTACCAGTCCAGGTCGGGGTCGCAGTTGAGCGCGAACCCGTGCATCGTCACGCCGCGCGCGACCCGCACGCCGATGGCGCAGATCTTGCGTTCGCGCCGGCCGTTCGCCGCGGGAAGCCACACGCCGGAGCGGTCCGCGACGCGCATCGTCTCGATGCCGAGGGACCCGCACAGTTCCATGATGGCGCGCTCGAGCGCGCGCACGTACTTCACCACGTCGACGGGGGTGGCGAGGCGCACGATCGGGTAGCCCACGAGCTGCCCTGGGCCGTGCCAGGTGATGCGCCCGCCGCGGTCGACGTCGATCACGGGTGTGCCGTCCATGGGGCGGTCCCAGACGGCGGTGCGCTTGCCCGCCGTGTAGACCGGCTCGTGCTCGACCAGCACCACCGTGTCCTCGCGCTCGCCAGACACGACCTGGGCGTGGATCTCGCGCTGCAGGTCCCAGGCCTCCTGGTAGGGCACCAGGCGCGTGCCGAGCTCGAGGGGAAGGATCTGCATTTCAGAAGCGTAACCCTTGGAACTCGCGGGAATGCCGGGCGGCGTCCGGCGTTGGTGGAGGATATGAACGTGCTGAAGCGTCCGTGGCTCCGTCCCGTCCTCGTCGTCCTCGTCATCTTCGCGTGGCTCTCGATAGCCGGAGCGGGCGGCCAGACCTTCGGGAAGCTCTCCGAGGTTCAGGAGAATGATTCGGGCGCCTTCCTGCCCTCGAGCGCGGAATCCACGGAGGCGGCGGCCGCACACGCGGAGTTCGCGCCCACCGACTCGATCCCGGCGCTGCTGGTGGTGGACGATGCCACGCCCGCAGACCTCGACACCGTCCAGTCCTTCGTCGACGACGTGTTGACGGTGCCGCTCGAGGGTGACCCCGAGGGCCGCACCATCGGCGACGTCACCCTCTCCGGCCCCCAGGGCCAGGGACCCACGGCCATCCCCTCGGAGGACGGCGAGGCCATCCTGGTCACGTTCTCCGTGGACGCCGAGGTGTTCAGCGAGCAGGTGGGCGAATCGTCGTTCGGCCAGGTCTACGTCGACACCATGCGAGCCGCGTGGGCGGAGGCGGATACGGGTCTGTCCGGATACGTGACCGGACCCGCCGGCCTGGTGGCGGACCTGGTCGAGGCCTTCGCCGGCATCGACGGCATCCTGCTGCTCGTGGCGCTCGGCGTCGTGCTGGTGATCCTGCTCATCGTCTACCGCAGCCCCGTCCTGCCGTTCCTGGTGCTCGCGACCTCGATGATCGCCCTCACGGGCGCGATCATCGCGGTCTATGCCATGGCCTCCAACAACGTCATCACGCTGAACGGGCAGAGCCAGGGCATCATGTTCATCCTTGTGGTGGGCGCGACCACCGACTATGCGCTGCTGCTGGTGGCGCGCTATCGCGAGGAGCTGCTGCGCATCCAGTCGCCGTACGCCGCGCTCGCCAAGGCCTGGCGCCGCTCGCTCGAGCCCATCGCGGCCTCCGCGGGCACGGTGGTGTTGGGACTGCTCGTGCTCCTCCTGAGCGATCTCAAGTCGAACGCCGCCCTGGGCCCGGCGGGCGCGATCGGCATCGCCGCATCGTTCCTCGCCGCCCTCACGTTGTTGCCGGCGCTGCTGCTCATCGGCGGCAAGCACGCCCGAGGCGTGTTCTGGCCCGCCATGCCTCGCTACCGCGGAGACGATGCGCACGAGGCCGAGGAGACCATCGAGGCCGTCGAGCGCCGCGCCGGGATCTGGGGGAAGGTTTCGCGCCGGGTCGCCGCGCGGCCTCGCGTGGTGTGGGTCGCCGCGTCGCTGCTGCTGCTTGGCCTGGCGGCATTCCTGCCCACCTTCAAGTCCGGCGGGCTGGGCGAACGGGACGTGTTCACCGGTGAGGTCGAGTCCATTGCCGGCTTCGAGGTGCTGGAGGCTCACTTCTCCGCGGGTGCCACCTCCCCGATCCGCATCATCGCCGCGGAGGACCAGGCCGACGAACTGGTCGACGCCGTGGCCGCCGTGGATGGCGTCGACGCCGCCTATGTGCTCACCCCGTCGATCGCCGCGGGAGCCCCCGCGGGAGTGGTTCAGGACGAGCCGATCGTGATCGACGGCCGCGTCGAGATCAACGCCATCACCCAGGTCGCCGCCTCCTCGGTGGAGGCGCAGGACATCGTGGCCGAGGTTCGCGAGGTGGTCCACGCGATCGAACCCGACGCCCTCGTGGGCGGCCAGGCGGCCGAGGCGCTCGACACCCGAACCACCTCGGAGCGTGACCTTCGCATCATTCTGCCCACCATCCTGGTGGTCATCCTGCTGGTGCTCATGCTGCTGCTGCGGGCCGTCATCGCGCCCGTACTGATCATCCTCGCGAACGTCCTGAGCTTCGCCGCGACCATGGGTCTCTCGGCCGTGTTCTTCAACCACGTGTTCGGCTTCCCGGGCACGGACCCGGCGGTACCGCTGCTCGCGTTCGTGTTCCTGGTGGCGCTGGGTGTCGACTACTCGATCTTCCTCATGTCGAGAGCGCGCGAGGAGTCGCTGGTGCACGGCAGCCGCGAAGGCGTCCGCCGTGCCCTGGCGGTCACGGGTGGCGTCATCACGTCCGCGGGCCTGGTGCTCGCCTCGACCTTCGCGGCACTCGGGGTCATCCCGCTCGTGTTCCTCGCACAGATCGCCTTCATCGTCGCGGTGGGCGTGCTGATCGACACCTTCATCGTCCGCTCGCTGCTGGTGCCGGGGCTCATCGGCGACATGGGCCGCCGGGCATGGTGGCCGTCGCGGCGCATCGGCGACTGACGCCGGCCCTGCCTGTGGAGAACGGGATCGCGCGCCGCGGGTGATGGCACGGTGGTGGGGTGCGTTCCCTCACCCCGCTCGCGATCGATCGGGTCACCCGCGAAGTCGGCGCGGGTGACGGCGACGAGCGCCGCGCGCGCAGCCGCGTCGCGGCGCTGAGCCAGGTCTCCCACCTGGGCGTGTGCGTCCCGCTCGACGTGATGCGAGAGCACGATGCCGTGGTGGTCTGCTCGCCGCGCGTCGCCGGGGTGCCGCTCGACCGGGCCGGTCGCGTCGAGGATCTCGGCGCGTGGGTCTGGCTGGTGTCGGAGCTCGCTCACGCCCTCGCGGCGCTGCACGGCAGCGGGCTCTCCCACGGCGACCTCTCGCCGTCCAATGTGGTGGTGGGTTCGCGGCCCGTGCTGGTGGACATGGTGGGACCCGCGCTCGGGCGCGAGCGTGGGACCCCCGGCTTCGCGGCCCCGGAGCGCGCCGCCGGAGGCCCGCCGAGTCCCGCGTCGGACGTCTACTCACTGGGCGCCCTCGCCCTGGCCGCCGCCGGCGAGCACATCCGTACCGCGGCACAGGCCTGGACCGCCCCGATGGTGGAGGAGGACCCCGCCGCGCGGCCGTCGGCTCGAGCGGTCGCCCAAGGTGTCACCAGGTGCGCGCCGCCCGTCCGGTGGGTGCCCGCCGCCGATCGCGCCGAGGCTCGGGCGGCGGCGGACCGGCGCGCACGGACGGTCAGCGACCCGAGGGCGTGGCACTGGCGGCTGCGGCGACGTCCCTGGCGGCTGGCCGCGGCGGCGGTCGTCACGGTCGTGATCGCGGGCTGGCTGGCGTGGGGCCCGGACCCCGCGC
>NZ_JAHEBP010000111.1 GCF_024642165.1 Demequina sp.
CGGCCGCGCGTCGCCTCGGACGCGCGCACCACGACCGGCAGCGGCTCGGGCACCAGCGCACCGAACCGGCGGGCGCGCCAGAATGCCCCGACCAGGGCCGCCAGCGCGAGCGCGTACAGCGCGGAGCCGGTGCCCGGCGGCAGGAAGTCCGGTGTCGCGTCGATCTCGGACGGCGGCTCGGCGCCGGCGCCGGAGCCGGACCACGTGAGCAGGCTCGGGTCGAGGCCGTCGGCCACGTACCAGACCACCTGCGGGTGGCGCCCCGTGGCGCGGATCGCCAGCGCCGCGTGGCCCAGCTGGTCGAGGGCGCCGTTGGTGACGATGCCGGTCGACGCGATCACCGCGACGGATCTGCCGCCGTCCCGGGCGGCCGCATACGCGGAGACGCCGCCGCGCTGCGCGAAGCACAGGTCGACGCCCGCGCCCACCACCGAGCCGGTCCCGACCACGCCCCAATCCTCGACGCGAACCTCCTGCGCCGCGGCCGCGTCCGGGTCCGCGCACTGCGCAGAGGCCGCCTCGGGCAGCGGCACCGGCGCCTCGCGTATCGGGATGCCCAGCGCGTCGAAGGCCGTGTCGCCGGAGCCCACCAGCACCAGGTCCCCGGGGTACTCCGCGAGCGAGCCGGCCTGGCCGTCGGTGAGCAGGGCGGGCTCCGCGATCACCACGGTGGTGTTCTCGGGGTCCGTGACCCGGGCCTGGGCGAGGCGGTCGACCTGACGGACCTCGACGCCGTGGTCGCGCAGGATCTGGGCGAGCGCCCGCGTGCCGGTGGGCGTCGAGTTCTCCGTGGACAGCGCGGTGTAGTCGCCGGGGCGGGCGCCGAGCGCGAGCGACGCGACCAGCAGCACGAACAGCAGGACCGCGACGATGCCCCAGCGGCCCGAGCGCGCGCGCGCCTTGAGGCCGGGCCCGGCGGGCGCGGTACGGAAGTCCGTGGCGGTGGTCACGGCGCGTCGACCTGGACCCGTGCGCGGGCGGAGGAGGCGGCCCGCAGCGTCTCGAGGGTGTGCGCATAGGTCGCCTCGGAGGCGGCGAGGTGCCCGTAGCGGATCCCATCGAAGGCGTCCGCGTCGCGGTTGAGCCGGAGGCTCAGCGCCGGCAGCACGGATCCCGCCTGCGCCGCGGCCTCGTGCGCCGTGAGGCCGGGGGTCAGCACGATGACGTCGCGCTCGGCGAGCCGCCGGATGAGCGCGCGGTACAGGTCGAGCGTCGCACCCGCCCAGTCGCCCGCGGAGGCGCTGTCACGCGCGGACTGCTCGAGCGCATCGGCGCCCCGCTCGTCCTCGAACAGCCCGTCCGCCTCGGCCGCCCGCCGCGACCTGCGCATCGGCCCGACGACCAGCCACACCACCAGCCCCACCAGACCCAGGCCGATGATCACGGCGACGATGACGCCGAGCGCCCCGAGGGTTCCCCCCACCCCGTCGCCGAGCCCGGCGAGCGTGCGCGTGAACCACTCGATGAGGCGGTCGAGCCAGGATTGCCCGCCCTGCGTGTAGTCGTCCTTGGCGAGCTCCTCCACGGCCCAGCGCCGCGCCGTGTCCGCATCCGGCAGCAGCGGAGGGGCGTCGAGACTCACGCGCGCCGCGCCTCGGCGGCCTCGGCGAGGGTGAGGTCGAAGCCCTCGTGGCGGATCCTCAGGTCGATGTAGACCAGGGAGAACAGGGAGCCCAGGTAGGAGTACGTGAGCACATAGGACACCACGAGCGACAGGGCCGTCACGGTGAAGAACGCGATGGCGAGCGCCACCACATTGTCGGGAGCCGCGAAGGCCACGGCCACTGCGCCAAAGCTGCCCACCTGCTGGAGCACGCTCGACACGATGCCGATGAGCGCGGACGCCACGAACACCACCAGCAGCGACCACCAGAACCGCCCGCGGACCAGCGCCACGGCGCGGCGGATCGCGGCGACAGCGCCGCGCTGTTCCAGCACCACCACCGGCCGGGAGATGCCGCCGATGGTGGAGATGAGCACGCCGGCGGGGAATGCCACCGTCACCATGAGGAGCAGCCCCAGGCCCAGATAGGTCGCGTCATTGTTGACCGCGGACAGCATCAGCGGCGTCAGCGCGAGCCCCACCACCACCAGCATGGAGCCGCCCGCGATGAGGTACAGCAGGAGCAGCGATCCGACCCGCGGGCGCATCGCCCGCCAGGCATCGCCCAGCCGGATCCGCTCCCCGAGCACGCCGCGCGCCACGCCGGGTGCGACGATCGCGCTCGACAGCACGTCCGCCAGCAGCGCCGCCACGAGCGCCACCACGCCCACCGCGATGGTGGTGGGGCTGATGGCGGAGAACGTCGAGTTCGGGTCGAGCAGCCCCAGTGACGGGTCCGTGAACAGGAGCCACATCGCCGCGGCGGTGGCGACCGTCGCGACCAGCGTCAACAGCAGCGGCCCGCCGATGATCACGCCGCGGTTGTACCGCATCGCCCGGAACGGCAGCCCCAGCAGGTCGCCGAACGAGAGCGGCCGCAGCGGCATGAATCCGGGCTGCCAGGACGCGTAGGTGGGGGCGTGGCCCACCGACGGCATCGCGGCGGGAACGGGGCCGGGCGCCGCCTGCCAGGTGGGCGCGGGCGGCGCCGGAGGGGTCGGCACGGGCCCGGGGGCGGCCGCCTGAGGCACGCCGTAGTCGACGGCTGGCGTCGCCGCGGGACGGTGGTCCGTAGCGCCGTCGGCGGGCGTCGGTGCCGCCCATGCAGCGGCGTCGTCGCGGTGGTCCATCGCAACCTCCCCCTCGGGTCTCGCCCATCTTGCCACGCGGGTGTCGGCCCCTCGCCAGGCTCTCGGCATAATGGGGTCATGACGGCGAAGATCCTGGTGGTCGACGATGACCCTGCCGTGGCCGAGATGCTGGGCATCGTGCTGCGCGGGGACGGTTTCGAGACGGTGTTCTGCGACCACGGCGACGAGGCGGTCGCGGCATTCCATTCCACGAATCCCGACGTGATCCTGCTCGACCTGATGCTGCCGGGCAAGAGCGGCATCGACATCTGCCGGGAGATCCGTGCGGAGTCGGGCGTGCCCATCATCATGCTCACGGCCAAGTCCGACACGGTGGACGTGGTGCTCGGCCTCGAGTCCGGAGCGGACGACTACGTCCCGAAGCCCTTCAAGCCGCGGGAGCTCATCGCGCGGGTGCGCGCCCGCCTGCGCCGCAACGACAACGCCACGCCCGCGATGGTGCGCGTCGCAGACCTCGAGATCGACGTCACCGGTCACCGCGTGACCCGCGACGGCGAGCTGATCCCCCTGACGCCGCTCGAGTTCGACGTGCTGGTCACGCTCGCGCGCAGCCCGGGCCAGGTGTTCACCCGTGAGGTGCTGCTCGAGGATGTGTGGGGATACCGCCATGCTGCGGACACTCGCCTGGTCAACGTCCACATCCAGCGGCTGCGCGCCAAGGTCGAGCGCGACCCCGAGAACCCGGAGATCATCGTCACGGTCCGCGGCGTGGGGTACAAGGCGGGTGGCGTGGGGTCGTGAGGCTCTCCGCGCGCTCCCTGTGGGCGAACCTCGCCCGGGGTCCGCGACGGTTGTGGCGCCGGTTCCGCGGATCCCTGCTGCTGCGGGTGGTCGCCACCACCACGGTGATCGGTCTGGTCGCGGTGGTGGTGCTCGGCGGGTTCATCAGCAACCAGATCCGAGACGGCCTGGTGCAGACTCGAGTCGATCGGATTCTTGCGGAGACCGCGCGCGATGCCGCGGGTGCGCAGCAGAACGTCGAGGCGTCGACCGCGGAGAGTCCGGGAGACCTGCAGCAGCTGGTGTACGACCTCCTGGACGGCCTGGGCACGCTGGGCGGCAACACGCGTGGGCTGGTGCTGCTGCGGGATCCGCGCAACACCTCCGGCGTCCTGCTGTCGACCCCCGTGTCGTCCGCGGACCTGGTCCAGGTCATCTCGCCGGAGATGCGCGTGGCGGTCGAGACCGGCACCACCCAGCCGTGGCAGTTCGTGGAGCTGCCGGACACGGCTGACCCCGGTGTGGTGGTGGGCGTGCCGTTCACCATCAGGGTGGCGGGCGACTACGAGCTGTACTTCGTGTACTCGCTCGCGGACGAGCAGGCGACGCTGAGCCTCATTCAACGCGTGCTCGCTGTGGGCGCGGTCGCCCTCATGGGCCTGCTCGCGCTGCTCACATTTCAGGTCACGCGCCAGACCGTCCGCCCGGTCCGCCAGGCCGCCCGAGTCGCGTCGCGGCTGGCCGAGGGGATCCTCTCGGAACGCATGACGGTGCGTGGGCAGGACGAGATGGCGACGCTCGCGCGCACCTTCAACGAGATGGCCGAGTCGCTGCAGCGCCAGATCACCCGCATGGAGGAGTTGTCGCGCCTTCAGCGGCGCTTCGTCTCCGACGTCTCCCACGAGCTGCGCACGCCGCTCACCACCATCCGCATGGCGTCCTCGGTGCTGCACGACTCCCGCGGGGGCTTCCCCCCCGAGGTCGCGCGGTCCGCGGAGCTGCTCGACAACCAGATCGACCGCTTCGAGTCGCTGCTGTCCGACCTCCTGGAGATCTCCCGCATCGACGCGGGCGCCGCGCAGCTCGAGTTCGACGACATGTCGTTGGCAGACGTGGTCCGTGACCAGGTCGAGGCGATGCAGCACCCGGCGCGCACGCAGGGCGTCGAGCTGCACCTGTGGGTGGCGAAGGGGGACCACGTGGCCTCCATGGACCGCCCGCGCGTGGCGCGCATCGTCCGCAACCTTCTCTCCAACGCCATCGAGCACGCCCAGCGGCGGCCCGTCGACGTGGTGGTCGCGTCGAACAAACGCGCGGTGGCGGTGGTGGTCCGGGACTACGGCATCGGCCTCACGCCTCAGCAGGCCCAGCGGGTCTTCGACCGCTTCTGGCGGGCCGATGCGGCGCGCGCCAGGACCATGGGCGGCACGGGCCTCGGGCTCTCGATCGCGCGCGAGGACGCCCTGCTGCATGGGGGTCAGCTCGAGGCTTGGGGGCTGCCGGGCAAGGGTGCGAGCTTCCGGCTGCAGCTGCCCCGGACGTCGCGAGGGCTGGGTCAGCACCCGCCGCTGCCGCTCGTGATCGCCGAGCTCGACTACGGGACCATCGCCGAGAGGATCGTGCTGGACCAGGACCGCACGGAGGTGGCGCCATGAGGCTGAGGGCGTCCGTGTGGGCCGCGCTGGTCGCGGTGACGCTCGCGGCGTGCGCGTCGATCCCGACCTCGGGGCCGGTCAACGAGGGCCTCGGCGAGGTGGAGGGCCCGGAGCCCTTCGTGCCGTTCGCGGAGGGCCCGCGACCGGACGATGGCGTGACCGCGATCGTGTCCGGGTTCATCCGGGCGACCGCGGCGGGCTTCGCCTCTGACTTCAGCGTGGCCCGCGAGTACCTCACGCCCGAGGCGAGCGCGGAATGGGACCCGCTGGCCGAGATCACCGTGTTCGACTCGGGCGCCCTCACGCCGGACTACGACGAGGCGGCGGGGCGGGTGAGCTACGCCGTCCCCGTGGCGGCGTGGATCGACGATGCGGGCCGCCTGGTCGAGGCGGAGGCGGACACCCAGACTCAGCTCGAGTTCAGGGTCGAGCAGAATGCCGCCTCGCAGTGGCGCATCGCCAGCCTCGACGACGGCTCGCTGCTCGCGGAGGCGACCTTCAACCGCACGTTCCTGCCCGTGTCGCTGGTGTTCGCGGCGCTGGACGGCGTCACCGCGGTGCCCGAGCTCCGCTGGCTGCCGCAGAACAACGTCGCGACGTGGGCCGCGCGCGAGCTGGTCGCGGGACCTTCGCCGTGGTTGTCGAACGCGGTGCTCACCGGATTCCCGGCCGGCTCGGCGCTCGCGGTCGACTCGGTGGTGGTGACCGACGGCGTCGCACAGGTGCAGCTCGCCTCCCTCTCGAATGCGACGGCGGACGAGCGCCTGCTCGCGGAGCAGCAACTCAGCCTCACGCTCAAGGCCTTGCCGGGCATCCGCGAGGTGTCGGTCACCACGGCCGGCGTGCCGCTCGTCAGCGAGCCGGCGGACACGCTCGTCCGAGAGCCGGTGCCGGAGAATCTCGCGGCGGCCTTCGTCGGCGGGCGCCTCGGAATGTGGGATGGCGGCGAGCTGTGGACGGTGCCCGACCGCACGGGCGTGTTGCCCGACGGCGCGAACTCCCTGGCGCTGGCCTCCGACGACGAGCGGACCGCCTTCCGCGTGGGCGAGGGGCGCATCGTCGTGTCGGACGCCCTTCGAGGGGGCGTCGACGCGCTGGTCGCGTTCGACGCGAACGCGGCGCAGGGCGGGGTGATGGACACGCAGACCGTGCTGTCAGGAGGCTCGCTCCTTCCGCCCAGCTTCGATCGCTACAGCTGGGTGTGGACCGCCGAGGCCTCGGCCCCCGAGGTGCTCATCGCGGTTTCGCCCGGCGCGGACGCGGTCCGTCTGGACGCGCGGTGGCTGGCCGGGCGTTCGGTGCTGTCCGCCGTGCCGTCTCGCGACGGCGCACGGGTGATGGTCGTGTCACGCGCGGGCGGCCAGACCGTGGTCGAGATCGCGGAGGTGGTGCGCGGCGAGGACGGCGCGCCGCTGAGCGTGGGCGAGCCGCTGCGAGTGGGCGCCAATGTGGGCACCGTGGTCGACGCGATCTGGGTGGATGATCTTTCGGTCGCCTTGCTCGGGCGGTCGATCGGCGAGGACACCACCCCTCTGTGGGTGGTCGCCGTGGGTGGTCGCACCGTCCAGGATGCGGCCGTGCCGGACGCGGTCAGCATCGCCGCGCGCCACGGCGACCGGTCGATCACGCTCGTGTCGTCGGACGGCTCCGTGCGGGAACGTGCGGGCGCGGGCTGGTCCCTGATCGCGGCTGGCGTCACGGAGCTTGCCTACGCGGGGTGACGGCACCGGGGCGATGTCCCCGTGCCTGCCGCG
>NZ_JAHEBP010000112.1 GCF_024642165.1 Demequina sp.
CGCCACACGCTTCCGAGGGCGCTGGGGGGGAGAGCGCCGCCGGCGAGCAGGCAGGCCCGGAACCGGCGCCGGTCCTGCGCGAGCGTCTGCGCCTGCATGGCCCCGAGCGAGCAGCCCATGACCACGTCCGCGGACCGGTGCTTGCGAGCGGCGCTGTGCGCGGCCTCGAGAAGTGCGTCGTGCCCGATGTCCTGGGCGAACCGCACGCCGTCGTCCACGTCATCGAAGGTGGCACCCGCATAGCAGTCCGGCGCGTGGACCGTGTGCCCCTCCGCTCGGAGGCGCTCGGTGAAGGCCAGCAGCCCATCCGTGAGCCCCAGAGCGTGGTGGAAGAGCAGTATCTCGGCCATACCTCAGTCTTACGCTCCGCGACGTTCCGCGCGACCTTTAGCGGCGGCGCGTGGCGTGAATCTCGCGCAAGGTGAGTGCGCGTCCTACAGCTCGACCACGGCGATCTCTTCGGAGGTGGGCTGCGCGGAGCCGCCGTGCGGTTCCTCGGTGACGGCGAAGGCGACCACTCCGTTCATCTCCATGTCGAGCATCGTCACGAACGAGCCGTCGGAGTCGGGCATGAACGTGGGTCCGGCGTGCTTCGAGCCGTCCGCCATCACCACCCACAACTGGTACTCCATGCCGTCGTCGGGAGAGGGGCAATCGTCACCCATCGCGACCACGGACGCCATCTTCTCGCTCACCACCAGGTGGGCCGAGCCCAGCCCCAGGTCCATCGAGTGCGCGTCGGGCGCGCTCGCGACCATCATGACGTCCTGTTCCAGCGCCAACTGGGCGTTGCGGTCCGCGACCAGGCCGCCACCGATCACGCCCGCGACCGCGAGCACGGCCACCGATGCGGCGGCGACCGCGAGTCGCGGCCACAGGTGGCGGCGACGGGCTCGCTCGATGGGTACGACTGCGGCGGCCACCGGCTCCGGCGCCGGAGCCGCGTCGGCGGCCGGGCCGTCCGCGGGGGGAAGCTGCGCCGTGCGTCCGATCTCCTCGAATACGCGGGCGCGCAGCGCCGCCGGGGGAGCCGTCGACTCGGCGTCGGCCAGCACAGCCGTGGTCTCGAGGAGGCTGCCCAGCTCGAGCGAGCACTCCTCGCAGGCCGGCAGGTGCGCCTCGAACTCGGCGCGCTCGGCGGGCGTGACGGCGTCGACGGCGTAGGCGCCCAGCAGTCCGTGGACGTTGTCGCTCATGCCGTCACCTCCCATGCGTCTCGTAGTCGGATCACCGCGTCGCGGATCCGTGCCTTGGCCGTTCCCAGCGGGATGCCGAGTGATTCAGCCAACTGTCTATTGGTGTAGCCCTTGTAGTACGTGAGCTCGAGCGCCTCCCGCTGGAGGGGGGTGAGGACCTCGAGACCCTGCCGTACGCGCGCCGCCTGCCATTCGGCGTGCATCGTGTCGACCACGGTGTCCTGGTCCTCCACGGATGCGGAGTGCCGTGCGCCGTGTGCCACCAACCGGTTCGAGTGCGCCTGCTCCGTGCGCACTCGGTCCACCGCTCGGCGGTGCGCGATGGTGAGCACCCACGACCGCGCCGAGCCCTGCTCGGGCCTGAACCGCGCGGCCTGGCGCCACACCTCGACCAGCGCCTCCTGGGCGACGTCCTCGGCGATCTGGGGGTCCCGGACGATGCGCACGGCCAGACCGTGGACGGAGCCGGCCAGGCGGTTGTACAGGAGTTCGAAGGCGGCGGTGTCTCCGCGGCCCGCTCTCACGAGCAAGTCCGCGAGCTCGTCGGCGTCACGATGCGGGGACGGGCGGGCGCCGGGGCGCCGTGCGGCGTCGCCGTCCGCGGGCACCGCCCGCAGCGGCCTCGCGCGCCCGTCCGTGCTCATCCCGCCCTCCGCATCGTCCCGAGAGGGCCTAGCCCTCGTCCTCCATCATCGCGTCCTCGGACATCATCGCGTCCGGGGAGTGCGACTCCTCCGTCATCGCCTCGTCGTCCTCCATCATCGCGTCCTCCGACGCCATGGCATCGGGCGACGCGGACTCCTCCATCATCGCGTCCTCGGACGCCATGGCTTCCGGCGACATGGACTCCTCCATCATCGCGTCCTCCGACGTCGACGCGGCGGGCTCCGTGTCGCCGCAGGCGGCGAGCGTGGTGCCGGCGAGCAGGACCAGCGCCGGTACGGCCAGCGTGCGGATCCGGATCATGTTTCCTCCCTAGTGCCGCGCCTCGGATGTGGGGTGGCCCGGCATCAGGCGTTCGGTGCGCCTGCCCCGGGGGATGGGTCTCACCCGAAGGTGAAGGCGTACGCCTGCACGCCCTCGGAGAACTCGAGGTGCAGTGTGTCCTCGATAGGGTCGCCGATGTAGAGGTCGTACAGGTCGGGCGTGCCCGAGACCTCGACCACCTTGCGGTAGTCGGGATCGTCCTGGAACGTGACGGTGACGGTGCCCTCGCCCGCCAGCACCAGGTGCACGTCCGCGGCGTAGAAGGGCATGTCGATGCCCGCGCCGGCGCCCGCCTCCGAGTACTCGTCGGTCACGGTCCAGGTGCCGAAGAACCCCACTCCGCCGGGACCGGGCGAGAACGTGGTGCCGAAGTCGTGGGCCTCGTTGCGCGGGTAGTCGCCGTTCGCGTTGGGTCCTCCGCGCAGGTAACCCAGGTAGGTCTCGGGCGTCCTGCCGGAGGTGTGGTTGCCCGCGTCCGCGTTGACGAGTTCCTGCGGCGTGGTGTCGAGCAGCTCTTGGATGAGCCGTTCCGTGTCGTCGTAGGCGCCCTCGCCGTAATGGACCTGGCGCACCACGCCGTCCTGGTCGATGAGGTAGTGGGCGGGCCAGAACCGTTGATCCCACTCGCGCCACGTCTTGAAGTCGTTGTCGATGGCGATCGGGTACTGGATCCCGTAGCGGTCCGCCGCGTCCGCGACGTTGGACCTGACCTTCTCGAACGCGAACTCCGGGGAGTGCACCCCGATGATCACCAGGCCATCGTCGCGATACTTCTCATCCCAGCCCGTCAGGTACGGGAAGGTGCGCTGGCAGTTGATGCAGCTGTAGGTCCAGAAGTCGATGAGCACCACCTTGCCGCGCAGCTCCGCGAGGTCCAGCGGCTGGTCGCCCTCGGTGTTGAGCCACGACTCGATGCCCACCAGGTCGCGTGCCGGGCCGCAGTTCTGCAGGACGTCGCCGCGCTCCTCGCACGCGTCGAAGCCGATCGCGTCGCCGGTGACAGAGGTGTCGATGGCCTCGCGGCCGGCGAGCGTGTCGAGCTCGCCGCGCACCGAGTCGTTGTCCTCGATGCTGGTCTGGATGCCCGCCAGCCATCCCGGGACGATGCGCTGCAGCGGCTCCGCGACATTCGTCGCGATCACCAGCGCGGTGGCGAGCAGGACCCCGCCGGAGATGGTGCGGATCAGCTGGAGGCGCTCGCGGACCGCGGAGATCTTGCTGAACATGGCCTGGCCCGCGAAGCCGAACACCAGCAGCGGGATCGCGATGCCCACGCTGAACGAGAGCGTGAGCGCCACGAGGCCCCAGCTGACTCCATTGGTGGCCGCAAGGACCGTGATCGAGGCGAGGATCGGGCCGGCGCACGGCACGAACACGAGCCCCAGCGCGAGCCCCATCACGAAGCCGTTGCCGTCGCGCTTGAGCTGCGGAAGGCGGGTGTTCTGGAACGGGCGCTCCAGCAGGTGACCGATCGCCGGGATCATCAGGCCCAGGCCCACGATGGCGAGCACCACGATGCCGATCCAGCGCAGCAGGTCATCCGGCAGCCCCAGGCTGCTGAGCAGCACCCCGCCCAGCAGCGTGAACACCGCGAACGAGGTGGTGAGGCCGGCCACCACCACGGCCGGGCGGCGCCGGTTGTGAGCGCCGTCCTGGATCGAGCTGGTGAGAATCGCGGGGAGCACCGGGAGCACGCACGGGCTGATCGCGGTGATGAGCCCGGAGACGAGTCCGACGAGGATGAGAGTCAGCATGTCCGTGGTTCGGAGCGACGATGCGCGGGGATGGGCTGGGGTGCCACGTTTCCGAACGTAGCAGGCGCCTAGGCTGGGTTCATGACGATCGCTTTCGTGCTGGGCGGCGGGGGCGTGCGTGGCGCCACGGAGGTGGGGATGCTGCGCGCCCTGCTCGACGCCGGCATCGTCCCGCAGCTGGTGGTGGGCACCTCCATCGGAGCCATCAACGGCGCGGCCGTGGCGCAGGACCCGACTCTTGCCGTGGTGGACCGCCTCGAGAAGGCGTGGGCGTCGCCCACCGCGGCGGCGGTCTATGGCGAGAACTTCTACCGGCAGATGCGCAGGCTCGCGAAGTCGCGCACCCATCTCAATGACCCCGCCGCGCTGCGCGCCCTCATCGCCGACGTGCTGGGCGAGTCGACGCAGTTCTCCGACCTCCCGGTGCCGCTCGCGGTGTGCGCGGCGAGCATCGAGCGCGCCTCCGAGCACTGGTTCGACAGTGGGCCGGTGGTGGACGCCGTGCTCGCCTCGGCGTCGGTCCCCGCCGCGCTGCCGCCGATGAAGATCGGCGACGAGCACTTCGTCGACGGCGGCGTGGTGAACTCGATCCCGCTGGGCGAGGCCGTCTCGCGCGGCGCCACCACCATCTACGTGCTGCAGGTGGGCCGGATCGAGGAGCCCCTGCGTGTGCCCGACAAGCCCTCCGACGTGGCCCGCGTCGCCTTCGAGATCTCGCGGCGTCACCGCTTCCAGAGGGAACGGGCGGCCGTCCCGGCGCACGTCGATCTGCACGTGCTGCCCTATGGCGGCGGGCAGCCCGGCGACCACCGCATCGGCGCGTTCCGAAGGCTCGATGCGACCCACGCGCGGATCGAGGCGGCGCGTGCCGCCACCGCGGAGTACCTCGCCGGCGTGAGCGGTCGCGCGTGAGGCGGCACTGGTGGCGCCTGCCGCCCGTCTGGGTGCGCCGGCTGGTGCTGGCGCCCGCGATCGTGCTGGCCGCGTTCGTGTGGCTGCCCCTGGCCGTCTGGCTCGCCGTCGCGGTCGCCGCGATTGTCAGCTGGGCGCTGCCCGGGCGTCTTCGCATCACGCGTGTGGTGTGGCTCGCCGGCCTGTACCTCATGTGGGACGCGTTCAACGTGGTCGCGCTGGCGGCCCTGTGGGTGTGGTTCGGGTTCGGATGGAGGATCCGCACCGAACGCTCGCTGCGGGCGCACTATCTCTTCACGAGCGCGATGCTGCGCCTGCTGTTCGAGCAGGTCCGATGGACGCTGCGGCTCGAGATCGAGATCGAGGACGCCGATCTCGACTCGATCGCGCGGGGCAAGCCCGTCATCGTCGTGTGCCGGCACGCGGGCCCCGGCGACTCCTTCATCATCGTCGACGCCCTGCTCAACCGGTTCTCCCGGTACCCGGCCATCGTTCTCAAGGACACGCTGCAGTGGGATCCCGCCATCGACATCCTGCTCCACCGGATCCCGTCGCGCTTCATCACGCCGCGTCGGCACCGATCCGCGGGCGCGCCGGGCGGCACGGCGGCCATCGCCGAACTCGCCCGCGACATGGGCCCCGACGGCGCGCTGCTCATCTTTCCTGAGGGAGCCAACGCCACCCCCTCCCGCCGTGCCCGGCGCATCGGCGCGCTGCGCGCCGCGGGTCACCAGGAGCTCGCCGCCCGCGCCGAGGCGATGGGCCATGTGATGCCGCCGCACCCGGGCGGGGTGCTCGCCGCGATGGAGGCGCGACCCGACGCGACCGTGGTGGTGGTGGCGCACACCGGACTGGAACGGCTCTCGACGGTCGGGGACGTGTGGCGCGAGCTGCCCGTCGACAAGCGCATCGTCCTCAAGGGCTGGACCGCCGACCCGTCGACCATCCCGGCGACGCGGGAGGGCCGCGAGGAGTGGCTGTACGACTGGTGGGAGACGGTGGACGCGTGGATCGACGACCACCAGCCCCGGGTCTCGGCGACGGCGGAGTCGCGCCGGCCGTCCTCCTCGACGGCCTGAGCGGGCCGGGGGAGCGGGTACCCTGGCCCGATGTCGTCCACCTCGCAGGGCCGCCTTCTCGGCTTCGTGCTGGTCGCCCTGCAAGGAGTGATCTTCCTCGCCGTCGGGATCTCGGCGTTCGCGGACGGCCCCGCGATCCGTGGTTCGTGGTGGGCAGGATCCACCCTGGTGCTGCTGGGCGGGCTGGGCATGTTCTGGGCCGGCAAGGACCTGGGGCGGGCGCTCACCCCGATGCCCACGCCCAACGGCGCGGGACTGTCAGCCACCGGGATCTACGGGTATGTCCGTCATCCCATGTACGCGGCGATCATCGCGATCGCGCTCGGGCTTGCGATCGGCTCCGGGCGCGTGTGGACGTACGCGTTCGCCCTGCTCCTCGCCGTGTTCTTCGAGGCGAAGACCCGCGTCGAAGAGGGATTCCTCGCCTCCGCTTATGCGGGGTACGCCGACTACGCCTCGCGCACCGGCAAGTTCCTCCCCGGGCTCGGCAAGCGCCGAGCGTAGCCGGCGCGCCCTCTCCACAGCCTCACAAGTGGGGCTTATGTCCGGCAGGCCCGACCGTTATTGTCGGCGTCATGCGGTCTGTCCCCGGGGGGTCGATGGGACGCGTCGCCGCCGCGACGCTCGTGTCGGTGTGCGCGCTCGCGGCATGCACCGGCGATCCCGCGCCCATCGTGACGGACCTGCCGACGGTGTCGCCGTCTCCCGTGGCCAGCGTGACGCCCACGCCCGACCCGTCCGCGAGCCTGTCACCCATTGCGGCGCCGCTGAGCGACGAGCAGCTGCTCGCCCTCATGCCGCCGGGCGCCGGGCAGGCCGATGCGTTCGGGGCCCTGGTGACCGCGCAGTTCTTCCTCGAGCAGTACGCGCC
>NZ_JAHEBP010000020.1 GCF_024642165.1 Demequina sp.
GTCAGCACCTCGGTCAGGCTGGCGCGCGCCGCGGCCATCGACAGCGGGTTCCCGTTGTAGGTACCCACCTGGTAGACCGTGTGGTCCTCGACCACGCTCATGACGGCTTCGGTGCCGCCGATCGCGCCCGACGGCATGCCGCCTCCCAGCACCTTTGCCAGCGTCACGAGGTCCGGCGTGACCCCGAACTTCTCGGTGGCGCCGCCCGGGGCGATCGCGAGACCGGTCTTGACCTCGTCGAAGATGAGGACGATCCCGTGGCGGGTGGTGATCTCGCGCACCGCGTCGAGGTAGCCCGGCTCGGGCAGCACCACGCCCAGGTTCATCATGGCGGCCTCCATGATCACGCAGGCGGGCAGGCGGCCCTCGGCGTCGAGGCGCTCGATGCGGCGCTCCATGGCGCCCGCGTCGTTGAAGGGGACCGCGATGGTCATGTCCACGGTGGCCTGTGGGATGCCCGCGCCGTAGGGGAGCGACGCGAGGTTCTCGCGGTCGCCGATCGAGTCGTACTCGACGCCGATCGACACCATCACCGTGTCGTGGTGCCCGTGGTAGCTCCCGAAGATCTTCATCACGGTGTCGCGGCCGGTGTAGGCGCGCGCGATGCGGATCGCATCCATGGTGGACTCGGAGCCGGAGTTGGTGAAGCGCCACTTGGGCAGTCCCCAGCGCCGCGCGAGCTCGTCGGCGACCACGATGCTGTCCTCGGTGGCGCAGCCGAAGTGGGTGCCGAGCGGGTAGCGCTTCGAGATCGCCTCGCCGATGGCGGGGTGGGCGTGACCCTGCACCATCGAGCCGAACCCGTTGTGGAAGTCGTAGTACTCGTTGCCGTCGACGTCCGTGATGCGGTCACCCGATCCCGACTCGATGTAGATGGGCCACGGATCGCGCGACTGGTAGCTCGACGCGACGCCGCCGCTGAGGTGCTCGGACGCGTGCGCGTAGACGTCCTTGGAGCGCTGGGTGCGCGCGTTGAGCAGCGCGGTCTGCTCCTCGATGAGCTGCGCAAGGCGCGCGCGGTCGATAGAGATGGGCATGATTCCCTCCACCCGACCGGCCTGGCGACGGGATTCTCCTGGTGGGGAGGGAAGGCGACCGGCCGCCGGCCTGGCGCTGGCTGGTCGCGGCGCAGCAAGGGCGCCTGACAAGGATGATATCCGAGCCTCCCCGGGCGCCGCCAACGGCGACCGGCCCGGACGATGCGGCGGCCGCCGGGGGACGATGCGCCGTTCTGTGCGGCCTGAGCGGGAGGGTCTTGCGCGTGCCTGGGGTGATGGGATTGCATTCCCTCAGGCGGCGTGCTCGCGAACCGGCCGCCTCGTCCCGACTGGAGCTGATATCCCGTGGCCACCACGGTCTTCGAGAGGCAACCCGCGGCGCCCGATGAAGTGCGCGCGGCGTTGGCGGCGTCTCGGCTGCTGCCCTTCTGGCTCGACGACGTCGAGCGGCCGTCCTATCCTGCGCTGGCGGGTTCCCTGAGGGCGGACCTGGCGATCGTTGGCGGCGGGTACTCCGGGCTGTGGACCGCGGTGATGGCCAAGGAGCGCGACCCCTCGCTCGACGTGGTGGTGGTGGAGGCGCGGCGCGTGGGGTGGGCGGCGTCGGGCCGCAACGGCGGCTTCTGCGAGGCGTCCCTCACCCACGGTCACGAGAACGGCGCGAGCCGTTGGCCCGAGGAGATCGACCGGCTCGACCAGCTGGGTCTCGACAACCTCGACCAGATCGAGGCGACTGTGGCCCGGTACGGCATGGACGTGGGCTTCGAACGCACGGGCGCGCTCACCGTCGCCGTGGAGCCGCATCAGGTCGACCTGCTGCACGGCGACGGCTTCCTCGACGCCGCCGCGACGCGCGCGTTGGTGGACTCGCCCACGTATCTGGCCGGGGTCCATGATGCGCACGACACCGCGATGGTCCACCCGGGCCGCCTCGCGATGGAGCTGGCGCGGGTGGCCACCGAGCTGGGGGTGCGGATCTTCGAGGGATCGCCCGTCACCGCGATCGAGGACGGCGCGCCGCACCCGGGCGGGGTGATGGTGCGCACCGCCGCAGGCCACGTCCGGGCCGCCAAGGTGGCGCTGGCGACAAACGCCTTCCCCTCGCTGCTGAAGCGCAATTCGCTCATGACGGTCCCGGTCTATGACTACGTGCTGGTCACCGAGCCGCTGACGGACTCCCAGCTCGCATCGATCGGGTGGGACGGGCGCATGGGCGTCGCGGACATGGGAAACCAGTTCCACTACTACCGGCTGACCCCTGACAACCGGATCCTGTTCGGTGGTTACGACGCCGTCTACCACCGGGGCGGGCGCATCCGCCGGAGCTACGCGGACCGGCCCGAGTCCTACGAGCGGCTCGCGAGCCACCTGCTCACCACCTTCCCGCAGCTCTCCGGGATCCGGTTCTCGCATCGGTGGGCGGGAGTGATCGACACCTCGACGCGGTTCTGCGCGTTCTTCGGCACCGCCCGCGGGGGCGACGTTGCCTACGCGCTGGGCTACACCGGCCTCGGGGTGGGCGCCACGCGGTTCGGCGCCGCCGTGATGCTCGACCTGCTCGACGGCGCGGACACCGAGCGCACGCGGCTCGGGATGGTGCGGGATCGGCCGCTGCCGTTCCCGCCGGAGCCGATCGCGTCGCTGGGCATCGGCGCGGTGCGCTGGTCGCTCGACCGGGCCGATCACCGCGAGGGACGCCGCAATCTGCTGTTGCGCGGGCTCGACGCCGTGGGCATGGGCTTCGACTCGTGACTGCGCTTCGGCCGGGCGTCCCGGTGGATCTCGCCGCGCTCGCGATCGAGACGGAACCGGTCCCCGACGATGCCGTGGAGGCGGGCGCCCCGGTCCACGGCGCCGCGGCGCTAGCCGAGATCGGAGCGGTCGAGGTCGGGGTGTGGGAGATGACGCCCGGCGTCGCGACCGATACCGAGGCGGACGAGGTATTCGTGGTGCTCTCGGGCCACGCACGCATCGAGTACCTCGAGCCGGCGCTGCCGGCGGTCGAGATCGGGCCCGGCAGCCTGGTGTGGCTCGAGGCGGGGATGCGCACGCGGTGGACGGTCACGGAGACGCTCCGCAAGGTCTACGTGGCGCCCTGACGCTCGTCGGCGGCCGCGCCGCGCTGGCTGCAACCAGCGGTTGCCGCAACTGCCGCCCCCGGTTAGGGTCGGGAGGAATCGGCGAAATCCGACGTAAAGCCACATTTCCTACCCGCCGAGCGATGGGATGCATAGTGAACAACCGAGCCACAGCCCGAAACCGTGCAGGCGCATTGGCGGTCACCGCCGCAGTGGGCGCCGGCCTCGCCTTCGCCGCGCCGGCACAGGCGGCCGTCGTCATCGACACCGAGGATCTCCGCGCCGCAGTCACCGTCGATGGCGTGCGGGCGCACCAGTCGGCACTGCAGAGCATCGCGGACAACAACGGAGGCACGCGGCAGGCGGGCACGGCCGGCCACGAGGCATCCGTCGACTACATGCAAGCGCTACTCGACGACGCGGGTTACGCCACGTGGACGCAGGAGTTCGAATACGAGCGGGCGACGCTCGTGGGCTCGACGTTCGAGCAGATCTCGCCGGTCGCGGCGCCATATCTGTACGGCGCGGACTACCTCGAGATGGAGGGCAGTGGCGACGCGACGGCCACCGTCACCGGCGTGGACCTGGTGGTTGGGGACCCCGCCTCGTCGACGAGCGGGTGCGAAGCATCGGACTTCGCCGGCTTCCCGGCCGGCGACATCGCACTCATCCAGCGCGGCACGTGCTCGTTCGAGTCGAAGGTCCTCAACGCCACGGCGGCCGGTGCATCGGGCGTGATCATCTTCAACCAGGGCAACGGTGATGGGCGCACAGGGCTCTTCGCCGGAACCCTCGGGGACACGTTCGCGGACATCCCCGTCATCAGCGCCCCGTTCGACCTCGGGACCACACTGGCGGCCACCGAGGACCTTGTGGTGCACCTCGAGGTCGACCTGCAAATCGACACCGTGGTGACGGAGAACCTGCTCGCGGATTCGCCGACCGGTCGCACCGACCGCACCGTGGTCGTGGGCGGCCACCTCGACTCCGTCGGGGAGGGCCCTGGCATCAACGACAACGGCTCGGGCACCGCGGCGATCCTCGAGACCGCGCTGCAGATCGCGGCGCTCGACATCCCGCTGGAGAACCGAGTGCGGTTCGCGTTCTGGAGTGGCGAGGAGGACGGCCTCCTGGGCTCGTCGTACTACGTCTCTCAGCTGTCGAAGTCCGAGATCAAGGGCACTGCGCTGAACCTGAACTTCGACATGGTGGGTTCGCCCAACGCCGTCAACTTCGTCTACGACGGCGACGGCAGCGCATTCGGCACCAAGGGTCCCGTCGGCTCGGCCCTGATCGAGGGCGTCTTCACCGACTTCTTCGACTCCGAGGATGCTCCCACCGCGCCCAGCGGGTTCGACGGTCGCAGCGACTACCTCGGGTTCATCGAGGCGGGCATCCCGGCGGGTGGTCTCTTCACCGGCGCCGAGGGACTCAAGACCGCGGCGGAGGCCGAACTCTTCGGTGGCACCGCCGGCGTCGCCTACGACCCCTGCTATCACCAGGCCTGCGACACGTTCGACAACGTTTCGCTCGAGACGCTCGACATCATGTCGGACGCGATCGCCCACGCGACGCTCACGTTCGCCGAGACGACCTCCGCGGTCAACGGCACCGCGAAGGGCAAGGGCCTCGGTCACAACAAGACGGAGGCCGAGTTCCGCGGCAGCAGCGCCGTGCGATAGCGTTCGCTCGCCTCACGTGGGGGTCCCGGCTCGCAAGGGCCGGGACCCCCACGCGTTCCACCCCGACGCGGCGCTCAGGCGCGCGAACGCGGCCGCGAGAGCAGCGCGATGTGCAGGGCGGTTTGCGTCTCGCCGTCCTCGAGATCCACGGCCAGCAGCGTCTGGATGAGCTCGAGGCGCTGGTAGAACACCGACCGCGAGAGGTGTGCGGCGCGGGCGGCCGCGGTGCGGTTGCCCGGGTGGGCGAGCGCGGCGCGCAGCACCTTCTGGAGGTCGCCCCCGGTGCGGCGGTCGTGCTCGACGATGGGCGACAGCACCCGCTCGCCGTGATCGAGCAGCCGGTGATCGTCGCGCAGGCTCGACAGCAGCCGGGCGAGCGGACGTCGCTCGACCCACAGCACCTCGCCCGCGGCGGGCTCGCCCGCGTTGTCGATCGCCTCGTGCAGCGACAGCACCGCATCGTCCACATCCAACCCGGCGCGCCCCACGGTGGTGGCCACCCGAGACCCCTCGCGCAGCGATCGCACCAGCGCCTCGACCGCCGCATCGTCCAGGGGACGATGCGCGGGCTGGGACAGCAGCACCACCGTCAGCGGTCCGGCGCCGCGGTCGGGGACGGACAGCGCGCGCGCCCGGCCGCCGAGGGTCAGGGCCCAGGCCTCGATCGCGGCGGCCGGCTGCGTGGCGCCGCGCAGCGCGATGCCGTACATCAGGCGCCCCGCGACCGGGACGCCGGCGGATTCGAGGCGAGCCGCGACGGCCTCGGAGGTGGCGTAGCGGCCGGCCAGGAGGGGGTCCAGCAGGTGGCGGCGCGCGATCGAGGACCATTCGTCGGTGCCGCCCTGCGCCAATCGACCCAGCGCGAGCGCGATCGCCCCCTGCACCAGCACGTTCCGGCGCCCGGCCGGATGAGCGGGACCCGGCAGCGCCACCAGGGAGCCCCAACGCTTCCCTCGCGCGTCGACGGGCACCACCAGCCACCCGGCGGCGGCCGCGTCCTCGCGGTGGGCGGCGCGCGAGCGACGCTCCCAGTCCGCGAGCACCGCCGCCTCGGCGCTCACGGGGATCTCCGCGATCAGCACCTCGTGCGCCAGGCTCTCAAGCACCACCGGCGCGGCCAGCGCTCGGGCGAGCTCGCGCACCACGTGGTCCGCGGGCGTGCCGCGCAGGGCCAGGGTCGTGAAGACCTCGCGCACCTCGTCGCGCGCCCGCAGCGCGGCCATCTGGCCCGCGATGATGCGGCCGTGGCCCGCCTCGGTGAGCGTGACGAAGCGGACCTCGCGGTGGAGCACGATGAGCGCCAGGCCCGCGCGCCGCGCCGCGGCCGCGACCGCCGGCGGCGTGGTCGGGTAGCGCGTGCCCAGCTCGAGCACCAGCGAGGAGATATTGGCGGCCACGAGGCTGTCGACGAACGCGGTCAGCTCGGCGTCGGAATCCGGCCACGCCGTGCCCATCGACAGCAGCAGTTCGCGGCCTTCGAGCATCCGCGCGATGTCGCCGCGCTCGGAGGTGTGGACCCACCGCACCGGGGCCTCCATCGCCGCCCCGCCCACGATCACCTCGGGCAGCCCCGCGCGGAACGCGGGGTCCTCGAGCAGCTCCGCGACGGTGGGCAACGCCGCCAGCGCCGAGGGTGCCGGACGTTGTGTACGGCGTCCAGGGAGATCGCGACGGTCGGAGGCGTCCATGGGCCCATCGTATGTGTGAATCTAGGCTCAAGCGGCGCCATGGGCGCTTCGCAGAATGTCCGACCGCATGCCTGGAAGGGAAGTTCAGAGAGTGATCCGTCACCACATCGCCGGCCGATCGAGCGGCGCGGCCGAGCGCACCGGGACCGTCTGGAACCCCGCGACCGGGGAGGCCTCCGACGAGGTGGCGTTCGCCTCGGCCGGCGAGGTCGAGTCCGCGATCGCCGCGGCGACGGCGGCGTTGCCCGGGTGGCGCGCCACCGGCCTCATCAAGCGCGCGGACGTGTTCTTCCGCATGCGCCACCTGCTGGTCGAGCGGCAGGACGAGCTGGCCGCGATCATCACCCGCGAACACGGCAAGGTGCTCTCCGACGCCAAGGGCGAGATCAGCCGTGGCATCGAGAACGTCGAGTTCGCGGCGGGTCTGGTGCACCTGCTCAAGGGCGAGCACTCCGAGCAGGTCGCGCGCGGCGTCGACGTCCATTCGGTGAAGCAGCCGGTGGGCGTGGTGGGGTGCATCACCCCCTTCAACTTCCCCGTGATGGTGCCCCTGTGGATGGCGGCGTCCGCCATCGCCTGCGGCAACACGGTGGTGCTCAAGCCCAGCGAGAAGGACCCCTCGGCGTCGCTGTTTCTGGCGCAACTGTTCGAGGAGGCGGGCCTGCCCGCCGGCGTGCTCAACGTGGTCCACGGAGACAAGGTCGCGGTGGACACGATCCTCGATTCTCCCGACGTGCGGGCCGTGAGCTTCGTGGGCTCGACGCCCGTGGCGCGGTCGATCTACGAGCACGCGACGGCCCAGGGCAAGCGCGTGCAGGCGCTCGGCGGCGCGAAGAACCACATGATCGTGATGCCCGATGCGGACCTGGACGCCGCCGCCGACGCGGCCGTCTCCGCGGCGTACGGCTCGGCGGGCGAGCGCTGCATGGCGATCTCCGTCCTGGTGCCGGTGGGCGAGGCGACGGCCGATGCGCTGGTGGCCAAGGTGGCCGCGCGCATGGGTGCGCTGCGCATCGGCGATGGCACGGACCCGTCCTCGGAGATGGGGCCGCTCATCACGCGCGAGCACCGCGACCGGGTGGCGTCCTACGTCACCGGCGCCTCGGCGGAGGGGGCGACCGTGGTGGTGGATGGGACCACCGACGAGTTCGACGGCGACGGGTTCTTCGTGGGCGTCAGCCTCGTGGACCACGTGCGTCCGGGCATGAAGGTCTACGACGACGAGATCTTCGGCCCGGTGCTGTCGGTGGTCCGCGCGGACTCCTACGACGACGCGGTGGCCCTGGTCAACGCGAACCGGTACGCGAACGGCACCGCCATCTTCACGCGCGACGGCGGTACCGCCCGCGCGTTCGAGATCGACATCGAGGTGGGCATGGTGGGCGTCAACGTCCCGCTACCCGTGCCGATCGGCGCGTACTCCTTCGGCGGCTGGAAGCAGTCGTTGTTCGGCGACTCGCACATCTACGGGCCGGAGTCCGTCCACTTCTACACGCGCAGCAAGGTGGTCACCACCCGCTGGCCGGAGCCCAGCGAGTCGCAGATCGACCTGGGCTTCCCCAGCAACCACTGACGCCCCGACACCACCGAGGAGGGCCATGACCACCGAGCAGACCATGACCGGCGCCGAGGCGCAGGTGCGATCCGACGACCGCGCGCACGTGTTCCACTCGTGGAGCGCCCAGGCGCTGATCGACCCGCTGCCGGTCGCGGGCGGCGCCGGGTCCGAGTTCTGGGATTACGAGGGTAATCGCTACCTGGACTTCGGATCTCAGCTGGTCAACCTCAACCTCGGCCACCAGCACCCGGACCTGATCGGCGCGATCGAGCGGCAGGCTCGCCGCCTCGCGACCATCCAGCCGGCGATGGCGAACGATGTGCGGGGCGAGTTGGCACGGCTCATCACCGAGGTGGCGGGGGACCGGTTCACCAAGGTGTTCTTCACCAACGGCGGCGCCGAGGCCAACGAGAACGCCGTGCGGCTCGCGCGCCTGGTGACCGGGCGCCGCAAGGTGCTGTCGATGTACCGCAGCTACCACGGCAGCACCTCGACGGCGATCTCGCTCACCGGCGACCCGCGCCGCTGGCCCAACGAGCCCTCCGACGGGTCGGTGGCGCACTTCTTCGGGCCGTACGCCTACCGGTCGCCGTTCCACTCGACCTCGCCCGAGGAGGAGACGGCCCGCGCGCTCGAGCACCTCGAGCAGACCATCGTGCTCGAGGGCGCCTCGACGATCGGCGCCATCGTCATCGAGACCATCGTGGGCACCAACGGCGTGCTGATGCCCCCGCCGGGGTATCTGGCCGGGGTGCGCGAGCTGTGCGACCGGTTCGGGATCGTCTACATCGCGGACGAGGTCATGGTGGGCTTCGGGCGCGCCGGCGAGTGGTTCGCGTACCAGGCCCACGGCATCGAGCCCGACCTGGTGACGTTCGCGAAGGGCGTGAACTCCGGCTACGTGCCGCTCGGAGGGGTCGTCATCTCCGACGCGATCGCGTCCGAGTTCGACACCCGCGCCTTCCCGGGCGGCCTCACCTACTCGGGCCACCCGCTCGCGTGCGCCGCGGGCGTCGCGACCTTCGAGGTGTTCCGCCGCGATCACATCCTCGAGCGCGTGCGCGACCTCGGCAGCCGCGTGGTCGAGCCGACCCTGCGTGGATGGCTCGAGACGCACCCGTCGGTGGGCGACGTGCGCGGCACCGGCCTGTTCTGGGCCGTCGAGCTCGTGCGCGACAAGAAGACGCGCGAACCGCTGGTGCCGTTCAATGCCTCGGGCGTGGACGCCGCCCCGATGGGCGTCTTCGCGAAGGCGTGCAAGGACGCCGGGCTGTGGCCGTTCACGCATTTCAACCGCACCCACATCGCACCACCGCTCGTCATCACCGAGGACGAGCTGCGCAGAGGCCTCGACATCATCGACGCCGCCCTGCGCGAGGTGGACGCCCTCGTCGGCTGATCCCGACGAGTCGCGCGCGGCGGGCTCAGCCCTCCAGGGCACCCGCCGCGCGCAGCGCCGCCCAGATCTGCGCCCGTCCCGCGACGGTGGCGAGGTCAAGGCCCAACAGGTCCTGCGCGGCGGCGAGCCGCGACCGCACCGTGTGGCGGTGAACGCCGAGTGCCCGGGCGGCCGCGTCGTGGGCGCACTCGGCGGAGAACCATGCCGCGAGCGTGGCGAACAGTTCGGTGCCGTGTTCCGCATCGTGGCGCTCGATCGGGGCGAGTGCCGCCCGCGCCACCAGCCGCGCGTCCGGCCCGTCGAGCACGGAGAGCATGCCCGCGCCGGCGAGGTCAGCGAAGCGCGTGACGGGCGACGTCGCCCGATCCCGGGCCGTCCGGGCCTGGGCCAGGGCGCGCCCGAGCCCCGTGTACGGAACCGCGTCGGACACGCCCGCGACGCCGCCATGCCGGAGCACCAACTGGTCGACGAGTCCCGAGTCGTTCGCGGAGGCGACCACCACCAGGTCGCCCTCGTCCACCGCGTGGAGCAGCCGTCCCGCGTGCGCGTCGAGCCAGCGGCCCGTGCCTCCTGCCTCGGCGAGGCGCCGGTCCGCGACCGCCACCACCACGGGCTCGTTCGGCAGTGGCGTCGCCATCACCTCACCCACCGCCCTCGCGAGGTCGACGTCGCCGCGGATCAGCGCCGTGAGCATGCCGGATCGCAGCGTCGCGCGAGCCAGGTCCAGGTCCTGGCGCTGCTCGAGCGCCAGCGCGGCCATGGCCACCACCGTGGTCACCACGGCCCGCGCCTGTTCGTCGAGTTCGCTGGCCTCGATCGCGAGCACCGCCCGCAGGCGCCCTCGCTGGCCCAGGGTCTGCACCTGGAAGTGCCGCGACCCGGACCACACCTGGGAGGCCGCCTGCACGCCTCGATCCAGCATCGTCCCCGCGTGCGCCTCCAGCGCCGCGATCGCGGCGGCGTCGATCCCGCCCGCCGGGTGCTCGTGCGGGAGGGACTCCGCCTCGACCAGGCCCACCCAGGTGCCGAGCCGGCGCGCCAGCTCCGCCAGCATCGTCCGCAGGCCGTCGGGCCGCAACGCGGCCACGGCCACGGCACGCTGCGCCTCGAGCGCCCAGGTGCGGCGCTCGTAGGCGACGGCGGCGAGCGACTCCGCGTTCGCCCGCGCGATCGCGATGAATGGGGTCTGGTACGGCACCTCCCACAGCGGCAGGCCCTCGCGGCGGCAGGCGTCGACCAGCGCGCCGGGGATGCCCGCGCGCACCACCTCGGTGCCGAAGCCGAGCCCGAGCACCCCGGATCCCGCCAGGCGCGAGACGTATTCGTCGAACGGGCGCGCTCCGTCGTCGGCGTCGCGGAACTGCGTGCCCGTGGTGAGCAGCACCATGCCCTCCGTGAGGAAGGGGGTCGGGTCCGCCAGGTCGGAGCTGTGGACCCACCGGACGATGCGGTCCAGGGAGTCGTCGGGCAGCGTGTCGAGCGCGCTCGCGAGGCGGAGGTGGAGCTCGGGACGCGCGAG
The DNA here is from genome assembly GCF_024642165.1 of Demequina sp. Taxonomy (GTDB): domain Bacteria; phylum Actinomycetota; class Actinomycetes; order Actinomycetales; family Demequinaceae; genus Demequina. The sequence continues at coordinate 10,923 of NZ_JAHEBP010000020.1, forward strand.
GAGGGCGCGGACGGTGGGCGCGGGCGTGGCCATGGGCAGAGTGTGCCACGGTGGACAGCGGTGCGCATGCCGTTGTACGCGGCGGCGAGTGCGCCGGAGGGCGCGCGGGCCTAGCGTCCGAGTCATGACCACCCTCGACACCGCGGACGTCGCCACCGGCGGGCCCACCCTCGCTCAGGAGCGCCGGCTCGTCACCTCCATCCCCGGACCCCGCTCGCAGGAGCTGCTCGAGCGCAAGGCCGCCGCCGTCGCCTCCGGGGTGGGTCACACCGCCCCGATCGCCGCTGTCGCCGCCGGCGGTGGCGTGGTGCTCGACGCGGACGGCAATTCCTTCATCGACCTCGGCTCCGGCATCGCGGTCACCAGCGTGGGCAACGCCCACCCCAAGGTGGTCGAGGCGGTTCAGCGGCAGGCCGCCCAGTTCACTCACACGTGCTTCATGATCTCCCCCTACGAGGGCTACGTCGCCGTCGCCGAGGCGCTCAACCGGCTCACCCCGGGCGACTTCCCCAAGAAGTCCGCGCTGTTCAACTCGGGCGCCGAGGCCGTCGAGAACGCCGTCAAGATCGCCCGCAAGGCCACCGGCCGGCAGGCGGTGGTCGCGTTCGACCACGCGTACCACGGCCGTACCAACCTCACCATGGCGCTCACCGCGAAGTCGATGCCCTACAAGAGCGGCTTCGGGCCGTTCGCGTCCGAGGTCTACCGCGCACCGATGTCCTACCCGTACCGCGACGGGCTGTCCGGCCCCGAGGCGGCGGCGCGGGCGCTGTCCGTGATCGACAAGCAGGTGGGCGCGGCCAACCTCGCGGCCGTCATCATCGAGCCCATCCAGGGCGAGGGCGGCTTCATCGTGCCCGCCGAGGGCTTCCTGCCCGCCATCGCCGAGTGGTGCTCCGCCAACGGCGTGGTGCTCATCGCCGACGAGGTCCAGAGCGGCTTCGCCCGCACGGGCACCATGTTCGCGTCCGAGCAGTTCGGCATCGTCCCCGACCTGGTCACCACCGCCAAGGGCATCGCCGGCGGCCTCCCGCTCGCCGCCGTCACCGGCCGCGCGGAGATCATGGACGCCGCCCACGCGGGCGGCCTGGGCGGCACGTACGGCGGCAACCCGATCGCCTGCGCCGCGGCGCTCGCCAGCATCGACGTCTTCGAGAACGAGGGGATGGTCCCGCGCGCTCGTGAGCTCGGTGAGTTGATGCTCGACCGCCTGGGCGCGCTGCAGGCCGCCGACCCCCGCGTCGGCGACGTCCGCGGCCGCGGCGCCATGATCGCCATCGAGCTGGTGGACCCGGAGACGCAGGCGCCCGACGCGGCGCTGGCCGGCGCGGTCGCCCGCCGCTGCATCGGCGAAGGAGTCATCGTGCTCACTTGTGGCACCTACGGCAATGTGCTGAGATTCCTGCCGCCGCTGTCGATCGGCGACGCGCTGCTGCACGAGGGCCTGGACGTGGTCGCCGCGGCGCTCGCCGCGGAGGTGACCGCATGACCGCCGCCGCGGAGCGTGCCGTCCTCGACGCCGTGCCCGCCTCGCTGCTCATCGCGGGGGAGTGGGTCGCATCGTCCACCGGCGCCACTCTCGACGTGACCGACCCGTCGACCGGCGAGGTGCTGCGCAGCATCGCCGACGCGTCGCCGGAGGACGCGCAGCGCGCGATGGACGCCGCCGCCGCCGCGCAGGCCGCGTGGGCCGCCACGGCGCCGCGGGTCCGCGGCGAGATCCTTCGGAAGGCCTTCGAGCTGGTGCGGGAGCGCGCCGAGGACCTGGCGCTGCTCATGACCCTCGAGATGGGCAAGCCGCTCGCGGAGGCACGCGGCGAGGTCGCCTACGGCAACGAGTTCCTGCGCTGGTTCTCCGAGGAGGCCGTGCGCGTCACCGGCCGCTACGGCCTCAACCCCGAGGGCACCGGGCGGATGATCGTCTCGCAGCGGCCCGTGGGTCCGTGTTACCTCATCACCCCGTGGAACTTCCCGCTGGCGATGGCGACCCGCAAGATCGCCCCCGCTCTCGCGGCCGGCTGCACCGTGGTGGTGAAGCCCGCGGCGCTGACGCCGCTCACCACGCTGGCGCTCGCGGCGATCCTCGAGGAGGCGGGTGTGCCTGCCGGGGTCGTTAATGTGTTAACTACTTCGGATTCGCGTGGCGTCTCCGCGCCCATCATCGGGGACCCGCGGCTGCGCAAGCTGTCCTTCACCGGCTCCACCGAGGTGGGCCGCGCCCTCATGAAGCAGGCCGCCGACGGCGTGCTCCGCGTCTCGATGGAGCTGGGCGGCAACGCCCCGTTCGTGGTCTTCGAGGACGCGGACCTGGACAAGGCGGTCGAGGGCGCGCTCGCCGCGAAGTTCCGCAACATCGGGCAGGCGTGCACCGCGGCCAACCGCTTCATCGTGCACGCGTCCGTGGCGGACGAGTTTGCGCGCCGCGTCACCGAGCGCGTCGCCGCGATGCGCGTGGGCCGCGGCACCGAGGACGGCGTCACCATCGGCCCGCTCATCGACGACCGCGCCGTCGCGACGTCGCTGTCCCTGGTGGACGATGCGGTGGCCAAGGGCGCCACTCTCGCCGTGGGCGGAGCGGCGATCGACGGACCCGGCAGCTTCGTCCAGCCCACCGTGCTCACCGACGTGCAGCCGGGCAGCGCCATCCTGCGCGAGGAGATCTTCGGCCCCGTGCTTGCGATCGCGACCTTCGACACGGAGGACCAGGCGATCGCTTTGGCCAACGCCACCGAGTACGGCCTGGTCTCGTACGTCTACACCCAGGACCTGGCCCGCGGACACCGCCTGATCGACCGCTTTGACACCGGCATGATGGGCCTCAACGCCGGCGTGGTGTCCAACGCCGCGGCGCCGTTCGGCGGCGTCAAGCAGTCGGGCATCGGCCGCGAGGGCGGGCTCGAGGGCATCCACGAGTACCTGTCGACCAAGTACACCCTGATCCCGGCGGACTGAATCCGCCCCACCCGACATCCGCATCGTCCAGCAGCAACCGAACCAAGGAGAGACATGAGCGTCTACGCAGTCGTCAACCCCGCCACCGGCGAGCGCCTGGCCACCTACCCGACCATGACCGACGCGGACGTCGAGACGGCGCTCGCCGCCGCGGCCGGCGCGTTCCGCGGCTGGGCGCGCGGCGCCACCGTCGAGGAGCGCGCGGCGCTGGTGCGGCGCGTCGCCGAGCTGCACCGCGAGCGGCGCGAGGAGCTCGCCGCGATCGTGGTGCGCGAGATGGGTAAGCCGCTCGCGGCCGCGCTGGGCGAGGTCGACTTCGCGGCGGACATCACGGAGTACTACGCGGACAACGCCGCCGCGATCACGGGCGACTCCCCGCTCGAGATCCTGGGCGAGGGCACCGCGGTGATCCGTCGCACCCCGCTGGGTGCGCTGCTGGGCATCATGCCCTGGAACTTCCCGTATTACCAGGTGGCACGCTTCGCGGCGCCCAACCTGGTGGTGGGCAACACCATCGTCCTCAAGCACGCCCCGCAGTGCCCGGAATCGGCCGCCGCGATCGCGCAGATCTACGCGGACGCGGGCTTCCCCGAGGGTGCCTACGTCAACGTGTACGCCAGCAACGAGCAGGCGGCCGTGATGATCGCGGACTCGCGCATCGCCGGGGTCTCGGTCACCGGCTCGGAGCGGGCCGGCTCCGCGGTCGCCGCGCTGGCCGGACAGAACCTCAAGAAGGTGGCGCTCGAGTTGGGCGGCTCGGACCCGTTCATCGTGCTGTCGACCGATGACCTGGACACTGTGATCGAGGGCGCCGTCGAGGCGCGCATGGACAACAACGGGCAGTCCTGCAACGCGCCCAAGCGCTTCATCGTGGCCGAGGACCTGTACGACGCCTTCGTGGAGAAGTTCACCGCGGCGATGACGGCGTGCACCATGGGCGACCCGTTCGCCGAGGACACCGTGCTGGGGCCGCTCTCCTCGCTCGCCGCGGCCGAGCGCCTCGAGGCCCAGGTCTCCAACGCCGTCGCCCAGGGCGCGACCCTGGTCGCGGGCGGCAAGCGAGACGGCGCGTTCTACGAGCCCACCGTGCTCACCGACGTGACGAAGGACATGGATGTGTACCGCGAGGAGCTCTTCGGACCCGCCGCCGTGATCTACCGGGTCGCGGGCGAGGACGAGGCGGTGGCGCTCGCGAACGACACCACGTACGGGCTGGGCTCCTACGTCTACACCACCGACCCGGAGCAGGCCGACCGCATGGCGAGCGCCATCGATGCGGGCATGGTCTACGTCAACTGCGTGCTCGCGGACAGCCCGGAGCTGCCGTTCGGCGGGGTCAAGCGTTCCGGCACCTCGCGTGAGATGGGGCTGCTGGCGGCGGACGAGTTCGTCAACAAGAAGCTGGTGCGCGTGGCCTGAGGGCTCCGTGGGTGGGAGGCGGTCGCGCGTGGCGTGGGCCGAGGTGCCGCCACCGCGCCCGGGTCACCCGCCCCACATCAACGGTGTGGATGAGTGTCGTTTTTCGACGCGGATGGCGTCAGCGGTGCGGCTGAGTGTCGCCGGCGGCCTCGGCCACGGGATCGGGCTCGGGACCCAAGCGACACTCAGACACACCGTTGAGCGTCTCGCGGCCGGAAAGCGACACAATTCCGCACAGTTGGGGGAAAATACCCCCTGGGGTATAGTGGTGGGCATGAATCGACGAATCCTCCGCGGCGTCCTCGCCGGCGCCCTGCTCGCCCTCACCCCCGCGCTCGCGGCGTGCTCCTCGGGGGAGGACGCCCCGGCCGCCGCGGTGGCGGCGGTCGCGTTCGACGGCGCGCACGTCTCGTCCGATGCCTTCGCCGCGGCGGTCGCGGAGGACGGGGTCACCGTGGTCGACGTCCGCACCCCCGCGGAGTTCGCCGAGGGCCACCTGCCCGACGCGGTCAACATCGACGTCTCCGACCCGGGGTTCGCGGATGCGGTGGCCGCGCTCGACCCGGATGCCGAGTATGCGGTCTACTGCCGCTCGGGCAACCGCTCTCGCGCCGCGATCGACCAGATGACCGCCGGCGGCGTCGCGCACACGGTGGGACTCGAGGGCGGGATCGGCGCCTGGGGCGGCGAGGTCGTCACCGGCTGAGCACCGCTGCACGGCCGGGCGGCGGTCAGCCCTCCGCGCGCAACAGCTCCCCGCGGGCGCCGGCGATCACCGTGCGCACCGCAAGGCCGAGCACCAGCACGCTGGCCGCGGTCACAGCGACCGCGCCGATCCACCGGTAGACATCCGCCGCACCGGCGTTCGCTGCCACCAGCAGCGCCGACGCCGCTGCGGCCAGCGGGAACGTGTAGGCCCACGAGCTCACCGCGAACGGCACGCGCCGGAGCGCGTTCGCCTGGGACGCGAGCAGCGCGAGCTGGAACACGACCACCGCAAGCAGCACCCGCGCGAGCGGGTCATCCCAGGAGCCGCCCAGCCGCACCCACGCGAGCGCCGCCACCGAGGGGGGCGCCACCAGGATCGCGAGCGTCGGGGCCAGCCGCGGAGGCATGAACCCCGCGACGAACAGGCGCTGCAGCACCACCGGGAGCAGCCCCAGCCAGTACACGGCGCCGACGCCGAAGAAGTACCAGTTGAGCTCCGCGGGCGCGTGCTCGACCCCCGCCAGCGGCGCGACCAGGTTGCCCACGACGGGGATGAACCAGGCGGGATGTACGTGCGCGTGCTCGATGCGCGAGTCCGCGATCCAGTTGCGCATGACCAGCACCGTGATGACCGCCTGCAGCGCGGCACCCGCCCACCACAGTCCGGCCGAGAGCGCGTGGTTCATCGGCAGGAACGCGATCGCCAGCACCAGCATGGCGATGGCGCTCGCCGCGACGAACGCGGACCGGACCGGGTGCGTCCACTCGGCGAGAGCGGCCCGTGGGTAGCGGGCGACCTTCGCGATGTATGCGCCGGCCACCACGATCAGCACACCCAGCGCGATCCACGCCAGCACGGTTCCGATGCCCGCACCCCAGCCGAAGGCGGTCCCGAAGCGCTGCCACGCGACGGCGGTGCCGCCGACGCCCATGGCGATCGCGAAGGCGCCGGCGGGCACGTGGGCGAGGCCGCGGTCGGGGGCGGCGGGGGATGATGCGCTGCGGGACGATGCGCTGCGGGACGATGCGGCGGTGGTCTCCGCGGCCATGGTTGCCTCCTGGAGGCCCAAGGCATACCCCTGGGCGTATCACCCCCCATCACACCATCGCGCCGGGCCCCCGTGATCGGGCCGATGGTCCTAGCGCGACGATTCCGGGGCGGTCCCCGGACGGCCCCCGTGATCTCCTCGTGACCTTGGTCCCTCGAGATCCGCCTCAGGGGCGGAGATGATTCCTGTCAACCGCTAGCGCTCCGTCCCATCCCCCGAACGCGCCGGCGCCTTCGAAAGGGAGAACAACGATGTCCATCCTCGACCGCGAACACACAGTCGCGCCTCCTGGTTACAATCGCTGGCTGGTGCCCCCGGCGGCGCTCGCCGTGCACCTCAGCATCGGTCAGGTCTACGCCTTCTCCGTCCTCAAGGACGCGCTGCGCGAGCGCTTCGACGCCTCGCACACGCAGATCGGCGTGATCTTCTCGATCTCGATCGTCATGCTCGGCCTCTCGGCCGCGTTCGGCGGGCGTTGGATGGAGCGGCACGGGCCGCGCAAGACGATGGTGCTGGCCGCCGTCGCCTGGTCCACCGGCTTCGCGGTGGGCGCGCTCGGCGTCTCCATCGGTCAGCTCTGGGTCGTGTACCTCGGCTACGGCGTCATCGGCGGAATCGGCCTGGGGCTCGGCTACATCTCGCCCGTGTCGACCCTGATCAAGTGGTTCCCGGACCGCCCGGGCCTGGCCACCGGCCTCGCGATCATGGGCTTCGGAGGCGGCGCCATGCTGGCCGCCCCGCTGACCCAGTACCTGCTGGGCCACTACGCCGAGACCGAGTCCGAGGCACTGGTGCCCACGCTGCTCACGCTCGGCGGCATCTACGCCGTGCTGATGCTCCTGGGTGCCGCCGTGGTGCGGGTCCCCCCGAAGGGCTACACGCCCGAGGGCTGGGAGCCCAGCGAGCACGTCGCCAAGGTGTCCAGCGGCGGTCAGGTGAGCGCCAAGAACGCGATCAAGACCTTCTCCTTCTGGATGCTGTGGATCGTGCTGTTCACCAACGTCACCGCCGGCATCGGCATCCTCGAGAACGCCAAGCCGATGATCGAGGACTACTTCCCGGCGGTCACCGCCGCGGCCGCCGCAGGCTTCGTGGGCCTGCTGTCGCTGGCGAACATGGGCGGCCGCATCGGCTGGTCCAGCTTCTCCGACGTGATCGGCCGCAAGGTGACCTACATGATGTACCTCGGCGTGGGTGCCGTGGCGTACACGATGGTGGCGCTGTTCGGGCCGGCCAACGTGGCGCTGTTCGTGGTGCTCGTGGTGCTGATCATCAGCTTCTACGGCGGCGGCTTCGCCACCATCCCCGCGTACCTCAAGGACGTGTTCGGCGAGTTCGAGGTGGGCGCCATCCACGGTCGCCTCCTGACCGCGTGGTCGGCCGCCGGAGTCGCGGGCCCGCTGATCATCAACGGCCTGCTCGACCTGCTCGAGGGCCAGGGCCTCGAGGGTGCGGACCTCTACCGCCCGTCCCTGCTCGTCATGGTCGGGGTGCTGGTGATCGGATTCATCGCCAACCTGCTGGTCCGCCCGGTCAGCAAGCGCTGGCACGAGCACGAGGACGCCGTGCCGGACCACGAGAAGTTCCACGCCAACGACGAGGCGCCCGCGCTTGCGGCCGCCGGGAAGGAGGCCTGAGCCATGGCCGAGGACAAGAACCTCAAGGGCACGTCCAACCCGCTCGCGTACGTGCTGTGGGTGATCGTGGGCGCCGGGCTGCTCTACGGAGTCAGCCAGACCGCGATCAAGGCGATCGCCCTCTTCACGGGCTGATCGATCGCATCTCCGTCACGGGGGCCGGCGCCGCAAGGCGTCGGCCCCCGTCGGCATTCCTGGCGGGACGATGCGCGCCACGGCCTCCCGGGGCGCCGTCAAGCCCGCTGTCCGGGACTTCGGCGCGAATCCCGGCCGCGCATCGTCCCACCGCAATTCGCCCAAAATCCCTGGTCACCATACCCCCACCGGTATAAAGTGCCTGGTAGTAGGCCCATGGTCCCCGGGACCTTCGCCCAGAGAAATCCGGCCGGAACCGTCTTACCGTGAAGTCATGGGGATCGAGGCCCGGAGGGGGCCGGCACCCAGTCACTAGGAGCCAGATCACAATGACCACTACCGCCCCGGAGAGCAAGGCGACGGACACGTCCGTCGCCGATGCCATCGACACGCTCGTCGCGAATGCGCAGAAGGCCCTCGAGGCCTACAGCGCGTTCACGCAGGACGACGTCAACCTGCTCGTCAAGAAGGCCTCGGTGGCCGCCCTGAACCAGCACGGCGAGCTCGCCGTGCTCGCGGTCGAGGAGACCGGCCGCGGCGTGTTCGAGGACAAGGCCGTCAAGAACATCTTCGCGTGCGAGCACGTGACCCACTCGATGGGCCCGATGAAGACAGTCGGCATCATCAACGAGGACCCGATCAAGGGCATCACCGAGATCGCGGAGCCCGTGGGAGTCGTCGCCGGCGTCACGCCGGTGACCAACCCCACCTCGACCGCCATCTTCAAGTCGCTCATCGCGCTGAAGACCCGCAACCCGATCATCTTCGCGTTCCACCCGAGCGCGCAGCGGTGCTCCGTCGCCGCAGCCAAGATCGTGCGCGACGCGGCCATCCAGGCCGGCGCCCCCGAGAACTGCATCCAGTGGGTCGAGACGCCCTCGCTCGAGGCGACCAACGTGCTGATGAACCACCCCGGCGTGGCGCTCATCCTGGCCACCGGCGGCAACGCCATGGTCAAGGCGGCGTACAGCTGCGGCAAGCCTGCCCTGGGAGTCGGCGCGGGCAACGTCCCCGCCTACGTGCACAAGTCGGCGAACCTCAAGCGCGCCATCAACGACCTGGTGATCTCCAAGGCGTTCGACAACGGCATGGTCTGCGCATCCGAGCAGGCCGTCATCCTCGACACCGAGATCTACGACGAGGCGCTCAGCCTGTTCGACCGCCTGCACGCCTACTTGGCGACGCCGGAGGAGAAGGCGAAGCTCGAGGAGTTCATCTTCGGCGTCCAGGCCGATGGCCAGAACTGCGCCGGCGCCAAGCTCAACCCGAACGTGGTGGGCAAGTCGCCGCAGTGGATCGCCGAGCAGGCGGGTTTCTCGGTGCCCGAGGAGACCTCGATCCTGCTCGCCGAGGTGTCGACCGTGGGCGAGAACGAGCCCCTCACCAGGGAGAAGCTCGCCCCCGTGCTCGCGGTGCTGCGCTCCGAGACCACCGAGCAGGGCCTCGACTACGCCCAGCGGATGGTCGAGTTCCACGGACTGGGCCACTCGGCCGCGATCCACGCCACCGACGACGAGCTGGTCAAGGAGTTCGGCAAGCGCTGCAAGGCGATCCGCATCATCGTGAACTCGCCCTCGAGCCACGGCGGCATCGGCGACATCTACAACGCCTTCCTGCCGTCGCTCACGCTGGGCTGCGGCTCGTACGGCCACAACTCGGTCTCGAACAACGTGACCGCGGTGAACCTGATCAACGTCAAGCGCATCGGCCGGAGGAACAACAACATGCAGTGGTTCAAGGTGCCGGCGAAGACCTACTTCGAGCCCAACGCCATCCAGTACCTGCACGACATGAACAACGTCGAGCGCGTCACCATCATCACCGACGCGACCATGACCCGCATCGGGGTCGTCGACAAGGTGCTGGACGTCCTCAACCGGCGCAGCAACCCCGTGTCCGTCCAGATCATGGACAACGTCGAGCCCGAGCCCTCGGTCGCGACCGTCCGCAAGGGCGCCGAGGTGCTGCGCGCCTTCAAGCCCGACACCATCATCGCGGTGGGCGGCGGCTCGCCCATGGACGCGGCGAAGGTCATGTGGCTCCTGTACGAGCACCCGGACATCGACTTCGGTGACCTGAAGGAGAAGTTCTTCGACGTCCGCAAGCGCGCGTTCCAGTTCCCCAAGCTGGGCGAGCTGGCCAAGCTGGTCTGCATCCCGACCACGTCGGGCACGGGCTCCGAGGTGACGCCGTTCGCGGTCATCACCGACACGGAGACCGGCCGCAAGTACCCGCTCGCGGACTACGCGCTCACGCCCACCGTCGCGATCATCGACCCGGTGCTCACGGCGAACCTGCCGGCACGCGTCGCCGCGGACTCGGGCTTCGACGCCCTGACCCACGCGACCGAGGCCTACGTCTCCGTCTACGCGAACGACTACACCGACGGCCTCGCCCTGCAGGCCATCAAGATGGTGTTCGAGTACATCGAGGAGTCGGTCACCGTAGGCGGCAGCGCCGTCAAGGCCCGCGAGAAGATGCACAACGCCGCGACCATCGCCGGCATGGCCTTCGCCAACGCCTTCCTGGGCCTGGTGCACGCGATGTCGCACGTGACCGGCTCGACGCACCACGTCGCGCACGGCCGCACCAACGCGATCTACCTCCCGCACGTGATCCGCTACAACGGCAAGGTTCCCACCAAGCCCACGTCGTGGCCCAAGGCGGAGTCCTACGTGGCGCCCGAGCGCTACCAGGACATCGCGAAGATGCTGGGCCTGCCCGCATCGACCCCGGAGGAGGGCGTGGAGTCCTACGCCGCCGCCGTCGAGGTGCTGCGTGACAAGGTGGGCATCGAGCGGTCCTTCCAGGCCGTGGGCGTCGACGAGACCGACTTCATGTCGGGCCTGGACACGCTGGCCATGAACGCCTACGCCGACCAGTGCGCCCCCGCCAACCCGCGTGTCCCGATCCTCGAGGACATGAAGGTGATGATGGAGGCCGCGTACTACGGCACCACCTGGGACGCGGTGAAGGCCGGTCGCAAGACCGAGACCGTCCCGGCGAGCGCCCCGGCCAAGAAGCTGGGCCGCAAGGCGAAGGCCTGAGTCTGGCTCCCGGGGTCACCGCCCCGCGAGTCCCTCCCTGCGGGGCCCCGACACCGATCCGGTGCCGGGGCCCTGTGGCGTGCCCGGGCCGCTGGGGCATGATGGGCACGTGAAGATCCGACTCGCCCGCGTGGGCATCGCCGCCGCCGCGTGCGGCCTTGCCGTCGCGCTCGCCGGCTGCGGCGACACCCAGGACCCGATCGCGGAGGCCACGGCCGGCGCCCAGCACGCGATCGACAAGGCCAATGAGGTGGCCGACCAGGCCGCGGAGCGCGCCGACGAGATCGCCAAGAACGCCGGCGACCTCGCGGACCAGGCGGGGCAGGCGGTCGAGGACGCGCAGGACGCGGTCGACTCGGTCACCGGCGGCTGACGGCCTGCCGGGAACGGCCCGCCGGGAACGGGCCCGGAACGGCGCCACTAGACTTGACCCTCGTGGCCACCGACTTCACCGCTGAGATCTCGCACCTGCGCTCGACCTTCTCCCAGATCGAGGCGGTGACCGACCCAGCCTCCCTCAAGGCGCGCATCGGCGAGCTGGAGGCGCAGGCTTCGGTGCCCGACCTGTGGGACGACCAGGAGAACGCGCAGGCGGTCACCAGCCAGCTCAGCCAGGCCAACGCCGAGCTCGAACGCCTCGAGCGCATGGGTGCGCGCATCGACGATCTCGAGGTGCTGGTCGAGATGGCGGTCGAGGCCGATGATGCGGAGACGCTGGCCGAGGCGGACGCCGAGCTCGAGGGGCTGAAGAAGGACCTCTCGGCGATGGAGGTCCGCACGCTGATGACGGGGGAGTGGGACGAGCGCGACGCGGTAGTCACCATCCGCTCCGGCGCAGGCGGCGTGGACGCGGCGGACTTCGCCGCGATGCTGCTGCGCATGTACCTCCGGTGGGCGGAGCGGCACGGCCACGCCACCAAGGTGCTCGACACCTCCTACGCGGAGGAGGCCGGCCTTAAGTCCGCGACCTTCGAGGTCAGCGCGCCGTACGCGTTCGGGACCCTGAGCGTCGAGGCGGGCACCCATCGGCTGGTCCGCATCAGCCCGTTCGATAACCAGGGCCGCCGCCAGACCAGCTTCGCCGCGGTCGAGGTGATCCCGCTCATCGAGTCGACGGACCACATCGACGTGCCGGAGGGGGACATCAAGGTGGACGTGTTCCGGTCCTCGGGCCCGGGCGGCCAGTCCGTCAACACCACGGACTCCGCGGTGCGGATCACCCACCTGCCCTCCGGGATCGTGGTGTCGATGCAGGACGAGAAGTCGCAGATCCAGAACCGCGCCGCCGCGATGCGCGTGCTCCAGTCGCGCCTGCTCCTGCTTAAGAAGGAGGAGGAGGCGGCCCAGAAGAAGGAGCTCGCCGGCGACATCAAGGCGAGCTGGGGCGATCAGATGCGCTCCTACGTGCTGCAGCCGTACCAGATGGTCAAGGACCTGCGCACGGAGCACGAGTCGGGGAACCCGAGCGCGGTCTTCGACGGCGACATCGACGCGTTCATCGACGCGGGCATCCGCTGGCGCCGCGGGGGCGCCGCGTAGCCGTCGCGTGAGCGGGGCCCGCCGGGCGTGTGGGGAAACTCACGCCCGAGGGCCTTATGTCTGCTCGGGGATCTGCCGATAATCGACATGTGCCCAACCGGTCACAGCCGAGCGGCGCGCCTCCCGGGGCCGCCCGCGGCTGCTTCCTAGGATGCTGAGGTGGCGTGGGTCCAACCCCCTTCGCCGTGACAACACATGATCCGACTCGACAATGTCACCAAGGTCTATAAGCGAGGCGCCCGCCCCGCTCTCGATGGCGTGTCCGTTGAGGTGGAGCGCGGGGACTTCGTGTTCCTCGTCGGCTCGTCCGGATCCGGCAAGTCGACGTTCCTCAAGCTGATCGTCCGCGAGGAGCGCCCCACCGGCGGCGAGGTCTACGTCGCGGGTCGCCAGCTCAGCAAGCTCTCCGCCTGGCGCGTGCCGCACCTGCGCCGCGAGATCGGCGCCGTGTTCCAGGACTTCCGCCTGCTGCCCAACAAGACCGTCTATCAGAACGTGGCGTTCGCCCTGCAGGTGATCGGCAAGAGCCGGCATCACATCCAGTCGACCGTGCCCGAGATGCTCGAGCTGGTGGGACTGTCCGGCAAGGAGCGGCGCATGCCGCACGAGCTGTCGGGCGGCGAGCAGCAGCGCGTGGCCATCGCGCGCGCGTTCGTCAACCACCCGCCCATCCTGTTGTGCGACGAGCCCACGGGCAACCTCGACCCCGGCACGTCGGTGGGCATCATGCGCCTGCTGGACCGCATCAACCGCACGGGCACCACGGTGCTGATGGCCACCCACGATGACGAGATCGTGGACCAGATGCGCAAGCGCGTCATCGAGCTCCGCGGCGGCCAGTTGGTGCGTGACCAGGATCGCGGCGTGTACGGGCTGGAGCGCGTATGAGGCTCCAGTTCATCCTGGGCGAGGTCTTCCACGGGCTGAGGCGCAACGGCACGATGGCGCTGTCCGTGGTGCTGGTGACGTTCGTCTCCCTGATGTTCGTGGGCGCCGCGGCGCTCACCCAGATGCAGATCAACCAGCTGAAGGACGACTGGTACGGCAAGGTAGAGATCTCGATCTTCCTGTGCCCGGAGAACTCCCGCAACGAGCAGTGCGTCGAGGGCGCGGTGACGCTCGAGCAGGAGGACGCGATCCGCGGCGTGCTCGAGCAGGGCTCGCTGCAGGGGATGGTCGACGAGGTCTACTACGAGTCCCGCGAGCAGGCCTACGAGAAGTTCGTGGCGAACGACTCCGACGGGATCTGGTCCTCGCTCACTCCCGATCAGATGCAGCCCAGCTTCCGCGTCAAGCTCGCGGACCCGGAGCAGTACCAGGTGGTCGCCGACGCGACCGAGGGCCTGCCGGGAGTCGACGTGGTCCGCGACCAGCGCGAGATCTTCTCCGAGTTGTTCCGCTTCCTCAACGCCGCGACCGTGGTGGCGGCCGCGCTCGCCGCGGTCATGCTGATGGCGGCGATGCTGCTCATCACCACCACCATCCGGCTCAGCGCGCTCAGCCGCCGACGCGAGACCCAGATCATGCGCATGGTGGGCTCGTCCCGCTCGCTGATCCAGATGCCCTTCATGCTCGAGGGCGCGGTCGCGGCCACGGCCGGCGCGGCGCTCGCGGTGGGCGGCCTGTACTTCGGCGTGCGCTACCTCATCGAGGACTGGCTCAAGGGCTCCGTCACGTGGGTGCGGTACATCGGCGCGGCCGACGTCTGGACCGTCGCACCGTGGCTGCTCGTGATCGCGGTGGGCCTCGCTGCCATCGCCTCCCTGGTCACCCTCGGGAGGTACACGCGCGCATGATCAAGTACCGCTCCGTCTTCGTGATCGCCGCGGCCGTCTTCGCCCTGGCGCTCGTCTCCGGCACGGTGCTGTCCGGCGCGGGAGCGCAGGGCGGGCTCCAGGCCGCGTCGAGCTACGACGACGACATCGACGCCGCAAGGAAGGCCCAGGAGCAGTACCAGAAGGACATCGAGGACCTCGAGGCCGCGATGGAGGACACCAGCGCCGCCATCATCGAGGCTGCGCGCCGTCTCAAGGAGACCGAGGCGAAGCTGCCGCCCGCACAGGCGGAGCTTGACGCGGCGAACGAGAAGGTGGACGAGGCGCTGGTCCAGCAGCAGCTTGTCGCGGACAAATTGGCCGCCGCGGAGGCCCAGGACAAGGCCATCTCCGACCAGATCGCCGCCGACGAGGCCCGCATCCTCGAGCTCGAGGACATCGTGGCGGCCCTGGCGCGCGCCCAGTACCAGGGCGTGGGAGACGACGAGGCGCTGAGCCTGGTGTTCGGCGCCACCACCTCCCAGGAGTTCGTCGACAAGTTCGCAGCCGAGCACAACGCCGCGCGCGTGCAGTCCAACGCGCTCGCGGACGTGGAGGAGATCGCGGCGATCAACCGCAACCGCGGCGCTCGCCAAGAGGCCGTCCGCGAGTACATCGTCGAGCTCAAGGCGGAGGCCGACCGCCTGGTCGAGGAGACCAAGAAGCTGCAGGCCGCGGCCGCGGAGAAGAAGAAGGCGCTCGACGCGATCTATGCCGAGCAGAAGGCCATCGAGGCGGAGCTCGAGGCCCAGCGCGTGGAGGAGATCGCCAAGCAGCGCGCGATCGCCTCCAAGCAGCAGGCCGTGCGCGATCAGATCAAGGCGCTGGTCAAGAAGAAGCTCGCCGAGGAGGAGGCGCGGCGCAAGGCCGAGGAGGAGCGCCGCCGCAAGGAGGCCGCCGCCGCGGCTGCCGCCGGACAGTCGAGCTCCGGCTCCGGCTCCGGATCGGGAGGCGGGAGCGCCGCCATCTCGAAGGGCGTCCTGGGCTACCCCACTGCCGTGCCGTACATCACCTCCACCTACGGCATGCGTTACCACCCGGTGCTGCACTACTGGCGACTGCACGCGGGCACCGACTTCCGCGCCTACTGCGGCACCGCGATCTACGCGGCACGCGAGGGACGGGTGCAGTGGGCGATGTCCATGGGCGGGTTCGGCAACCAGGTGATGGTCGACCACGGGTTCGTCAACGGCAACTCGCTCATGACCAGTTACAACCACCTCACGCGGTTCGCGGTGGGCTCGGGCCAGTACGTCACCAA
>NZ_JAHEBP010000113.1 GCF_024642165.1 Demequina sp.
CCGCAGCGCTCATGCATTCGGTGTGCGCCAACCACGCTCTGGTCGACGGCAACAAGCGCCTGGCGGCGATAGCCGCGCTCGTGTTCCTCGAGATCAACGGAGCGACATCGACGCTCGACAACAAGGATCTCTTCGATCTGACCATGGGGATCGCTGATGGGAGCCTCGCCGACGTCGCCGAGATTGCGGCTCGCCTGCGGGCCGTCGAGCCGCCCGACGCGGACGCAACCCGGGGCTAGGCTCGACGCATGGAGACGTCCGCACCGCTCGCATCGTTCACCGTGATCCCGAACCGCCGCGCCGTGGCCGACGAGGACCGCGCGGCGCTGATGGAGGCGCCCGTGTTCGGCAAGGTGTTCACCGATCACATGGCGCGCGTCAGCTGGCGCGACGGCGAGGGCTGGCGCGACCGGCGCATCGTCCCGTTGGCCCCGCTCGCGTTACACCCCGGCGCCGCCGTGCTCCACTACGCCCAGCAGGTGTTCGAGGGGCTCAAGGCCTACCGGCACGAGGACGGCTCGGTGTGGCTGTTCCGTCCCGAGGCGAACGCCGCGCGCATGGCCGATTCGGCCCGCCGCATGGCGCTCCCAGAGCTGGATGAGGGCGACTTCATCGCCGCGCTCGAGTCGCTCGTCACCGCGGATCAGGCGTGGGTGCCGGAGGAGCCGGGCGCGAGCCTGTACCTGCGGCCGGTGATGATCGCGACCGAGGCGAGCCTGCTGGTTCAGCCCGCGAACGAGGTCGAGTTCCTGGTCACCGCGTCGCCCGTGGGGGCCTACATGTCCGGCGGTGACGCGGGCGTGTCGATCTGGGTCTCGCGCAGCTACCACCGCGCCATCGCGGGCGGCACGGGCGAGGCCAAGACGGCCGGCAACTACGCGGCGTCGATGGCGCCGCAGGCCGAGGCCAAGGCCCACGGGTGCCAGCAGGTGCTGTTCCTCGATGCGAAGAAGAACAAGTTCATCGAGGAGCTGGGCGGCATGAACGTGGTGGTGGTGCGCGCCGACGGCTCGGTGGTCACCCCCCGGCTCACCGGCACCATCCTTCCCGGCGTCACCCGCGACTCGATCCTGACCCTGCTGCGGGACTCCGGGCGCAGCGTCCAGGAACGCGACATCCCGCTCGCGGAGATCCTCGCGGGCGTCGAGTCCGGAGAGATCGTGGAGGTGTTCGCCTGCGGCACGGCCGCGGTGGTCACGCCCATCGCGCGGCTGGTGTCCGACGACTTCGACCTGGCGGTGCAGGGTCCCGAGGGTGAGTCCGTCGCCGCCGAGATGCTGGCGGGCCTCACCGACATCCAGTACGGGCGCGCGGAGGACCCGCACGGCTGGATGCACCGGGTGGTGTGACGATGCGGGCGCTGGCTGGGGCCGCCGTCTGCGCCCTGGTGCTCGCCGGGTGCTCGGGCGCGAGCGACCTGGACGGCGGCACACCCACGCCCGCGGCCGTCGCATCGGCGGTGCCAGAGGTGAGCGCATCGGCGACGGGCACCCCGACCGCCTCGCCCGACTCGACCGTCACCCCGGAGCCCGTCGAATCGTCGGACGCGCCGTCGCCGCTCGTGACCGTCACCGACGAGAACCTCATCGAGGCCTTCGACGCAGCGGGATTCCCGTGCGAGGGATCGCTCGACGGCGTGACGTGCGCGGTCGCCGGCGCCGACATCCCCATCGGGCTGCCGGTCGACTGGGCCGCGGACACCGAGCTGCGCCGCGATGCCTGCGAGCAGGGCTACATCAATGAGGACTATCGGGTCGTGGGGGACGATGCGACGTGGTTCGCTGCCCCGGACTTCGAGGAGCAGGGCCAGGCGCTCATCGACGGGCTCGCGGCGGCCGGCTACGCGACGGCGTTCTTCGACTACTGCCCGGCCTGAGCGATGCCGGATCCCGATGTCGGATCCCGATGTCGGATCCCGATGTCGGTGCGCGCGCGTAGCCTCTCTCCATGCCGTCCTCCATGCCCGAGTACACGCTGACCCGTAAGCGCATGAAGAACGTGCGCATGGTGGTCCGCGCCGGCACCGGCGAGGTGCGGGTGAGCGCGCCGCACCGGATGGCGCAGCGGGACATCGACTCGTGGGTGCGCTCCAAGTCGGAGTGGATCGCGGCCAAGCAGGCCGAGGCGCTCGCGCGGCCGGTCCCGCTGTCGCCGGGGCCCGCGGCGGACGCGCTGCGGCGGGAGCTGCGACCGGTGGTGGCGCAGCTGCTCGACGAGTGGGTTCCTCGCATGGGAGTGGCGTACCCGGATTGGCGGCTGCGGATCATGCATTCGCGGTGGGGCAGCTGCAACTCGTCCAAGAAGTCGGTGACATTCAGCGTCGAACTCGCCCGGCAGCCGTACCACCTGGTCGAGTACGTGGTGGTGCACGAACTCGCGCACCTGCTGGAGTCCAACCACGGGCCTGGCTTCTACGCGCTGATGGACCGGTACCTGCCGCCGTGGCGCGAGCACCGCTCGGAGCTCAACTCGCCCCGCTGACGTCAGCCTGCGGGGAGCTCGAGGAGCAGCACGCGGCCGTCGTCACCCGGGAGGCGCATCAGCACCATCAGGCTGACACGGGACGCCCCTAGCTGGTACCCCCAGGGTGAGACAACGGCCTCCGGGAACTCGCCCGACCGCGTGACCGTGAACATCCCTTCACCGGTGACCTCCTCCCCGGGCTGGAGGAGCGCGGTGTCGCCGTTGCCGCGCAGCGACGCGGCGCGGGTGGTCCCGCTGGTCCACAGCGCTCCGATGCGGGCGAGCCTCGGTGTCACCGTCTCCCAGTTGCGCTCCGCCAGCAGGTTCTCCGCCGGCTCCAGCTCGAGCACCACGAACCCGCCGTCCGTGTCGACGGCGAGCGGCTCCGCTGTGACGTTGCGCGCACGCCAGCGGACCTCGCGCGTGTACGGCGAGCGGTCCGCCGTTGAGGTCAGCGAATGGAGCTGGAGCGGCGCCTCCGAGGGTGCGAGCCACAGGGCGGAGCAATCGGGCGTCGAGGTCCAGCCGGGAACCGCGATGGTGTCGACTTCGCCGAGCAGGCCGTCGGGGTCGGGTGGCTCGCACACCAGCGCAGCGAGCCTCCCCTCAGCCGTCTCACCGATCTGCCGGGGAGAGGCACCGGCGAGGATCTGCTCGACGGTGGCGGAGCGCGCCGCGGCCGTCCCCGCCACCTCGATCGCCACGGAGGAGCCGCCGGGGGATGGTGACGCGAGCCGGGCCTGCAGAGTCACCTCGACCGTCTCGCCGCGCGCGACCGAGCCGGCGGGCAGTCTGGCGTACCCGTACGCGCTGGCGCCCGGCCACAAGGTCCAGCCCAGTGCTGCGCTCGCGGGCGCCAGTGCGCGCGTGGTGTCGGAGAGCCACAGCGAGGTGCCGGAGGCACCGTCGCCATCGACCTCGGGGGCGACCGGCGCGATGCCGTCCGGCTCGGTCAAGAGAACCACCGAAACGGTCGCGAGGTCGATTCGCGTCCCCGATGACGAGACGTTGCCGATCTCCCAGTCGATGGTCGCGGAGCCGTCCGCGCCCACGTCGACCACGGTCGCCGAGCCATCGAGCAACTGCTCTCCGGCAACCCAGGTCGCCGCGCAGGTGGAAGGCGCCGGCTCGTCGATCCCGATCAGACCGCACAGCAACGCCTCCTGGGCCGGCTGCTCCACCGCTTCGCCGCGGGTGCGCGGGGTCATGGTGGCGATCAGGGTGCTCGCCCGCACCGGGGAGACCACGGGCACCAGGGGTTCCCCCTTGTCGATCTGGGCGTTCGCACGGGCCGCGATCTCCGCATCGGCGCTGCCCGTCCGCCAACCAGCCACCCCGAAGAGAATGACGAACGCCGCGACCAACGACGCCACGGCGCCCGCACGAAGGCGCCAGGTCGCCACCCGTGCGAGCCGCACGTGCGTCGCGAGCGCGACCGCATCGACCCTCTCGGAGGCGGTGGTCTCGCCTCGTTCGACGCTGCGCCGGAGCCCGGCCTCGAGGAGCGAGGTCATGGTCGCCGTCCGGTGACGTCGACGAACTCGCTGCCGCCCCAGGCGGCGTCCTCGGCGTCGAGCGACTGCCCGAAGCCCCAGTCCTCCAAGGTCTCGACCGCGTGGACCAGGCGGGCCCGCACCACATCCGCGTCGAGGCCCACCTCCGCTCCGATCGACTCCGCGTCGAGGCCGTCGAGGTAGCGCATCACCACGCAGACGCGCTCGGCCGCCGGCAGCGCGGAGAACCCGTGCATGAGCCCGTCCACCGGGTCCGGGTCCTCGCGCATCGGGTGCGCCTCGACGTACGCGCGCGCGGCCGCGACGTTCCGGTGCATGGCGGAGGCGGCGACGGCGACGTCGAGCTCCGGCGCCTGAGCGATCTCGTCGAGCGCGGGTCCCGCGCCCGCTCCGGGAGGGGCACGATGCTTGTTGTGGGCGAGCGCATGCCGCATCGAGCGCAGCACGGAGCCTCGCGCACCCTCGAGGGATCGGACTCGCGCGCCTTGGAGCACGCTCACCAGCGCATCCTCCAAGATCACGTCCGCGGACCCCGCGTGGCCGGTGAGCGCGAAGGCGTAGGCGTAGAGCTCGCGGCCGTGGGCACGCATCAGTGCGCTGAGGGTGCGTTCCCATCCGCGCATTCCGGCCTCCCTGCCGTGCTCTCCTGATTGTCTCAGGGCGCGCGGGCCTGGCGCCATCGCCGGCCGTCGCGGCCCGCAGGTGACCCTGGGCGGGACTTTGGCGGCGCTCAGCCCTCCTGGCTCAGCGGCACCTCAAGCAGGAGCACCGTCTCGTCGTCCTGCTCGTAGGCGATGACCGAGTTCGCATAGTTGTACGCCAGTCGCACGGTCAGCGACACGAGTGCGCCCTCACGAGCCGCCGCGGAGTCGTTCACGCTCAGGGAGGGCGGCACCTGCGCCGATCCCGTGAGGGAAGTCCCCGGCGCGAGCTCCACCCATTCCGGCGTGACCGCGACGACCGCGAGGCGGGACGTATCGGTCTTCCAGAAGGTGGGACCGACCAGATAGTCGTCGCCTTGCGCGACGTCCCGAAACGTGACGCCGGGAACTGCATCGGGGTCGAGCTCGATCGCCAGCGTCGCCGACGCGACGTCCACGGTGATCGGCTCCGAGCGCAGGTTGGTCATCGTCCAGGCGAACGTGAGCTGGTCGCTCGAGACCACGGTGCCTGTCACCATCCGGCCTTGGTCGAGCCACAACGTCTCGCACGACGCGAGACGCCTCGACGTGGTACCGGAAATCAGCTTGTAGTTCGAATTCAACACCGACCACAGGCTGCAGTGCAGTCCCCGCTCCGCGCGCTCGTCCTGGTAGTACCAGGTGCGCTCCTCGACCTGTGCGCTCAGGAGCGGATAGACGGCCGATGGTTGGGGCACGGCCACCGGCATCGGCTCCGGCGCCGCGGGGGCGATCCGCCCACCACCGCCGACGGTCAGAACCCCCACGAGCGCCACCACCAGCACCGCCGCCGCGCCGGCCGCGAGACCCACGCCGCGCATCGTCCGGGCGCGCCGCACCCGTGTCACCGCGGGCCCGACCATCGCATCGGCCCGCTGCTCGTACAGCTTGACCCCGGTACGTGCCTGGTGCTCCATCGCCTGCTCGAGCGCGTTCACCGCCGGCCTCCCTTCGTGGTGACCAATGCGTGATGTTCGACCCCGCCCTCCGCCGCGTCCGCCGGATCCAGCCCGAAGTCGCCGTGCGTGCGCTGGAGCGTGGCGATCGCGTCGTGCAGATAGCGCCGCACCGCCCCCGGTGCGATGCCCAACTCCTGCGCGATCGCCACGGAGCTGAGGCCGTCGAAGTACCGCATCACCACGCACGTCCGCTCGCGCGGGGGCAGGGATAGGACCGCTTCCACGAGCGCCTGGTGGAGGGACGATGCACGGGTCGGGTCGGGTGCGACGCTCTCCGCGTCGCGGTTGTCACGCTGGGGGCGGGCGGTCGCGCGCCGGTGGGTGTCGATGAAGGCGGTCTGGATCGCCCGCTTGACGTAGGCGTGCGAAGCGTCGAGCGTCATCACCGCGCGCCCCCGCTTGAACACGCGCACCAGGGCCTCCTGGACCAGGTCCTCCGCCGCGTCAGGATCGCCGGTCAGCACATACGCATAGGCGAACAGCGCGCCGCCGCGCTCACGCATCAGCGTCCCCAGCGTGTCTCCCCACCCGGCCATCGGACCTCCCCACCTCAGCCCCTAGAACGCATCCTCTCGCCGTAGCGTTGGGTGCGTCCTGCCAAGGCTCGCGGTTACCCTCGGTGCATGGCCCGCGACGGCGATCTCACCCGGCCCGACGGCCGCATCGTCCATTGGTACGAGGACGGCCCGCGCGACGCCCCTCTGGTCCTGTTCTGGCATCACGGCACGCCCAACATCGGCCAGCCGCCGGGCCCGCTGATGAAGCCCGCCACCGACCGCGGCATCCGCTGGGTCGCGCTGGACCGTCCGGGATATGGCGGGTCCACGCGCCAGGAGGGACGATGCGTAGCCGACGTCGCGGAGGATGTCGCCGCCGTCGCGGACGAGCTGGGCGTGGAGCGGTTCGCCGTCGTGGGTCACTCGGGCGGCGGTCCGCACGCTCTCGCGTGCGCGGCGTCGCTGGGCGGTCGCGTTCGGGCCGCGGTGTCGATCGCGGGCCTCGCTCCGTTCGAGGCCGGCGGGCTCGACTGGTACGGCGGCATGGCGCAGGGCGGGCGGCTGGAGCTCGAGGCCGCGGCGCTGGGCCCCGCGGCGCTGGTGGCCC
>NZ_JAHEBP010000021.1 GCF_024642165.1 Demequina sp.
ATCTCCGACGACAACCCGTACACGCAGGAGGGCGACGTCCGCTACGCCGGCGAGCCCATCCCCAAGACGGAGTGCCTCAAGGACGTGCTCGAGCGCGCCCTGCCGTACTGGGAGTCCGCGATCGTGCCGGACCTCAAGGCCGGCAAGACCACGATGGTGGCCGCCCACGGCAACTCGCTGCGCGCCATCATCAAGTACCTCGACGGCGTGGGCGACGACGACATCGTGGGGGTCAACGTCCCCACGGGCATCCCGCTGGTCTACCACCTCGACGAGGAGACCCTCAAGCCCACCAACCCGGGCGGCACCTACCTCGACCCGGACGCCGCCGCGGCCGCCATCCAGGCCGTCGCGAACCAGGGCAAGAAGTAGCCTCCGGGACGATGCGCGGCCCGCCCGGGCGCGCATCGTCCGGGCACGGGAGAGGCCCCCGACCGCGATGGTCGGGGGCCTCTCTCGCGCCCGGGTACGTCAGATCTTGGCGCGGTTGCCCGAGTGGTCGCCCGTGACCAGGTAGACGATGCGGCGAGAGATGCCCACCGCGTGGTCGCCGAAACGCTCGAAGTAGCGGGCGAGCAGCGCGATGTCGAGCGTCTCCTGCGGGGTGCCGTGGTAGCCGTCCGCGGTGAGCGCCTTGTAGGCGGCCTCGTGGAGATCGTCGAGCGCGTCGTCATCCTCGACGATCGCCGCGGCGATGTTGAGGTCGCGCGTCTCGAGCAGCTTCACCACCTCGCCGGCGGCCTCCGTGGCGGCCGCGCACATGCCCTCGATGAGCTCGCGGTGCGAGTCGGGGATGGCGGACGCGGGGTAGGCGCGGCGCACGTCCTTGGAGATGTGCTCGGCGAGGTCGCCCATGCGCTCCAGCGATGCGGAGATCCGCAGCGAGGCGATGATGGTGCGCAGGTCGAGTCCCACGGGCTGCTGCTGAGCGATGAGCAGGACGCAGCGCTCGTCGACCTGGTCCTCGAGCTCGTCGAGCTTCTCGTCGTCGGCGATCACCGATTGGGCGAGGTCCAGATCCCCGGTGAGGATGGCCGTCGAGGTCTTGTTGATCGCGGCGTCGACGTGACGCGCCATCGCGATCAGGTCGTCCGCCAGGTCCGCCATCTCGGCGTTGAACAGGGTGCGCATGGCTCTCCTTCAGGATGTGCGCTCCTAGTCTGGCATCGGTCCGGGCGCCGATGCGCGAGGTGCCGCCCGGAACCGATGAACAATCGGTGCCACCCGTGAACATTGGGTGAACGCTCCGGGCCGTGGTTACTGTGTGCCCATGAGTCCGGAGGTGTGGGTCGCCGCGATCCTTGGCGCCTCCGTCGGGGCCATCGTCACCGCGTCCGTGGTGCACCTGCGGCGCAAGCGCGCGGCCATCGCCGCGACCCTGGTGCCGCACCGCACCCGCCAGCTGATGTCCGTGCTGCAGGCCGGCGCGGTCATCATCCGTCGCGACCGGCGCAGCGCGTTCAGCAACAACGCGGCGGGAGCGCTCGGGGTCGCGCGCGTCGACGGCGCCCTCAACGGCGACGTGGCGGACCTGGCCGAGGAGGCCTGGCGTCGCGAAGAGCCCGTCGAGGCGGAGATCGCCGTCCAGCGCGGCGTGCTGTCGACACCCCGGTTCGTGCACGTGCGCGTGGTGCCGCTGGACGAGGACCTGTGCCTGGCGCTCGCGAACGACAACACGGACATGCGCGCCGCCGAGCAGTCGCGGCGCGACTTCGCGGTCAACGTCTCGCACGAGCTCAAGACCCCGATCGGCGCGCTGAGCCTGCTCGCGGAGACCATCGAGGAGGGCGCCGACGACCCGGAGATGGTCCGGAAGTTCGCCAAGAAGATGCGTAAGGAGTCGCGGCGCCTCACCAAGCTCATCCAGGAGATCATCGAGATCTCCCGGCTCCAGGGCGCGGGCTCCGTGGTCGAGCACGAGGACCTGCAGCTCGACGGCGTGGTCCACGAGGCCGTCGAGGCGGCCCGGCTGGGCGCGGACGCGCGTCAGATCCGGATCGTCACCGACATCAAGGCCCGTCCCACGGTGCTGGGGGATCGGGACCTGCTGGTGATGGCGCTGCGCAACCTCATCGACAACGCGGTGCAGTACTCGGACGAGCGCTCCGAGGTGGCCGTGGCCGTGGGGGCACGCGACGGGGTCGCGTCCGTCACCGTGGTCGATCGCGGCATCGGCATCGAGCCCAAGGACCAGGAGCGCATCTTCGAGCGCTTCTACCGCGCGGACCCGGCCCGCGCCCGCGACACCGGCGGCACCGGCCTGGGCCTCAGCATCGTCAAGCACATCGCCCACCAGCACTCGGGCTCCGTGTCCCTGTGGTCGGAGCCCGGCGTGGGCTCGACGTTCACCTTCAAGTTGTCCGTCCACCAGGAGGAGTCATGACCGAGGCGAGGATCCTCGTGGTCGAGGACGAGGAGTCCTACCGCGACTCGCTGCAGTTCCTGCTCGAGCGCGAGGGCTTCGCGGTGGAGCTGGCGGCCACCGGCACCGCGGGCGTCGAGGCGTTCGTGCGCGACGGCGCGGACCTCATCCTGCTGGACCTCATGCTGCCCGGCATGTCCGGTCCGGAGGTGTTCCGCGCGGTGCGCGCTCGCTCCGACGTGCCGGTCATCATGGTGACGGCGAAGGACGACCCGGTGGACCGCATCATCGGCCTCGAGCTGGGCGCGGACGACTACGTGACCAAGCCGTACTCGGGGCGCGAGCTGGTGGCGCGCATCCGATCGGTGCTGCGGCGTTACGCGGCCGGCCAGCGGGACGTGGTCGACGAGCCGGAGCGGCTCACCGTCGCGGGCATCATGCTCGACCCGGAACGCCTCCAGATGACGCGGGACGGCGAGACGCAGTCGCTCCCGCCCAAGGAGTTCGCGCTGCTGCACCTGCTCGCCCAGAACGCCGGCCGCGTGCTGCCGCGCCAGGTCATCATCGACCGCGTGTGGGGCTCGGACTACTTCGGCGACACCAAGACTCTCGACGTCCACATCAAGCGCATCCGCAGCCGGGTCGAGGCCGATCCGAGCGACCCGGTGCTGATCCAGACCGTGCGAGGCGTGGGCTACACCTTCGAAGGCTGACCCACCCCCTCTCTCTCTCCCTGACACTCCGCACGGAGTTGGCGGCGACACGCGGGTCTGAACCCCCGCATCGGCCCGTCTTACCCGCGTGTCGGATCTGAAACCGTGCGCAGTGTCAGGGGGTGCACGGGGAGCGGCGGGGGGCGGGTTCACCCGATGTTCACCCTGAGTTCAGAAATCCAGGGTCGAGCCGTTACCTGGCGTGCCTACCGTGAGGGGTATCCGGCATCGCGCCGGGTCACCAGCCCGGCTTCGAGCCGGCTCCCCATGAACGTGAGGAAATCGAACGTGAAGCTTGTCACCCGTACCGGCGCAGTCCTGACCGCGACCGCGCTGTCGCTCGCACTCGCCGCCTGCACGGCGTCCAACGAGGAGACGCCCTCGTCGGCCGCCCCGTCGGCCTCCGACACCGGCGACGCCATGATGGAGCTCTCGGGCTCGCTCAACGGCGCAGGCGCCTCGTCGCAGGAGTCCGCCATGGAGGCCTGGCGCGCCGGCTTCCAGACCGCCTACCCCGACGTCACCGTCAACTACGACCCGGTGGGCTCGGGCGGTGGCCGCACCCAGTTCCTCGACGGCGCCACCTCGTTCGCCGGCTCCGACTCGCTCATGGATGACGAGGAGTACGCGCTCGCCGTCACCCGCTGCGACGGGGACCAGGGCGCCCTGCACCTCCCGATGTACATCTCGCCCATCGCCGTGATCTTCAACCTCGATGGCGTGACGTCGCTCAACCTCGACCCCACCACGCTGTCGGACATCTTCAACGGCGTCATCACCACCTGGAACGACGAGGCGATCGCGACGCAGAACGAGGGCGTCACGCTGCCGGACCTCGCGATCACCATCGTCCACCGCGCCGACGAGTCGGGCACCACCAAGAACTTCACCGACTACCTCGAGAAGGCGTCCGACAACTGGGGCCACGAGGCGTCCGGCGACTGGGAGGGTGCCGCGGGCGAGTCCGGTCAGGGCACCTCCGCGCTGGTCCAGATCGTCACCGACAACCAGGGCACCATCGGCTACGCCGACGCCTCGCGCGCCGGCACGCTGGGCACCGTCGCGATCAAGGTCGGCGAGGAGTACGTGCCGTTCTCGGCCGAGGCCGCTGCCAAGGTCGTGGACGCCTCGCCGCTCTCGGAGTCCGCGAACGGTGAGTCCGACCTGGCCTACGAGATCGACCGCACCACCACCGAGTCGGGCGCCTACCCGCTGGTGCTGGTCTCGTACCACATCGTCTGCCACCAGTACGACGACGAGGCCGAGCGCGCGCTCGTGATCGGCTTCGAGAAGTACGTGGCCTCGGCCGAGGGCCAGCAGCAGGCGTCGTCCGCCGCGGGCTCCTCGCCCATCTCCGCGGACCTCTCCGCGAAGATCACCGCGATCCTCGATGAGGTCGCCGCGGCCTAGCATCCGCTGGATTGGACTGGTGGTGGGCTCGTCCGCGAGGATGAGTCCACCACCCGTCTGTTCGCAGTCCACTCCTGCCTGTCCGCACTCTCACGGAGATCGAGCGTGACCACCACTCAGAAGCACCCGGCCGTGACAGCGGACGCGACACCGCTGACCGCGCACACCGAGCGGGCGGCCAACAAGATCTTCTTCGGACTGTCGACCACGGCGGCGAGCCTCATCCTTGCGACGCTCGCGGCGGTCGCCACATTCCTGCTGGTCGAGGCGTGGCCGGCGCTCACGGACACCTCGGGCGAGCTCGCCGCCAAGGTCTCCTGGATCAAGCCCGAGGACGGCCAGAGCCTCATCGAACTCGCGGGCTACCTGGTGTTCGGCACCGTGCTCATCTCGACCGTCGCGCTGCTCATCGCCACGCCACTGTCCGTGGGCATCGCGCTCTTCATCTCGCACTATGCGCCGCGCAAGCTCGCGCAGGGGCTCGGGTATCTGATCGACCTGCTGGCGGCCATCCCGTCCGTGGTCTACGGCCTTTGGGGCGCGATCGTGGTGATCCCGGTCCTGCAGCCCATCTACGAGTGGATCAGCACCTACCTGGGATGGATCCCGCTGTTCGCGCCCGCTGAGGACGGCACCATCTCCTCCACGGGCCGCGTGGCGATGTCCGCAGGCATCGTGCTTGCCATCATGATCATCCCGATCATCACCGCGGTCACCCGCGAGGTGTTCCTCCAGACGCCCAAGCTCCACGAGGAGGCGGCGCTCGCGATGGGCGCCACCCGGTGGGAGATGGTCCGCATGGCGGTGTTCCCGTTCGGGCGCTCCGGCATGATCGGGGCGACGATGCTCGGGTTGGGTCGAGCGCTCGGCGAGACCATGGCGGTCTACATGATCCTGTCCGTCGGGCTCTCGTACTCCTTCGGGCTGTTCAACGCGTCCAGCCACAACACCATCGCGTCCTTCATCGCCGGCCAGTTCCCCGAGGCCAACACGCAGGGCGTCTCCGCGCTCATCGCGCTGGGCCTCGCGCTGTTCGTCATCACGTTGTTGGTCAACATGCTGGCGCGCTGGATCGTCTCGCGCCGCGCCGAATTCTCGGGAGCCAACTGATGGCCGCCGCCTCGACGCCCGTCGCCACGTCGACCACCGCATCGTCCCTGGGCCAGCTGAGCGCCCGCCGCCGCTTCGCGAACAGCGGCATGACGGTGCTGGTGTACCTCGCGTTCCTGGTGGCCGTGATCCCGCTGATCTGGCTCTCGGTGACCGTGGTCACGCGGGGCCTCGACCGGTTCTTCGTGGATGCGAACGGTGAGAGCAACTTCAACCTGGACTTCCTGCAGCAGTCGATGCGCGGGGTGTTCGGCGGCATGCCCGAGGGCGGCATCATCCATGCGATCTGGGGCACGCTCCTCATCACACTGGCCGCCACCATCATCTCCGTGCCGATCGGCCTGCTGACCGCGATCTACCTGGTCGAGTACGGCAAGGGCTGGCTGCAGCGGGCGGTCACGTTCTTCGTGGACGTCATGACCGGCATCCCGTCGATCGTCGCCGGTCTGTTCGCCTATGCCGTGTTCGCGCTGATCGTGGGGCCCGGCACCAAGACCGGCATGGTGGGTGCCGTGGCACTGTCCGTCCTGATGATCCCCGTGGTGGTGCGCTCCTCCGAGGAGATGCTGCGGCTGGTGCCCAACGAGCTGCGCGAGGCCTCGTACGCGTTGGGCGTGCCCAAGTGGCTGACCATCATCAAGGTGGTGCTGCGCACGGCGATCGCGGGCATCACCACGGGCGTCACGCTTTCCATCGCCCGCGTGATCGGCGAGACCGCCCCGCTGCTCATCGCGGTGGGCGTCGCGGACTCCATGAATCTCAACCTGTTCGACGGGCGCATGATGTCGCTGCCCGTCTACATCGTGTCCGAGTGGCGCAAGGGCGTGCAGCCCTGCAATGACCCGGGGATCCCCTGCGTGGGTGAGATCACCGAGTATCGCGCGTGGGCCGCCGCCCTGGTCCTCATCCTCATCGTCATGGCGCTCAACCTCATCGCGCGCCTCATCTCCCGCTTCTTCTCTCCCAAGTCCGGCCGGTAAAGGAATCTCTGTGGCCAAGCGCATCGACGTCAACAACCTCAACGTCTACTACAGCAGCTTCCTCGCGGTCGAGGACGTCTCGCTCGCGATCGAGCCCAAGTCGGTCACGGCGTTCATCGGCCCGTCCGGCTGCGGCAAGTCGACGTTCCTGCGCACGCTCAACCGCATGCACGAGGTGATCCCCGGCGCCCGCGTCGAGGGCGAGGTGCTCATGGACGGCGTCAACCTGTACGACTCCGCCGTGGACCCGGTGGCGGTGCGCCGGCACGTGGGCATGGTGTTCCAGCGCCCCAACCCGTTCCCCACGATGTCGATCGCGGAGAACGTGCTGGCGGGTGTCAAGCTCAACAACACCCGCATCTCGCGCTCCGACGCCGAGGACATGGTCGAGTCCTCGCTGCGCGGCGCGAACCTCTGGGAAGAGGTCAAGGACCGCCTGGGCAAGCCGGGCTCCTCGCTCTCCGGCGGGCAGCAGCAGCGCCTGTGCATCGCCCGCGCCATCGCCATCAAGCCCGACGTGCTCCTCATGGACGAGCCCTGCTCCGCCCTGGACCCGATCTCCACGCTCGCGATCGAGGACCTGATCCAAGAGCTCAAGAACGACTACACGATCGTGATCGTGACGCACAACATGCAGCAGGCGGCCCGCGTGTCCGACAAGACGGCGTTCTTCAACATCGCGGGCACCGGCAAGCCGGGCAAGCTCATCGAGATGAACGAGACGCCGGTCATGTTCTCGACGCCGTCGGAGCGGGCCACGGAGGACTACATCTCGGGTCGCTTCGGCTGACGCGCGTCTCGCCCGCCGCTGCCACCTGACAGTGCGCACGGAGTTGCTTTCGGCGCGCCGGGTCCGACGGGACGATGCGGTGGCTGCGCCCGCGTGTCGCGGCCAGCTCCGTGCGCAGTGTCAGCCAGGGGCCAGGGGCCAGGGGCCAGGGGCCAGGGGCCAGGGGCGGGCGCGGGTTACGCGCTCGGGAGCTCCGGCTCGTACTCCGGGAGCGTGCCGTCCATGACGGGCACGGCAGTGACCACCTGGCCCGCGGCATCGGTCTGCAGGATGACGTCTTGGAGCAGCCCCGGAGCCACCGATGCGGTGCCCGTGACGTGCTGCTCGCCGTCCTCGCCGCCCAGCTTCACGGTGGCGCCCGCGGCCACGTCGATGGTCACGATGGACTCGCCGTCGATGCTTGCGGCCACCTGCACGTCCTCGGCGGAGGAGTTGTACAGCGAACCCAGCAGCACGGCGGGGGAGCCCTCCGCCTCCGTCACCACCAGCAGGTTGATGCCCCGCACGTCGCCGATGTCGACGCTGATGCCGTCCGACGCGTCGTACGGGTCCTGCGTGGTGATCGGGTTGATGGCGCTGCAGCCGGCGGCGACCACCGCGACAGCGGCCAGGGTGACGAGTCGTGCGGGGAGCTTCACGGCGGGTCCTTTCCGGGGAACGTCTCTCGCAGGATAGTGGCTTCCCGTGCGTGTGGGCCACCGGTCGGGGCGTTGCCGGGGCGTCGCCGGGGCGCATCGGCACGGGGCCGGACCTAGGGCCCGCGCCCCTCGAGGGGGCGGATGTTATTGCACAAACCGCAAATGATAGAATGGCACTCCGTCGAGAAGGGGATAACTCCACCATGAACTTCGTCGTTGGCGAGACAGTCGTCTACCCCCACCATGGGGCGGCCATGATCCAGGACATCAAGAAGCGCATCATTCGTGGCGAGGAGAAGACCTACCTCAAGTTGAAGGTAGCGCAGGGTGACCTGACGATCGAGGTTCCGGCGGAGAACGTCGACCTGGTGGGAGTCCGCGACGTGGTGGACCAGGCGGGCCTGCTGAAGGTGTTCGGCGTCCTCCGTGAGCCCTACATCGAGGAGCCCACCAACTGGTCGCGCCGCTACAAGGCCAACGTCGAGAAGCTCGCCTCGGGCGACGTGATCCGCGTGGCCGAGGTGGTCCGTGACCTGTCCCGTCGCGACACCGACAAGGGCCTCAGCGCCGGCGAGAAGCGCATGCTCCACAAGGCGCGCCAGATCCTCGTCAGCGAGCTCGCCCTCGCCGAGAAGTGCGAGGAGGTTGTCGCGGAGGCGCGGCTCGACGAGGTCCTCGCCTCGTGACCCTCGCGGCCGTGGTCACGGCCGCCGGATACGGAACCCGGCTGGGTTCCACCCTTCCCAAGGCTTTGGTCGTCGTCGCGGGTGAGCCGTTGGTGGTGCACGCCGTGCGCCGCATGGCGCTGGTCGCGGACCGGATGGTGGTCACGGCCCCGCCTACCCACGTCTCCGAGTTCGAGGCCGTGCTGGCGGGCCTTCCCGTCGCCGTGGTCGCGGGCGCGCCCACGCGCCAGGGCTCCGTGGCGGCCGGGCTCGCCGCGCTCGACCTGGCGGCCCAGGACATCGTGCTGGTGCACGATGCGGCACGCGCCTTCCAGCCCGCCGGGACGATGCGCGCCGCGGCGGCCGCCGTCGAGGCCGGCGCGGACGGCGCCGTCCCCGTGGTCCCCGTGGTGGACACACTGGTGGCCGCTCCCGCGCCCGACGGCGCGCTGGGAGAGCCGGTGGACCGGGCCGCGTTCCGCATCGTGCAGACGCCCCAGGCCTTCCGCGCCGCGGTGATCCTCGACGCCCACGCCCGCGGCGGAGCCGACGCCACGGACGATGCGACGCTCGCCCGGAACCTGGGCTACCGGGTGGTGGCCACCGAGGGCCACGCTCACGGACTCAAGATCACCCACGGTGCGGACCTGGCGATCGCCGAGCACCTCGCCGCGCTCGAGAAGGAGCACGCATGACCCTGCCCCGGACCGGCATCGGCGTGGACGTCCACGCGTTCGGCGGCGACCGCGAGCTGCGGCTCGCCGGACTCGCGTGGCCGGGGGAGCGGGGGCTCGAGGGGCACTCGGACGCCGACGTCGCGGCGCACGCCGCCTGCGACGCGCTGCTGTCCGCGGCCGGCCTGGGTGACCTGGGCTCGAACTTCGGCACCTCACGCCCCGAGTGGGCGGGAGCGGCCGGCACCGCGCTGCTCGCGGAGTCCGCGCGGCTGGTGCGCGCCGCGGGATTCGAGGTGGGCAACGTCGCGATCCAGGTGATCGGCAACCGCCCCCGGCTCGCGACGCGCCGCGAGGAGGCCGAGGCCGCGCTGTCGGCGGCCGCCGGCGCCCCCGTCACGGTCGCCGGGACCACCACCGACGGCCTGGGCCTCACGGGCCGCGGTGAGGGCATCGCGGCCATCGCCTCCGCGCTGATCGTGCCCGTCGACGCCTGACCCGCCCGGCGCATCGTCCCCCGCCAGGCACTGCCGGTAGCCTGGGCGCGTGACCCTCAGCCTGTACGACACCGCCACGCGCGACGAGCGCGAGTTCGTCCCGCTGACCCCGGGCGAGGTGGGCATCTACCTGTGCGGACCCACCGTCCAGGGGGCGCCGCACGTGGGTCATCTGCGCAGCGCCGTCGCCTTCGACGTGCTGCAGCGCTGGCTCGAACGCACGGGCTATCGCGTGACCCTGGTGCGCAACGTCACGGACATCGACGACAAGACCCTCGCCAAGGCCGCCGAGGCGGGCGACCAGTGGTGGGCGTGGGCGCTGCGCTACGAGCGCGCGTTCCAGGCCGCCTACGCCGCCGTGGGGGTGAAGCCCCCCGCCGCCGAGCCGCGTGCCACGGGCCACATCCCGGAGATCATCGCGCTGGTGTCGCGTCTCATCGACAAGGGCCACGCCTACGAGTGGAACGGCTCCGTGTACTTCGACGTGCGCTCGTTCGACGGGTACGGATCGCTCACGCGGCAGGCGCTCGAGGACCTCACCCCGGCGCCCGACGCGCCGTCCGACGACAAGCGCGACCCCCGCGACTTCGCCCTGTGGAAGGCGCGCAAGCCCGACGAGCCGCAGACCGCCTCGTGGTCCTCGCCGTGGGGCCCGGGCCGCCCGGGGTGGCACATCGAGTGCTCCGCGATGGCGCAGCGCTACCTGGGCGACTCCTTCGACATCCACGGGGGCGGGCTCGACCTGCGCTTCCCGCACCACGAGAACGAGCAGGCCCAGTCGCGCGCCGCGGGCTACGGCTTCGCGCGGCTGTGGATGCACTCCGCGTGGGTGACCCAGTCCGGCGCCAAGATGTCGAAGTCGCTGGGCAACGGCCTGCTGGTCTCCGAGGTGCTCGCCGCGCACGAGCCCGCCGCGCTGCGGCTCGCGCTCGCCGCCGTGCACTACCGGTCGATGCTCGAGTACTCGCCGTCGACCCTCGACGAGGCGTCCGCGCAGTGGGGCCGCTTCCAGGGATTCGTGTCGCGGGCGTCCGAGCGCGTGGGAGCGGTGTCCGCGGAGCGGGTGCGCGGCGCCGCGCTGCCCGCCGCCTTCGTGGAGGCGATGGACGACGACCTGGCGATCCCGCGCGCGCTCGCCGTCATCCACGAGATGGTCCGCACCGGTAATGCGGCCCTCACCGCGGGGGACGATGAGGCGGTCGCCGCCGCGCTCCTCGCCACCCGCGCGATGCTCGACGTGCTGGGCCTGGACCCGGCCGCGCCCGAGTGGGCGGAGGGCGGCTCGGGCCCGTCGAGCACGGCCATGGGCGCGCTGGACTTCCTGGTGAAGTCCGACATCGAGGCTCGTGCCGCCGCGCGCTCCGCCAAGGACTGGGCCACCGCCGACGCGATCCGCGACCGCCTGGCCGGCGCGGGCATCGTGGTCGAGGACGGCGCGGACGGCGCACGCTGGTCGCTCGCCGCGGACGGCTGACACTCTCGCCTGCTTCTCTGACACTGCGCACGGAGTTGGGGGCGACACGCCGGTCCACGCGCCCGAATCCGCCCGACACGCCGCATCGTCCCTTCCAACTCCGTGCGGACTGTCAGGGGAGCAACGGCGGACGGCTGACCCCGCCCGGCGCCGTTACCCTTGACCCATGGCCGGCAACTCGAAGCGCAGGGGCGCGACCCGCAACGCGGGCTCCAAGAAGGGCGCATCCGTGGGCACGGGCGGTCACGGCCGCAAGGCGCTCGAGGGCAAGGGCCCCACGCCCAAGGCCGAGGACCGGCCCAACCACAAGGCGTACAAGGCCAAGCAGCGGGTCGAGCGGGACGAGGCCAAGAAGCCCGCGTCGCGTCCCCGCTCGACCCCGCGTGATCGCACCTCGGGCTCCCTCGAGCTGATCGTGGGCCGCAACAGCGTCCTCGAGGCGCTGCGCGGAGGCATCGCCGCGCACACCCTCCACGTGTTCAACCGCATCGACGCCGATGACCGGGTCACGGAGATCGTGTCGCTCGCGGTCGAGCACGGGCTCGAGGTGCGCGAGGTGCCCAAGAGCTCGCTCGACACGCTCGCGGACGGCTCCTCGCATCAGGGCGTCGCCATCGAGGTGCCCCCGTACGAGTATGCGCACCCCGCGGACCTGCTCGAGGCGCCGGCCCCGGTGCGCATCATCGCGCTCGACGGCATCCAGGACCCGCGCAACCTGGGTGCGATCGTGCGCTCGGCCGCCGCGTTCGGCGCGTCCGGCGTGCTGATCCCCGAGCGCCGCGCCGCGGGCATGACGGTCGCCGCGTGGAAGGTGTCCGCGGGCGCCGCCACGCGCATCCCCGTTGCACGCGCCACCAACATGGTCCGCGCCCTCGAGGACTACAAGAAGGCCGGCCTCTTCGTGATCGGCCTGGCCGGCGACGGCGACGTCGCCCTGCACGAGTCGAACCTGCTCGACGGGCCGCTCGTGATCGTGGTGGGCGCCGAGGGCGAGGGGCTGTCGCGCCTGGTGCGCGAGACCTGCGACCAGATCGTGTCGATCCCGATCGCCGCGAGCACGGAGAGCCTCAACGCCTCCGTGGCGGCCTCCATCGCGCTCTACGAGGCGTCGAAGGCGGCGGCCCGGGCCTGACCCGCGGCGCGCATCGTCCCTAGAAGCCCGACTCCTCGGAGTCCGACTCCTCCTCCGACTCCTCGTCAGGTTCGACTGCGGACTCGAGGTCGATCGCGGACTCGACCGCGACCGCGGACGCGACGCCGGCCTTCCGGTCCCGCTCCTTGATCTCGGAAGAAAGCGGCTCGCGCTCCGGTGCCGGCACCTTGGTCGACACCCGCTGGACCTGGGGCGGCTCGGCGTTGTCGGGCACGGGCACCTCGCCCCACGCGTAGGTGTTGTCGTTCTCGAAGGGGTCGCGCCGCTCGAACGTGGTGCCGAACTCGTCGGTGAGGGCGGGCAGCTCCGCGGTCATCTCAGCGAGCGAGCGCCCCAGGACGGCGCGCTCGTCGGGACGCAGCGGGAGCACGTTCTTCACGTACGAGGCCGTCGCCACGGGCATCGGCACGTCCTCGGCCGCCGATTGGGCCAGGAACCAGCGGTGATCGAGCACCTCGTGAAACACCTGGGCCGGCTCCAGCTTGCCGCGCAGCTCGCGCGGCACCGCACGGATGGTGGGCTCGAAGATCGAGGTGAGCCATTCGTGCGCGGCGAACGCCTCGTCGTCCGAGATCTCGAGGTGCACGGCGCGGTACTCGTCCAGATCGTTGAGCAGCCGTCGTGCCTGGTTCTCCTGCACGTCGAGGCCGGTGAGGCGCATGAGGCGGCGCGAGTGGAAGCCGGCGTCGACCACCTTGGGCCGGATGTGCAGCCCCGTGCCGTCGGGCGTGGTCAGCATGTCGAGCTCGCCCACGTCGAAGCCCATCTCGTTGAGCGCGCGCACCCGTTCGGACACCCGGTACGGGATGTTGGTGTCGAACACCTCGGTCTCCGTGAGGGCCGCCCACAGCTGCGTGTAGCGGCTCTCGAGGCGTTCGCCGATCTTGAACGGGTCGATGCCCTCGTCGAGGTCCTCGTTGGCCTGCAGGTCCAGGATCTCGCCGATGATGTTGGTGGTGGCGATCTCCAGGTCGTAGGAACGCTGCCCGGTGGTGAGGGTCTCGTGGAGGTCGCCGGTCTCGGCGTCGACCAGGTAGGCGCTGAACTCCGAGGCGTCGCGCCGGAACAGCGCGTTCGACAGCGACACGTCGCCCCAGTAGAAGCCATGGAGGTGCAGGCGCACCAGCAGCACGGAGAGCGCGTCGATGAGCCGGTTGAGCGTGCCCTTGCGCAGCGCGGTCGAGAACAGCGCGCGGTAGGGCAGCGAGAAGGCGAGGTGCTCGGTGATGAGCGCCGCGGACAGCTCCTCGCCCGAGGGCGTCCGGCGTCGGGAGACCACCGCGACGGCGTGCACGCACGGGGCATCCATCTTCTCGAGTTCGCGGAGCATCTCGAACTCGCGGTACGCGATCTCGCGGTTGGTCTCCTTGACGGCGAGCACCGTGGCGCCGTGACGGACGAACCGCACCACGTGGCGCGACAGGCCTCGCGGCAGGGCGGCGATGCGTTCCTCGGGCCAGGCGGACAGGGGGATCTCCCATGGGAGCTCCATGAGTGCGGCGTCGGCGGCCCCGGTGATGTGTGGCATGTACTCAGCGTAGCCATCGCACGGTCGCCCGCCCCGCTGACAGTCCGCACGGAGTTCGACGGGACGATGCGGCGTGTCGGGCCGCTTCGCCCGTGTTCGACGGCGAGTCGTCCCGGGATCCGTGCGGACTGTCTGCGAGGGAGAGGCGGCCCGGACGCGCGAGAAGGGGGCGGCCCCTGTCGGGACCGCCCCCTTCTCGGAACTGCTGCGGACTAGCCCTTGAGCGCCTTCGACGCGTCGGTCTTGACCGCGGCCACCGAGATGCGCTGCTTGGTCGCGGCGGAGAACACGTGCTGCTCACCGGGGCGGATGTTGACCCACACCATGTCGCCCTTGCCGGGGACGTCGCGGGGGTCGACACGGACGATCACGTCGCCCGAGCCGCCGACGCCCACGTCGTGGCCGGTGGCCACCGGGGTGGGCGTG
This sequence comes from Demequina sp., assembly GCF_024642165.1. Taxonomy (GTDB): domain Bacteria; phylum Actinomycetota; class Actinomycetes; order Actinomycetales; family Demequinaceae; genus Demequina. Next base: position 14,421 of record NZ_JAHEBP010000021.1, read on the forward strand.
GTGCCGTAGACGAACGCGTCGGAGCCGAGGTGCTCGACCACGTTGACCTCGACGGCGATCGCGCCGGGCGAGTTGGGTGCGACCCGGTCGAGCGACTCGGGGCGGAAGCCCAGAATCACGTCGCCCTGATCGGCAGCCGTCATCTTCGCCACGGTGTCGCGGTCCAGCGGCACGCGAGAATCGCCGACGATGGCGTCACCGTTCTCGACGCGGAACGTCGACAGGTTCATGGCGGGCGAGCCGATGAAGCCCGCGACGAACACGTTCGCCGGGGTGTCGTACATCTCGCTCGGGGTGCCCACCTGCTGGAGCAGGCCGTCCTTGAGCACGCAGATGCGGTCGCCCATGGTGAGCGCCTCGATCTGGTCGTGGGTCACGTAGACGGTGGTGGTGCCCAGGCGACGCTGGAGCGCGGCGATCTGGGTACGCGTCTGGACACGCAGCTTGGCGTCGAGGTTCGACAGCGGCTCGTCCATGAGGAACACCTGGGGCTGACGGACGATCGCGCGGCCCATGGCGACGCGCTGACGCTGACCACCGGAGAGCGCCTTGGGCTTGCGGTCCAGGTACTCGGTGAGGTCCAGGATCTTCGCAGCGGCCTCGACGCGCTCGCGGATCGCGGACTTGTCGACCTTGGCGATCTTGAGCGCGAAGCCCATGTTGTCGGCGACGGTCATGTGGGGGTACAGCGCGTAGGACTGGAACACCATCGCGATGTCGCGGTCCTTGGGCTGCACGTGGGTGACGTCGCGGTCGCCCACGAAGATCTTGCCCTTGTCGACGTCCTCGAGGCCGGCGAGCATGCGCAGCGACGTGGACTTTCCGCAGCCCGAGGGGCCAACGAGAACGAGGAATTCGCCATCCGCGATGTCGAGGTTGAGAGCGTCGACCGCGGGGCGTTCGGTGCCGGGGTAGATCCTCGACGCCGCGTCATAAGTAACAGTGGCCATGGCCAGTAATTCCCTTCACCGGCAGGTACGTGCCGGACGATCCGAGTGAGGAAATGCCATTGTGTGTCCACATTGACACCTGCCGGGGATGTGCCCCGGCACGGGTATCCTCTCACAGACCTCGCACATACCGCGAGGGAGCCGCGAGAGCTCGGGGGCGCATCGGCGCTCCCGGTAGGTTGGGACCATGGCCGGATTGCAGCGCGAGGTGGGCGACACCGTCGGCGGCTATCGCGTGCTCGGCCGGCTGGGCGCCGGGGGTTCCGGATCCGTCTACCGGGTGGTCGACGGCGAAGGCCGCGAGGCCGCGCTCAAGCTCGTGGACGCCAAGGACGACGAGGTGGCCGCCGCACGCCTCGACCGCGAGGTGCGCGCCCTGCAGTCGCTGCGCCATCCGGCCGTGCCGCACATCCTGGACGCCGAACTCGAGGACGACGAGACGTTCGTGGTCTTCCAATTCGTGGCCGGCGAGACGCTCTTCGACTACATCCAGGCGCATGGCCCGATGCCGGCGCCCGAGCTCGCGGACTTCGCCGAGCGCACCGCCTCGGCACTCGAGGCGGTGCACGCCGCCGGCGTCATCCACCGCGACGTCACCCCGTCCAACGTCATGGTGGGTCCCGATGGCCCCGTGCTCATCGACTTCGGCCTCGCGCATCGTGCCGAGGACAACCGCCTCACCCGGGAGGGTCTCGTCAGCGGCACGCCCGGCTACGTGGCCCCCGAGGTCATCGACGGCGCCGAGCCCGGGCCGCAGGCCGATCGCTGGTCCTGGGCCGCAACCGTCGCGTACGCGATGACGGCGCAGGCCCCGTTCGGCTCGGGGACCGGCGCCATCAGCCGCACCCTGGAGGCGGACGTCCGCTTGCCCGACGTCCCCGGAGCCGCTGCCCTGCGCGCGGCGCTCGGGCGGGACCTGTCGATGCGCCCCGGCATGCGGGACGTGGTGGCGGCGCTGCGCGGCGCCACCGAGGTGATGCCCACCGGGCTCCCCGCCACCGCCGTCGCGCCCGTGGGCCTCGCCGCGGGCGCCTGGGGCGAGACCGCCGCGACCACCGTCCTGCCCAGCGGTGAGCAGTCGCTCCCCGGCGGGCCGCCGCGGGACGATGCGACGGGCTGGCCGGGCGCGCCGGAGGAGCAGGACCCGGTCGACGACAGCGACCCGCCGCTCGAGGACGAGACTCCCGCCCCGCCCAAGCGCCGAATGCTCCTGACTCTCGCCGCGATCGCCATCGTCGCCGCCGCGCCCGTGGCTCCCGTGATGGCGTACCTGGTCACCGTGGCGGTCGCGATCCTGGCGCGCGGCGTCTACCGCCGGTCCCTCGCGATCGAGGCCGCGCGGGCGCGGCGCGGCCAGCGCCGCACCTCGGACACCGTGGTCCAGACCATCGGCCTGCCGTGGCACACGCTGCGCGCGGCGGCGGAGACGCTGCCCGCCGCCCTCACGGCGGGCGCGCTCGGCGGTGGTGCCGCCACGGGCGCCTGGTGGCTCGTGAGCTCGGGGACCATCACATCGTCCACCGCCACCTCCCAGTACTACGGCCACGCCGCGGCGCTCGCGCTCGGCGGACTGGTCGCGGTGATCGTGATGGCGTACGGCCCGTTCATGTCGGGCACTCGGGAGGGCGCGCACCGGCTGGCGGCGGCTCTGTCGCCCACGGCCGGGCTGCGCGCCGCCTGGGTGCTCATCGCGATGGTCGCCATCCTGGTCGCCGGGATCGCGATCTACGTGCAGCTGGAGCCCTGGTGGTGGCCGCTGCCGGACCTTCCGCCCGCCTCGGCCTGACGTCTGGGCGGCGGCGGTGGAACGCCGCGCGCCGGTCGGGCGTTGCCGCAGCAGGTTGTACCGTGATGAACCGGGGGAGCTGTGATGATGCGCGCGCGAGCGCGCGTCGAGGAGGATGGCGATGAGCATCGAGACGACGCAGGTGGAGGACGCCACCCGCGGCCGCTGGGCCACCGTGCAGCCGTGGCTGAGCACCCTGGTCCGGCTGTCGATGGCGGTGATCCTGGTCGCGGCCGCGATCCCCAAGATGCTCGACATCCCGCAGTCCGTGCGGGCCGTGCGTGCCTACCGCCTGCTTCCCGAGGAGGTGGTGCCGCTCGTGGGGACGATGCTGCCGTTCCTCGAGCTGGTGCTGGCGCTGTTCCTGTTCGCCGGCCTGTTCACCCGGCTCGCCGCGATCGCCTGGCTGGTGATGATGGCCGCGTTCGTGTTCGGGGTGGCGTGGGCGTGGGCGAAGGGTCTCAGCATCGACTGCGGCTGCTTCGGCGGCGGCGGCGACGTGGCCGAGGGCACCACCAACTATCCGCTCCACATGCTCGAACGCGCGGGCTTCGTCGCACTGGGAACGTTTCTGGTGATCTGGCCCCGGAGCCGGCTCTCGGTCGACGGTTGGATGCGGGCCGCCTGACCCGCATCGTCTAGATTTCTCCCCAAGCCCCTTCCCGACATTTCCCCTTTGGAGCACTCGATGGCAGCCAAGAAGAACGAGCCGATGAATGCGCGGTCCGCCGCGAAGGCGCAGGCCCAGGCGCAGGTGCGCGCGCAGGAGCGCCGGACCACCGTGATCATCGTCGCGGCGTCCGTAGTGGGCCTCGCCCTCTTCGGCGCGCTGATCTTCTTCATCATCAACCAGGGCAAGGTGCCCGAGCTGGGCACGGACGGCGCCGTCGCGCCCGCATCCGCTGATGCGACGGGCGGCGTCTCCGTGGGCACCGGTGGAGTCGCGGGAGTCGACGTCCCCACGGACGCGCCCCGGGTCGACATCTACCTCGACTTCATGTGCCCCATCTGCAACACGTTCGAGCAGATCAACGCCGCGGATCTGGACACGCTGCGCGAGTCCGGCGCGATCCAGCTCTACTACCACCCGATCTCGATCCTCGACCGTTACTCGCAGGGCACGGAGTTCTCGACGCGGGCCGCGGGCGCGGCCGGTGTGGTCGCGGACAAGGCGCCCGAGGCGTTCCACGACTTCGTCAACGCGATGTTCGCGAACCAGCCGGCCGAGAACACCTCCGGCCTGTCCGATGCGGACATCAGTCAGATCGCGGTGACCGCGGGCGTGCCCGAGGACGTCGCCGGTTCGCTCGACAGCGCCGACATGCGCAAGTGGGCGACCGCCGCGACGGACCGCGCCTCGCAGGACGGCATGCAGGGCACGCCCACGGTGCGCGTCTCCGCCAGCGGCGTCTTCGACGAGGGCGAGGTCCTCGACCCCAACACGGTGCCGTACTTCGAGGCGGGCGGCCTCAAGGCCTACCTCGAGTCGCTGGGCTGACCTTTCCGCCGCCTGACACTCCGCACGGAGTTCGCAGCGACACGCAGGCGCCGGTCCCGTTCTGGGGCCGGCGCCGCGGCGTGTCGTCCTCAACTCCGTGCGCACTGTCAGGGAGGGGAGCGGCGGCCCGTGCCGCGATGGCCGGTATCCTGGCGTCTCCCGGCTGGCATGGCGCAATCCGGTAGCGCAGCGCTCTTGTAAAGCGAAGGTTGCGGGTTCGAGTCCCGCTGCCAGCTCCACCTTGTGGGACGCCGCCCGCCGCGCGCGGGGTCGCGGCGGAGATCAGCCCGGCGTGCCCCAGGCGATCGGCGGCGCTCCCTGAGCGGCCAGCGCCGCGTTGGCGCGGGAGAACGGCCGCGTGCCGAAGAACCCCCGCGACGCGCTCAGCGGGCTCGGGTGCGGGCTCTCGACCCGCGGCACGTCGCCCAGCACCGGCGCCAGCGACTGCGCGTCGCGGCCCCACAGGATCGCCACCAGCGGCCCCCCGCGCGCGGCCAGCGCCTCGATCGCGAGGTGCGTGACCTGCTCCCAGCCGCGCCCCCGATGCGAGCCCGCCGCGCCGGGCCGCACCGTCAGCACCCTGTTGAGCAGCATCACCCCCTGCGCGTGCCAGTGCGACAGGTCGCCCGAGGTGAGCAGTTCGCCCGTGTCCTCTCGCAGCTCGCGCGCGATGTTGACCAGCGACCGCGGCATGGGGTGGCCCGGCGGCACGGAGAAGCTGAGCCCCACCGGATCGCCGGGCGTGGGGTACGGGTCCTGACCCACGATCAGCACGCGCACGTCCGCGATCGGCACGGTGAACGCCCGCAGGATCGCGTCAGGAGCCGGCAGGTATCCGCGGCCGGACGCGACCTCCTCCCGCAGGAAGGCGCCCAACGCGGCGAGCGTGACCTCCGCGGGCGCGAGCGCCGCGGCCCAATCGGGCGCGACCTGGGTGCGCCACGCATCGTCCATGCGGTCACCCTAATCGCGTCGGGCGGCGGTCCCCGCGGGGCGATGCAATCGGACGATGCGCGGGCCGGCAGCGGCGCGACGCGCGCGCCTGCCCGTTTCCGCCGCCTGGCGCCGCTAGGGTGGTGCCGATCGAGAGGGGGGACCGATGGACGCAGGAGCCGCGCGCACGCTGCGCATGTCCTCGCTCGACGAGCGCGACGCGTCCGTGTTGTCCTTCGAGCGCCAGTGGTGGCGCTACGCCGGTGCCAAGGAGGACGCGATCCGCGACCTGTTCGGCCTCAGCGCGACGCAGTACTACCAGGTGCTGAACGCGCTCATCGACACCCCCGAGGCCCTCGAGCACGACCCGATGCTGGTGAAGCGCCTGCGCCGCATGCGCGCGGCACGCCAGCGCGGGCGCACCCGCTCGTGGGAAGCCTGAGGTAAAAGGTAGGGTGTGCCCGTGACCAACGAGTACGAGCGCGACGAGTTCGACGAGATCGGCGAGCGCGGCGGCCCCGTGGGCGTGCATCGTGCGCCCCGCCCCTGGTGGCACCTGGTGGTCATCCCGCTCATCGTCTTCCTCATCGCGGGCCTGCTCGCCTTCCTGGTCGCGACGTTCCTGTGGAACAGCGGCGAGACCGGGCAGCCCGGTGCGTCGGCCTCGGCCACGCCCAGCGCGTCGACGAGCGCGTCGCCCTCACCCGACGCCTCGGCCACGGCCGCGCCCTCCGAGACCTCGAGCCCCGAGCCGTCGGAGACGTCCACCCCCGAGCCCGTGATCGAGTTCGGTACCCCGATCGCGGTGCTCAACGGCACCGGCATCTCCGGTCTGGCCGGCGCGCAGCAGCAGATCCTCGAGGAGGGCGGCTTCACCTCGGTGACGGCGGCGAACCTCTCGGGCACCAAGCCGGACGCCAACCTGGTGGTCTACAACGACGAGTCGTTGCGCGACACCGCGCTCGAGGTCGCAGCACAACTGGGCATCGACAACATCGAGCTGGGCAACCCTGGGTCCGACGCGGACGTCGAGGTCCAGCTGGTCACCGATCCTTCGTGACCCGCTCGACGCCGTCCTGACCTCGAAGGGACGATGCGGCACTCGCCCTGGGCGAACACGGCGCCAAGGGTTTGCACTCGGCGGGTGAGAGTGCCAGAATCGCCATTAGCACTCGACGTGTGCGAGTGCTAACAGACCTAGGGTTCTCCCCGAGGTGCGGGGTGCGGCGTGACATGAACGCCGGGCCGCGCATCGTCCGTCGCGGGCGGTGGGGAACCGTCATCCATGGGAAGAGGAAGAACTCGCATGGCAAAGATCATTGCCTTCGATGAGGAGGCCCGCCGCGGCATGGAGCGGGGCATGAATGCCCTCGCCGATGCCGTCAAGGTCACGCTGGGCCCCAAGGGCCGCAATGTGGTGCTCGAGAAGAAGTGGGGCGCCCCGACCATCACCAACGACGGTGTCTCCATCGCCAAGGAGATCGAGCTCGAGGAGCCCTTCGAGAAGATCGGCGCGGAGCTCGTCAAGGAGGTCGCCAAGAAGACCGACGACGTCGCGGGTGACGGCACCACCACCGCCACCGTGCTCGCTCAGGCCCTCGTCACGCAGGGCCTGCGCAACGTCGCCGCAGGCGCCAACCCGATCGCCCTCAAGAAGGGCATCGAGAAGGCCGTCGAGGCCGTCACCGCCGAGCTGCTCAAGGCGGCCAAGGAGGTCGAGACCAAGGAAGAGATCGCCGCGACCGCGGGCATCTCCGCCGGCGACCCCGCGATCGGCGAGCTCATCGCCGAGGCGATGGACAAGGTGGGCAAGGAGGGTGTCATCACCGTCGAGGAGTCCTCGGCTCTGGGCCTCGAGCTCGAGCTGACCGAGGGCATGCGCTTCGACAAGGGCTTCCTCTCCGCCTACTTCGTCACCGACCCGGAGCGCCAGGAGGCCGTCCTCGAGGACGCCTACGTCCTGCTCGTCGAGTCCAAGATCGGGTCCGTCAAGGACCTGGTCCCGGTGCTCGAGAAGGTCATGCAGACCGGCAAGCCGCTGATGATCATCGCCGAGGACGTCGAGTCCGAGGCCCTCGCGACGCTCGTCGTGAACAAGATCCGCGGCACGTTCAAGGCCGTCGCCGTCAAGGCGCCGGGCTTCGGCGACCGCCGCAAGGCGATGCTGCAGGACATGGCGATCCTGACCGGCGGCACCGTGATCTCCGAGTCGGTGGGCCTGTCCCTCGACAACGCGGGTCTCGAGCTGCTGGGCCAGGCCCGCAAGGTCGTCGTGACCAAGGACGAGACCACGATCGTCGAGGGCGCGGGTGCTCCCGAGCAGCTCGAGGGCCGCGTGCGTCAGATCCGCTCCGAGATCGAGAACTCCGACTCGGACTACGACCGCGAGAAGCTCCAGGAGCGCCTCGCCAAGCTCGCCGGCGGCGTCGCCGTCATCAAGGCGGGCGCGGCCACCGAGGTCGAGCTCAAGGAGCGCAAGCACCGCATCGAGGACGCCGTTCGCAACGCGAAGGCGGCCGTCGAGGAGGGCATCGTCGCCGGTGGCGGCGTGGCACTCATCCAGGCCGGCACGCTCGCCTTCGCAACCCTCGAGCTCGAGGGTGACGAGGCGACCGGCGCTCGGATCGTCGAGGTTGCCGTCACCGCGCCGCTGCGCCAGATCGCGATCAACGCCGGCCTCGAGGGTGGCGTGGTGGTCGAGAAGGTCAAGGGCCTCCCGATCGGTCACGGCCTCAATGCCGCGACCGGCGTGTACGAGGACCTGCTCGCCGCGGGCGTGAACGACCCGGTGAAGGTGACCCGCTCGGCGCTGCAGAACGCCGCGTCGATCGCCGCGCTCTTCCTCACCACCGAGGCGGTCGTGGCCGACAAGCCCGAGCCCGAGCACGCCATGCCGGCCGGCGGCGGCGGCGACATGGGCGGCATGGGCTTCTAGCCCGTCCGCTTCGGCTCGCCGAAGACAGCACGAAGGCCCCCGAGCTCCGGCTCGGGGGCCTTCGTCATGCCCGGGCCGGCTGGCCGCGTGCCGGCTGTCAGCGGCGCTGGCCGGCCGTCACCCGCAGGCCCGACGCGCGCAACCGACGGATGAGCTCGCGTGTCGAGACCTCGCGGGCGCCCAGTTCGACAAGGAAGGCGCGACGCTCCTCGGGGTAGTCGTAATGGTCGCGATCAAAGGCGCGTTCGGGGATTCCGGCGCGCGCCGCGAAGGCGTGCAGCTCCTCCAGCGACGAGTCGGACACCAGATGACCCCAGATGCGCCCGTGATTGGGCCACAGCGGCGGGTCGATGAGGATCATGCCCCGAGCGTAGGCCGCGTCGGACGGCTACCGCGCGAAGAGCCGCGCCGCGGTCGACTCCGCGTCCTCGTAGGAGCGCGCGGCGTGGGCCAACGCGGTGGTGATCGCGTCCAGGGCGGTCTCGACGTGGGCCTGCGCGCCGCGCCACTGCTCCCGGGCGTCCGCGAACGCCGCCGCGGCCGAGCCCTGCCAGCTGGAATCGAGGCCCGCCAGGTGGCCCATCATGCCCGCGACCTCGGCGCGGATCGCGTCCGCCGATCGGGCCGCGCGTGCGGAGGCGGCCGAGACCTCGGCCGCGTCGACGTGATACTGCATGGAGTCCTCCTCGAGTGGGTGAGGACTCGACGCTAGGCGAGGCGGGCGCCCGGGGGAGCGGTGCATCGTCCCTGCTGGGGACGCGTCAGGACGCCCCATCGGACGTGGACATCGCCGCGATGGCCTTGTCCAGGCGCACGCACTCCGCGCCCAGGTTCTGGCGCGCCTGCGACTCCCAGCTGGCGCCCAACGGGCTCGTGTAGAGCCGGTTGCGCGCGAGCAGCTTGCCCACGATCGCGCGGCGGCTGCGCATGAAGTGCTCGTCGGGGATGTCCGCGTACTCCTCGCGAACGTCGTGGAGATACGCCTTGTAGCGCTGCGGGTCGGCCGCCAGGATCGCGAGGTCCGCGTCGGACAACACGGCGGCATCCATGCTCGTCGGGGCCGTGTCGTGACGAGCGAGCCCCTGCACCATCTGGGTGACCGCGTCGATCTTCGCGTCGGGCAGGCCCAGATCCCGCAGCTCCATGCGCGCGTACTCCGCGCTGGCGTCCTCGTCCTCGCCGCCGCGCTCCGCGTAGGCGGACTCCGAATCCGAGGCGAAGACCGCACCGTGGTACCAGGCCGCAAGGCGGACGCAGTGGGGCAGGCGGGTCTCCTGCTGCAGCTCGTCCACGCGGGTCAGGAGCTCGACCAGGTGGCGCGTGTCGTGGAAGTGCCGCGCCGGGCTCTCCCAGCGGCGCAGCAGCCGGGCGCCGGCCTCGGCGATCTGCGCCTCGGGCGCGGTGGCTCCCGCCGCGACAGCCTCGCGGATGTAGGCGGGAAGCAGCCACGCGGGCGTGGTGGACGGGGGCATGTTCACCTCGAGATCGGCACGGGGGGTCCGTATGGCCCCAGTCTGCCCACTTCGACCCACCTGGCGCAAAAGGCGGGCGCCGCGATCCGGTGTGCCGCGCATCGTCCCGCACGGCCGGGCCTCAACCCGGGGGCCGCGGTCCCCGGTGACCGCTAGACTCGTGAGGGCGTCGAGACGCGGCGCCAGCAGGATGAACGAGGTTGATGTGCCCACCGGAAAAGTGAAGTGGTTCGACGCCGACAAGGGTTTCGGATTCATCGCGACCGACGACGGCGCGGAGGTATTCCTCCACGCCTCCGCCGTGCCCGAGGGCACCACGATCCGTCCGGGCGCCAAGGTCGAGTTCTCGGTGGCCGACGGCCGCCGTGGCCCCTCCGCGCTCAGCGTGACGGTGGTGGACCCCGGTCCGTCCGTGGCGGCCAACCTGCGCATGCCTGCCGAGGACATGACAGTGATCGTCGAGGACCTCATCAAGATGCTCGACGGCACGTCCAACACGCTGCGCAAGGGCCGCTACCCCGAGGCCGCCAAGAGCAAGCAGGTCGCGGCGGTGCTGCGCGCCGTCGCGGAGCAGCTGGACGCCTGATGGCCACGGACGCCGTGCTCGTCGGGGCGATCGACCTCGCCCGTGAGGTCGCCGTGGAGGCGGCGGGCGACGCGGGGATGGTGGGCGACCACCTCTCGGCGAACGTCGACGGAGAGCGCCTGGTCACGCACCTCTTCGCGTGCACCATGCCCGGCTACCGCGGCTGGGTGTGGTCCGTGACGCTCGCGCGCGCTCCGCGTCAGAAGAACGCATCCGTCTGCGAGGCCCACCTGGTGCCCGCGGACGATGCCCTGCTCGCGCCCGCCTGGATCCCGTGGGCCGAGCGCGTGCGCCCGGGCGACCTCGAGCCCGCGATGATGCTGCCGTACATCGCGGACGATGCACGGGTGGTCCCGGGCTACGAGTCCACCGGAGACGAGGACGAGGACCGGATCGCGAACTGGGAGCTGGGCCTGGGCCGCGCCCGCGTGCTCGGTCCCGAGGGCCGCGTCGATGTCGCGGACCGCTGGTACCGCGGATCCCACGGTCCCACGGCCTCGTCCGCCATCGCGTCCGCCTCCCAGTGCTCGACCTGCGCGTTCTTCATCCCGCTCACCGGGTCCATGCGGATGCGATTCGGCGCCTGCGCGAACGAGTGGTCGCCGTCCGACGGCCGCGTCGTGAGCGTCGACCACAGCTGCGGCGCCCACTCCGAGACGGACATCGAGCGCGGCGCCACCCAGTGGCCCGAGACCGACCCCGTCTTCGAGAACGACGTCCCCGACGCCCTCGACCTCACCCTCGCCGACCCCGAGCCCGAGCCGGAGCCGGAGCCGGAGCCTGAGGCGGCGGCAGAGCCTGAGGCGGCGGCCGAGCCCGAGCCCGAGCCTGAGCCTGAGGCGCCCGTCGAGGAAGCGCCGGCCGACGAGGCGTCGACCGATGAGTCCCCCGAGACCGAGGCCCCCGAGGCCCCCGAGGCCCAGCTCGCCGAGGAGCGCGAGGCTGACTGACGAGTCCGCCCCGGCCTCGTCGCCGAGGCGGCAGGTCGCACGCGCTCTCGCGACCCGCGCCTACATCCCCACGTTCATCGCCGAGATCGGCATCGGCGCGATCCTGCCCGTGCTGGCCCTCAGCGTGGTCGACATGGGCCACACCGCGGCCTTCGCCTCGCTGGCCGTAGCCGCGTACCAGCTAGGACGCATCCCGGGCTCGGCGCTGGGAGGCGCGCTCGCGCATCGGCTGGGTGCCGCCGGCGCCGCCATGCTGTCGCTGGCCATCCTCGCCGTGGGCGCGGCCGTGG
>NZ_JAHEBP010000022.1:0-20880 GCF_024642165.1 Demequina sp.
CGCTGGTAGAGCGTCCACGGGACCAGAGTTGCGGCGTCGCCCCAGGCGGCGGTGCCGATGTGTGCGGAGTCGAGCACGTCGGGCACCACGAAGGGCACGGAGCCGTCGTCTGTCTGGTCGATGGCGAGGTCCTCGAGCCACGAGGACAGGAACGCGTCCGAGTCGTGGAGGAACGATGCGGTGGGAGCGAACACCTGGATGTCACCCGTCCAGCCCAGGCGCTCGTCGCGCTGCGGGCAGTCGGTGGGGATCGACAGGAAGTTGCCGCGCATCGACCACACCACGTTCTCGTGGAGTCGATCCAGCAGGGCATGCGAGGACTCGAACGTGCCGGTGCGACGCATGTCGGAGCCCACCACCACGGCCGTGACGTCCGCGGGGTCCAGCTCACCGGGCCAGCCGTCGATTTGGGCGTAACGGAAGCCGTGGAAGGTGAACAGCGGCTCCCAGGTCTCCTCGCCGCCGCCCGCCAGCGTGTACCGGTCGGTGGCCGCGGCACGCCGCAGCGGCCGCAACGCCAGCTCACCGTGCTCGAGCACCTCCGCATGCCGCAGCGTTACCGTCGCGCCGGCGGGGCCGGAGACGCGGATCCGCAGGTGGCCGACCAGGTTCTGCCCGAAGTCCAGCACCGTCGCGCCCGCCGGAGTACGGATCACCTCGACCGGGGCGAGCTCCTCCGTGGCCCGCACCGGCGGGCTGGTGCGGGGCACGGGCACCGCGAGCATCGCCGCGACGGTGGCGGGAACCCACCCGTCCGGCGACCTGCGCCGGCCGTCCGCCTGCTCGCCGGCGTAGATGCCGGAGGAGAGGACCGGGCCCTCGTCCGTCACGTCCCACGTGGCGTCTGTGACGATCTCCTCGACGCTGCCGTCCTTGTACTGCAGGCGCAGGATCGCGGAGAACGCCGGCTGGGCGGATCCGTACTGGTAGCGCTCGAAGCCGTGGAACCCGAACCGCTCCGCGAACCAGCCGGCGGCCAGGTCGACCGTGATGGCGCGGGTGCCCTCCGTGAGCAGCGCGGTGACATCAGTGGCGGCATACGTGTCGCGGACACCATAGGCGGTCCAGCCGGGCTTCATGCGCTCGTCGTCGACCGGGACACCGTCCACATGCACCTGGTAGACGCCGTGAGCGGTGGCGTACAGCACCGCCGAGCGGAGCTTGGGCCGCACGGCGACGGCCTGCCGCATGCGCACCGGGCACTGCTCGGCGCGGGGACCCGGGTGCGCGACCCAGCCGGCCGACCAGCCGTCGCGCACGCCGCACAGGATGCCGACGGGTTCGCTCCATGCGCTCCAGCCGGTCGCCTTGGAGTGCACGCGGACCCGGACCGAGCCACGCTCGGCGTCCTTGAGCGGCGCGAACGGCCAGGTCACCTGCGCGGCGTCCGGGCCATCCAGTTCGCGGATCAGCGCGCCGGACGCGGAGGACCACTCGACCTCCGCGGCCGCCTGGGTCCAGTCGGCAGCGGGGGTCGATACGGCCCACGACAGCCGCGGGGTGCGGGTCATCACGACGTCGCCGAAAGCGCCCGACTCGACGCGAGCAGTGACGCTGGTGGTTGCGGACACGTTCACCCCTTGACTGCGCCGGACGTGAGGCCGGCGACGATCTGACGGTTGAAGAAGATGTACATGATCAGCATGGGCAACGTGATGAGCACAATGTCCATGAACAGCAGGTTCCAGGACGTCGAGAACTGACCCTGGAAGTTGTACAGAGTGAGCTGCACCGTCGCGCCTTGGTCCCCCGGCAGGAAGTACAGCGGGTTCTGGAAGTCGTTGAAGACGAAGACCGACTGCACCACGATCACCGTGACGATCACGGATTTCAGCAGCGGGAAGATGACCCGGAAGAACAGCCGGATGGGTCCGGCACCGTCCATCACCGCGGCCTCGTCGAGCTCGCGCGGAATGGTGGCGACAAAGGCCCGGAACATGAGAATGCAGAAGGCCATGCCGAACGCGACCTCGATGAGCACGAGGCCGTGCAGCGTCTTGTAAATGCCAAGCCCCTGCATCACCCAGATGGTGGGGACCACGGCGGGCGGCACGATGAGCCCGGCCAGGACCATGAAGCTGATGAACCCGTTCCACCGGCTCTTGCGACGCTGCAGCACGTAGCCGACCAGCGCGGACACGATGACCATCACCGTGACGGACGCGACCGTCAGGATCGTGGAGTTGATGAACGCGGTCACCAGGATGTAGTCGCGCGACTGGATCACCTCGACCACGTTGTCCCAGATGACCCACTCGGTGGGCCACGTGAACTCGAGGAGGGACGCCTCCTGGCCGGTCTTCGACGCGGTGAGGAAGATGAAGACGAACGGCACCACGAAGAGCACGCCGGTGAGGAGGATGGCGACGATGCCGCCCACCCAGCTATAGGTGCGGTTGAGCCTGCTGATGCCTTCCTTCATCGGTCGACCTCCTTGCGGTTGAGCAGCCAGAACAACGGGATGATGATGGCCGCGACCACCAAGAAGAGCACCACGTTGCCCGCGGTGGAGAGGCCGTAGAAGCCCGCCTGGTACTGCTTGTAGACCACGGAGGCGAGCACGTCGGAGCTGAAGCCCGGGCCGCCCTTGGTCATGGTCCAGATGAGGTCGAAGGACCGCAGCCCGCCGATCAGCGACAGGATGATCACCGTGGTGGTGGCCGGGCGCATGAGCGGCAGCGTGACGTGCCAGAACTGCTTGAACGCATTGGCGCCGTCAACCTTGGCCGCCTCGAAGTACTCCTGGGGAATGGCGACCACGCCGGCGATGTAGATGAGCGTCGCGAGGCCGAGGCCGCGCCAGACATCGACGAATGCGACCGAGAACAGTGCGAGGTTGGGGTCGGTAAGCCAGCCGATCTCATCGACTCCGACCACCGCGAGCACCTTGTTGATGAGCCCATCGAACGGGTCCATGAGTACCGAGAATGTGACGCCCACGCCCACGGTGGAGACGAGCACGGGGAAGAACACCACGGACCGCAGGTACCCACGGGCCTTGATCTGCGAGGTGAGGAACACGGCGAACAGCAGGCCCAGCACGACCTTGAGGCCCGACGTGATCACCGCGAACATCAGCGTGTTGACCAGGCTGTCGAAGAGGTAGGGCTCGGAGAAGAACGTGACGAAGTTCTCGAGACCGATGAACTCCGAGTCGAAGATGGTCCAGCGCGTGAGGCTGAAGTAGAAGGAGGCGAAGGTGGGCGCCACGAACAGCACGCCGTAGATGATCGCCGCCGGGAGATAGAACCACATCGGGTAGGGGCTGCGGGTGCGCGGCTTGCGCGCGCCCCGAGCCTCTCGGCCGCGGGGCGCCTGGGGCGCCTCCGGCGGCGGTTGCTGCAGGGTCTGCTGGGTCATGGCGAGCTCCGTTGAGGGGTGGAGCGGTGCCCGGCCCGAGGGCCGGGCACCGCGTGGTCAGCGACTGCTCGAGTCCTTACCAGCCCTCGAGGCCCAGCTGCTGAGCCTGCTTCTTCACATCCTCGTCGTACAGCGCTGCGCCGTCCTCGGCAGAGCGGATTCCGGATCCCACCTCGACAGTGATCTGCTCGAGAGCAGGGCCCTTGATGGGCGAGAGGAACTCCAGCGCGGGCTGCGTGTTGTTCGCCTCGAAGTAGGGCAGCATGTCCGCGACCATCTGGGGCACATCGTCGGGCAGCGTGCAGCCGTCCACGAAGTACGGGCCCTGAGCGCCGACTGCGGCGGTCTGGACGTCGCAGGCTTCGGGCGTCGCCACGTAGGACATGAAGTCCTTCACGACGTCCGCGTGCTCGGTATCGGCCGGGGCGTAGATGCCCGCGGCAAGCCACGTGGTGAGCGGGCTGTCCGCCGAGTCACCCGGGAGGGCGAAGAAGCCCACGTCACCCACGTTGTCGGGCGAGTTGGCGATGACTTCCGCGAGCGCGAACGAGAGCATCGGGTAGTGAGCGCCCTCGCCCTGGGCCACCATGCGCACACCGTCAACGAAGGTGGCCGAGGCAAAGTCCTTGTTGAGGTACCCCGCTTCGAAGACCTCCTGCTGGTGCACGAAGCCGTCGATCGCGGGGGCGCCGTCGGCGTACTTGACCTCGTTGGCCGTGTACTTGTTGGCCCACTCCGAGTCAGCCGCGAGCACGTTGGCGAAATCGCCGAGCACGAACAGCTGCGAGGTCCAGGTGTCCTTGAACGTCTGGATCACGGGCGCGGCCTTGCCGGAGTCGAGAATCGCCTGGTTGTTGGCCATGAAGTCGTCCCACGACGTGGGAACGTCGAGGCCCAGTTCTTCATAGAGCGGAATGTTGTACATCACGCCGCCGCCCATGGCGGTACCCGCGGGAACGCCGTACAGAGTGCCGTCGGCGGACACGCCGGCCTTGAAGGTGTCCTGGATCGCGCCCGCATTGGCGATGTCGTCAATGGGGAGCAGGGTCCTGGTCGGGGCGAGCGCCTGGAACAGCGACCCGGAGTTGTAGAAGAACAGGTCCGTCATCTCGCCGGTCTGCAGGCGGGTCTTGACGATGTTGTCGCCCTCACCGCCGCCCGGACGCTCCTCGATCGCGAACGTGACGTTGGGGTGCGCCGCGGTGTACGCGTCGGTGAGGGCGGTCACCACGCCCACGCTCGTCTCATTGTTGTCCACGAGGAACGAGAGCTCGACGGGCTCCATCGCGTCGGTGGTCTCGCCTCCCGAAGAGGTCGACTCGTCGGGAGTGGACCCCGACGAACATGCGGCGAGGCCCAAGGCCGAGACCGCGATCAGTGCCGGTAGCGCGAAAGCGCGGCGGCGATGAGTGAAAGGCATTGTTGTCCTCCATCCGCGGCGGGCACCTTTGCCCGTCCGTTGAATCGATTCAAGCACATGGGACCAATGTCCCGCTAGACATTTTGTAACGATTCAGTAACGACTGGGCCACAATGGAATATCGATGCCCGAGGGGGCGCTGTCACGCGACGGTCGACGCGCGCACCACGAGGCTCGGCTCGAACACCACGTGGCGCGGCTCGCCGGCGCCGTCGCCATCCGCCGCCTCGAGGATCAGTTCCACAGCCGTCGACCCGATGAGCTCGCGCGGCTGCCGCACTGAGGTGATCGGCACCACCGCCGATGCCGCGAAGGAGATGTCGTCGTACCCGACCAGACCCACCTCCGCAGGCATCCGGATCGGGTCGGGTCCGAACAGCAGAGCCCGCTGGATGCCGATCGCCAGGAGGTCGTTGGCCGCGACGATGCCGTCGATCCCGGTGTCGCGGATCAGCGGCTTGAGCGCCTCCCCGGCACGACGCCCCTCGTCGAGCGACATCTCGTCGGTGCCGAACAACTGCAGGGTCGCCTCCGAGACGTCGGCCACTGCGGCCGATGCCCCCTTGAAGCGATCGGAGACCTGACGGATCCGCAGGGGGCCGCCCACGAAGGCGAGCCGCCGGCGCCCGGTGTCGAGCAGATGGCGGGCGGCGAGAGCGCCGCCCGCGACGTCATCGACGGAGACCGAGGAGAAGGCGGAGGCGCCGGCCTCTCGGTCGACGAGCACGGCCGGGATCCCGCGCGCGCGCAACGCCTCGAGGCGCGTGAGGTCCTCCTCTACGGGCGAGATCAGCACACCCCCCACCCGCTGCTGCTCGAAGATCTCCAAGTGCATCGCCTCGCGCTCCGGCGACTCATCGGAGTTGGCGAGGAAGACGGTCATGCCGGCCTCGGCGGCTCGGGCCTCGGCCCCGCGGGCGACGTCCGTGAAGAAGGGGTTGCCCACGTCGAGCACCACCAGCGCGAGGCTCCGGCTGCGGCCGGCGCGCAGCTGTCGCGCCGCACCGTTGGGGACGTATCCGAGCTCCTCGATCGCTGCATGGACGCGGTCGACGGTGTCGGGCTTCACGTGCTCCGGTCGGTTCAGCACGTTGGAGACGGTGCCGACGGAGACGCCGGCGCGCGCGGCGACCTCCCTGACGCTCACAGCCATCCCGGCCGCCTCCTCCTCGTCGCCTGTGTGGCTCTACCTAACCACGAAGGACCCGCAATTCTGAATGGTTCCACACGCGTCGCGTCAGGATACGCTCGCCTCATCGCCGAGGAAGGTGCCGCCATGACACAGCGAGTGTGCTTCACCCTCACCCTGCACCCCGACATGGTCGACGAGTACGTCGCCAGGCATCGCGCCGTCTGGCCCGAGATGCTCGCCGCGATAGCGGAGTCCGGCCGGCGCAACTACAGCATCTTCGTACGACCCGACGGCCTAGTGGTGGGTTACTACGAGACAGATGACGATACGGAGTCTGCGAGGCGTCTTGCTGCGGACCCACGGACCGCCCGATGGGAGGCGGAGAGCGCGCGCTTCTTCGCCGGGCTCGGCGGTACACGGCCCGACCAGGCGATCACGCCACTCGCCGAGGCCTTCAATCTCGACGCCCAGAGGCACGCCCTCGACCTGTGACGCGGGCCGCTGTGCGCCGAAGGCTAGGGCAGGGCGCACAGGCCGCGGTTGCCTCCGCGGCGTCGAGCGCCGGACGGGCCGGTCGACACGCAAACCAGAAGCGCGGTCGACTTGACCGACGCGGAGCGACGTTCTATATTTGAATCGTTTCAACCCAGCGTCGCCGCGGAGACACGGCCATCCGGCCCACCACCCCCGGCGACCCCCCGCTCAAAGGAGAGACACGATGGCCTTCAGCAGCCACGTCGCCAGCCGCCTCGAGGAGCAGGCCATCGAGCTTCCCTCGTGGGCCTTCGGCAACTCGGGCACCCGCTTCAAGGTGTTCGGCACGCCCGGCACGCCCCGCGATCCGTTCGAGAAGATCGCGGACGCCGCTCAGGTGAACAAGTTCACGGGCCTGTCCCCCACCGTCGCACTCCACATCCCGTGGGACAAGGTCGACGACTACTCGGTGCTGCGCAAGCACGCCGAGGACCTGGGCGTGGGCCTGGGCACCATCAATTCGAACACCTTCCAGGCGGACATCTACAAGCTCGGCTCGCTCACCCACCGAGACGAGAAGGTCCGCCGCACCGCGATCGACCACCACCTCGAGTGCATCGACATCATGGACGCCACCGGCAGCCGCGACCTCAAGATCTGGCTGGCCGACGGCACCAACTACGCGGGTCAGGACGACATGCGCGGCCGTCAGGACCGCCTGGCCGAGTCGCTCCAGGAGATCTACGACCGGATCGGCGAGAACCAGCGCCTGGTCCTCGAGTACAAGATCTTCGAGCCGGCGTTCTATCACATGGACGTTCCGGACTGGGGCACCAGCTACGTGCAGTGCGCGGCCCTGGGCGAGCGCGCCACCGTGTGCCTCGACACCGGCCACCACGCCCCCAGCACCAACATCGAGTTCATCGTCATGCAGCTGCTGCGGCTGGGCAAGCTCGGCTCGTTCGACTTCAACTCCCGCAACTACGCGGACGACGACCTGATCGTGGGCGCGGCGGACCCGTTCCAACTGTTCCGCATCCTCGTCGAGGTGCTGCGCGGCGGCGGCTACGGCAAGGACGGCGACACCGCGTTCATGCTCGACCAGTGCCACAACATCGAGGACAAGATCCCGGGCCAGATCCGCTCGGTGCTCAACGTCCAGGAGATGACCGCCCGCGCGCTGCTGCTCGACCGCGAGGCGCTCGACGCCGCGCAGGCCGCCGGCGACGTGCTGGGCGCACACGGCATCATGATGGACGCGTTCTCCACGGACGTCCGCCCCGACCTCGCCGCCTGGCGCGAGGAGCGCGGCCTGCCCGCGGACCCGATGGCGGCCTTCGCGGCGTCCGGGTACCTCGCTCAGATCGCCGCGGACCGCGTGGGCGGCGTCCAGGCCGGCTGGGGGGCCTAACCGATGCGACTCTCGCGCCTCTCCGTCCGGGCGTACCCGGCACGCCGGGACGACGCCCAGGCGTGGAGACGCGTTCCCGCCGCGGACCCGGGTGCGCCGCACGTGCCCGCGGTTTGTCATCTCACGGACGCACACCTATCAAGGGGAGAGCAGGACTGATGCAATTCCGCTACCTCGGCAACTCAGGATTCAAGATCTCGGAGATCACCTACGGCAACTGGGTGACACACGGATCCCAGGTCGACAAGGACGCCGCGCTGGCATGCGTGCGTGCGGCCATCGACTCCGGGATCACCACGTTCGACACCGCCGACGTCTACGCGAACACTAAGGCGGAGACCGTCCTCGGCGAGGCGTTGAAGTCGGAACGCCGCGCGTCCATCGAGATCTTCACGAAGGTCTTCGGCCCCACCGGCCCGAAGGGCCACAACGACGTCGGCCTGTCCCGCAAGCACATCATGGAGTCGATCGAAGGGTCGCTGACGCGCCTGCAGACCGACTACGTGGACCTCTATCAGGCGCACCGTTTCGACTATGAGACGCCGTTGGAAGAGACCTTCCAAGCGTTCGCAGACATCGTGCGGGCAGGCAAGGCCCTCTACATCGGCGTGAGCGAATGGACCGAAGAGCAGTTGCGCGCCGGTCATGCGCTAGCGCAGGACCTCGGCATCCAGCTGATCTCCAACCAGCCGGAGTACTCGGCGCTGTGGCGCGTCATCGAAGGCAGGATCGTCCCGACCTCCGTCGAACTCGGCATCTCGCAGATCGTCTGGTCTCCCATTGCCCAGGGCGTGCTGACCGGCAAGTACAAGCCGGGCGAGCCGGCTCCCTCCGGCTCGCGCGCCACGGACACGAAGGGCGGCGCCGACTTCGTCAAGCGCTGGCTCACCCCCGACGTGCTGACCCGCGTGCAGCACCTCGCGCCCATCGCGGCCGAACTCTCGCTGTCCCCTGCACAGTTGGCCGTCGCATGGGTGCTGCAAAATCCGAACGTGGCGTCGGCGATCATCGGCGCCTCCCGCCCGGAGCAGTTGGAGGAGAACGTCAAGGCTTCGGGCGTCGTCATCCCCGCCGAGCTCATGGCGCGAATCGACGATGTTCTCGGCGAGGCGATCGAGCGCGATCCCGTGCACACCTACGACAGGTCTCCGAAGGCCCGCGAGGCCTGACCGGCCCCTTTCGACCGACTCCATATCCATTCCCGATGTCCGTGGCCCCACGGCCCGACGACCCTTTCACCCCCCGGAGGAACAATGAACACCGCAGCGGACCTCATCGCACGCTCCAACCGCCTCGGCGCCGACCCGAAGAACACCAACTACGCCGGCGGCAACACGTCCGCCAAGGGCACCCAGACGGACCCGGTGACGGGCGAGCCTGTCGAGCTTCTCTGGGTCAAGGGCTCCGGCGGCGACTTAGGCACCCTGGGCACCAATGGGCTCGCGATGCTGCGCCTCGACCGCCTGCACGCGCTGGTCGATGTCTACCCCGGCGTCGAGCGGGAGGACGAGATGGTGGCGGCCTTCGACTTCTGCCGTCACGGCATCGGCGGCGCGACGCCGTCCATCGACACTGCCATGCACGGCTTGGTCGACGCCGCCCACGTGGACCACCTCCACCCGGACGCGGGCATCGCGATCGCCACGGCCACCGACGGCGAGGAGCTCACGCGCGCCATCTTCGGCGACCGCGTGGTGTGGGTGCCGTGGCGCCGCCCCGGCTTCCAGCTGGGCCTCGACATCGCCGCCATCAAGGAGGCCAACCCGCAGGCGATCGGTTGCGTCTTGGGCGGCCACGGCATCAGCGCGTGGGCGGACACCTCGGACGAGTGCGAGGCACGCTCGCTGGAGATCATCGACACCGCCGCCGCGTACATCGCCGAGCACGGCAAGACGGACCCGTTCGGCCCCGCGCTTGACGGCTACGGCGCGCTGCCCGCCGAGGACCGCAAGGCCAAGGCGATCGCCCTCGCTCCCGTGATCCGCGGCATCGCGTCCGTGGACAAGCCGATGGTGGGTCACTTCACCGACGCCGACGTGGTGCTCGACTTCCTCGCCGCCGCCGAGCACCCCCGCCTCGCCGCGCTGGGCACCAGCTGCCCGGACCACTTCCTGCGCACCAAGGTCAAGCCGCTGGTGCTCGACCTGCCGGCCGACGCCCCCGTCGAGGACTCCATCGCTCGCCTCAAGGAGCTCCACGCCGCGTACCGCAAGGACTACCAGGCGTATTACAACGCCTACGCCACCGAGGACTCCCCCGCGATCCGCGGAGCGGACCCGGCCATCGTGCTGGTGCCCGGCGTGGGCATGTTCTCGTTCGGCGCGAACAAGCAGACGGCGCGCGTCGCCGGCGAGTTCTACGTCAACGCGATCAACGTGATGCGCGGTGCCGAGTCGCTGTCGACCTACACGCCTATCTCCGATGCCGAGAAGTTCAACATCGAGTACTGGGCGCTCGAGGAGGCCAAGCTCCAGCGGATGCCCAAGCCCAAGTCCCACGCCACCCGCGTGGCACTCGTCACCGGCGCCGCCTCCGGCATCGGCAAGGCGATCGCCACCCGCCTGGTCGCGGAGGGCGCGTGCGTGGTCATCGCGGACCTGGATCTCGAGAAGGCGCAGGCCGCCGCGGCCGAGCTGGGCGGACCCGACGTGGCCGTGGGCGTCGCCGCCAACGTGTCCGACCCGGCGGCGGTCGCCGCCGCGATGGGCGAGGCGGTGCTCGCCTTCGGCGGCGTCGACCTGGTCATCAACAACGCGGGACTGTCGCTGTCGAAGCCGCTGCTCGAAACCACCGAGAAGGACTGGGACCTCCAGCACGATGTGATGGCCAAGGGCTCGTTCCTGGTCTCCCAGGCCGCCGCGCGCGTCATGATCGCCCAGGAGATGGGCGGCGATATCGTCTACATCGCGTCCAAGAACGCCGTCTTCGCCGGCCCCAACAACATCGCCTACTCGGCGACCAAGGCGGACCAGGCGCACCAGGTGCGGCTGCTCGCGGTCGAGTTGGGTGAGCACGGGATCAAGGTCAACGGCATCAACCCCGACGGCGTGGTCCGCGGCTCCGGGATCTTCGCCGCGGGCTGGGGCGCCAACCGTGCGAAGACCTACGGGATCGAGGAGGAGAAGTTGGGCGAGTTCTACGCGCAGCGCACCATTCTCAAGCGCGAGGTGCTCCCTGAGCACGTCGCCAACGCCGCGGCCGTCATCACCGGCCCCGACATGACGCACACCACCGGCCTCCACATCCCCGTGGACGCGGGAGTGGCCGCGGCCTTCCTGCGATGACCGCCGCCGTTGCCGCCGTCGACCTTGGCGCGACCTCAGGTCGCGTCATGGTCGGGCAGGTGGGCCCCGACACCCTCGAACTGCGCCAGGTCGGGCGCTTCGCCAACGGCCCGGTGCGCACGCCGGACGGGCTGCACTGGAACATCCAGCAGCTGTACGCCCACGTGCTCGACGGACTGCGGTCCGCCACCCGCTGGGACCCGTCGATCCGCTCCATCGGCATCGACTCGTGGGCGGTCGACTACGCGCTCCTGCGAGGCGGTCGGGTGCTGGGCGAGCCGTTCCATTACCGCGACGAGCGGACTGCGCACGGCGTGGACCTGGTGCATGCCGACGAGCCGTTCTCCCTGCTCTACGCCCGCAACGGCCTCCAGTTCCTGCCGTTCAACACGCTCTACCAGCTGGCGGTCGAACGCGAGGCGGGCATGCTCGACGTCGCCGACCGCATGCTGCTGGTGCCGGACCTGATGGCCTACTACCTCACCGGCGCCACCGTGGCCGAGGCGACCAACGCGTCCACCACCGGACTGCTCGATGTCTCCACGCAGCAGTGGGACGGCGAGCTCATGGACCGCCTGCGGCTGCCGCGCGGGCTGTTCCCGCGCATCGTCCACCCAGGCGAGACCATCGGCACCCTCCTGTCCCCCGTCACCGAGTCGACCGGCGTCGCCGCCGGCACGCCGGTGGTGGCCGTGGGCTCACACGACACCGCCTCGGCCGTGGTGGCGACTCCCATGACCGAGCCCGGCGGCGCCTACATCTCCTGCGGCACGTGGGGGCTCGTAGGCGTCGAGACCGAGACGCCCGTGCTCACGGACGCCGCACGGGCGGCGAACTTTACCAACGAGGGCGGCGTCGACGGACGCACGCGCTTCCTCCACAACGTCATGGGCCTGTGGCTGCTGTCCGAGTCGATCCGCACGTGGGAACAGGGCGGCGAGAAGGTCGACCTCGAGCGACTGCTCGCCGAGGCCGCGGCCGTTCCGGGCCCGGTGGACCTGTTCGACGCGAACGACGAGACGTTCATGGCGCCGGGCGACATGCCCGCGCGGATCGCGGACTGGCTGGGCGAACGTGGCCTGCGCGCCCCGACCACGCGTGCGGCATTCGCGCGCTGCATCATCGAGAGCCTCGCGGAGGCGTTCGCCGACGCAGTTCACGAGGCCGGCGCCCTGTCTGGCCAAGAGGTGCGCCGCATCCACATCACGGGCGGCGGATCGCTCAACGAGCTCCTGTGCCAGCGCACCGCGGACCGCTCGGGCCTGCCCGTGGTGGCCGGGCCCGTCGAGGCCACCGCGATCGGCAACGTGCTGATCCAGGGCCGTGCGTTGGGCGCGGTCAGCGGCTCGCTCGAGTCGCTGCGCGACCTGGTCGCGCGTACGTTCGCACCCAGGGCTTTCGAACCGAAGGGACACTGAGATGAAGATGGAGCGCCGCTTCCCCCGGCCTGCGGAGTTGACTCCGCTCCTGCACTTCAAGAAGTTCGAGACCAATGGCCGCGCCCGGCGGCTCGCGAAGGCGCACACCATCGCGGACCTGCGGGCGATCGCCAAGCGGCGTACGCCCAAGGGGGCCTTCGACTACACCGATGGCGCCGCGGAGGCCGAGCTGTCGCTGGGCCGCGCGCGCCGCGCCTTCCGCGAGATCGAGTTCCACCCCGCGATCCTGCGCGACGTCTCGAACGTCGACACGTCCGTCCAGATCCTCGGCGGCCGCTCGGCGCTGCCCTTCGGCATCGCGCCCACGGGATTCACCCGGATGATGCAGGCCGAGGGTGAGCGCGCTGGCGCGTCCGCCGCGGGCGCCGCGGGCATCCCGTTCTCGCTGTCGACGGTGGGCACCACCTCGCCCGAGGGCGTGCGCGAGGCCAACCCCGACGGCCGCAACTGGTTCCAGCTGTACATGCAGAAGGACCGCGACAAGTCGATGCAGCTGGTCGAGCGTGCCGCCGCCGCGGGGTTCGACACCCTGCTGGTGACGGTGGACGTGCCGGTGGCCGGCGCGCGCCTGCGCGACAGCTACAACGGATTCACGATCCCGCCGCAACTCACCCCGTCCACGGTGCTCAACGCGATCCCCCGGCCCGAATGGTGGTGGAACTTCCTCACCACGGAGCCGCTCGCGTTCGCCTCCCTCAGCGAATGGAAGGGCACCATCGGCGAGCTATTGGACTCGCTGTTCGACCCGACGGTGACGTTCGATGACCTGGACTGGATCCGCGACCAGTGGCCCGGCAAGGTGGCGGTCAAGGGCATCCAGACCCTCGACGACGCCAAGCGCGTGGTCGACCGCGGCGTGGACGGCATCGTGCTGTCGAACCACGGCGGTCGCCAGCTGGACCGCGCGCCCATCCCCTTCCACCTGCTGCCCTCCGTGGCGGCGGAGCTCAAGGGCAAGACGCAGATCGTGCTCGACACGGGCATCATGTCCGGGGCCGACATCGTGGCGGCGCTGGCGATGGGCGCAGACTTCACGCTCGTGGGACGCGCCTACCTCTACGGCCTCATGGCCGGCGGCCGCGAGGGCGTCGACCGCGCGATCGAGATCCTCACCAAGGAGATCGTGCGCACCATGAAGCTGCTGGGCGTCGCGTCCGTCGCGGACCTCAACCCCGACCACGTCACCCAGCTGCAGCGCCTGGTTCCGGTAGCGCCGCCCGCCGCGGCCCCTGGCCCGGCGCCGCGCCGGCCGCGCAACCCGGCGCCCATCCGCACGGCGTCGCCGAACCGGACCCGGTCCTCGTCCTGATGCAGCCAGCCGGGCGGGTACGGCGGCACCCGCCCGGCTGATATCCTCATTCGGCCCGGTCAGTCCGGGCATGCCCCCGTAGCTCAGCGGATAGAGCGCCGGTTTCCGGTACCGTAGGTCGCAGGTTCGACTCCTGTCGGGGGCACCGCAGAACTGACTCGAAGGCCCTGCTATCCATGGTGACGGCGGGGCCTTCTTCACATCCTGAGCCCGGCACGGCTCACGACCCGACGGTGCTCGCCCTCACCACCAGGCTGGGCTTGAGCCCCACCACCTGGTGGGCGTCGTCGGGCCTGATCCACGCTGTCACTCTAGGGCGTCGCGCCAGCTCAGCCCTCGGTGCCGGCCGCGGCCTCGTCCGCGAGCACCAGCGGGCCCACCATCGCCGTCGCGTCGATCGCGGCGTCACCCTCGGTGTCCACCGTGCACGTCCAGTGCACCTCCGTGTCGAGCCACCAGACCACCGTGACGAGGTCCCGGCCGTCGGCCGCGAGCGCGGCCGCCGCATCGTCCCGCTCCGCGGCCTGCGCGTCGGTGACCGTCAACTGCTCCTCGGTGGCGATCCCCTGGTCGATCATGAACGAGCGCAGGTCCCTCCACTCGGCGCTGCCGTAGACGTCGCCGGCGATGATCCGCGGCATCACCTCGCCGTCCTGGGCGGACGCCTCGTAGGCGGCCTCGCAGGCGCGCACCGCGTCCGATTGGGCCCCGCTCATGCGGGCCGTGAGGGCCGTCGCCACGAACGAGCCGATGACCACAAGCGCCGCCACCGACAGCGCGATCGCGAGCGGGAGCCAGGTGCGCTGAGGCTCGCCCTCGCCAGCGGCTTCGGGGACGTCGGGGGCGCCAGGGCCGTCTGGGGTGTCGGGCATGACGCCCAGCGTAGGCGCGCCCCGGAGCGCCGCGCGACGCACGTGGCGGACGTGCCGCGCGTAGCCTGGCCCGGTGACCGTGGACCTGCGCTACGAGCCGCACCTGGGCCTCGCCCTGGGCGGCGGCGGCGCGCTGGGCGCAGCGCATGTGGGTGTGCTGCAGGTGCTCCAGGAGCGCGGAATCGCACCCACCGTGGTCGCGGGCACCTCGGCCGGCGCCCTCATGGGGGCCGCGTACGCGCGCGGCGGCGACCCGTACCGGCTGGAGGCCGAGGTCCTGAAGGCCGAATGGGGCCACTTCGGGACGGTCTCCTTCCGCCCGGGGCTCGGCATCTTCGACACGGCGGGACTACGCCGCACCCTCGACGCGCTCTCCGGCGGCGACGAGCTGATCGAGGACCTGCCCGTCCGCTTCGCCGCGGTCGCGACCGACCTCAAGACCCGCCACGTGGTGATGCTCGACCACGGCAGCCTCGACGACGCCCTGTGCGCGTCGATCTCCGTGCCCGGGCTGTTCCGTCCCCTCCACCTCGACGGCCACCTGCTGGTCGACGGCGGGCTGCTCGAGAACCTGCCCCTCGAGGCGGCATTCAAGCTGGGCGCGCGGCACGTGATCGGCGTCCGGCTCGCCCCCGAATGGGACGCGCCGGGCTTCGAGTCCTCCCTCGAGGTGCACGAGCTCGAGATCCGAGCCGACGTGACGCTCATCTCGCCGCGCCTGGGCGACCGCTCGCAGTGGGTCGCCAAGGACATCCCGGAGCTCATCCGCCTGGGAAGGGTCGCCGCCGAGGAGACGCTCGCGGACTACCCCGTGATCAGCCCACGCCCCGCGGAGCTACCCCACGTCGAGGTGCCGGAGCCCTCCCGGCTCCCGGGGCCGCTGCGCGAGTTCATGGACCGGCGCCCCGAGCACTGATCGCGGCTCAGGCGCCCAGCGCCTCCGCCACGGCGGGATGGACGATGCGCCCGTCCCTCACGTTGACTCCTCGCTCGAGCGCCGGGTCGGCGGCCGCGGCCTGGTCCACCCCGTCCGCGAGGCGGAGGATGTACGGCAGCGACATGTTGGTCAGCGCTCGCGTGGCCGTCGCGCCCACCGCCGCCGGCATGTTGGCGACGCAGTAGAGCAGCGAGCCGTCGACCTCGAACACCGGATCCGCGTGGGTGGTGGCGTGCGAGTCCTCGAAGCAGCCGCCCTGGTCGATCGCGATGTCCACCAGCACGCTCCCCCGCGGCATCGCGGCCACCAGCGCGTGGCTCACGACCTTGGGTGCGGGCCTGCCCGGCACCAGCACGGCGCCGATCACCAGATCCGAGCCGAGCACCGCCTCCTCCACGGCGTGGGCGGTGGACGCGACCGTTCGCACGCGCCCGCGGTAGTGATCGTCGAGTGCCCGCAGGCGCGGCACGGACAGGTCGATCGCGGTGACCTCCGCGCCCATGCCCACCGCCTGCGCGATCGCGTTGGACCCCGCGACGCCCGCGCCCAGCACCGTCACCGCGGCTCCGGGCACCCCGGGGACCCCGGGCAGCAGCACCCCGCGTCCGCCCTGCGCGCTCAGCAGGTGATACGCGCCCACCAGCACGGACAGCCGCCCCGCCACCTCGCTCATGGGCGTCAACAGGGGCAGCGATCCGTCCTCGAGCTGCACCGTGTCGTAGGACAGCGCCGTGGTCCCCGCGGCGCGCAGCGCGTCCGCGAGCGCAGGGTTCGCCGCCAGGTGGAGGAACGTGAACAGGGCGTTGTCGCGCAGCAGCGCGAACTCCTCGGGCTGCGGCTCCTTCACCTTGAGCACCAGATCGGCCGCCCAGGCCTCCGCGGCGGTACCCAGCCGCGCGCCGGCAAGCACCAGGTCCTCATCCTCGATCGCGGAGCCGAGCCCCGCGCCGGACTGGACCACCACGGTGTGGCCGCGCTCGACGAGCGCATGGACGCCCGCGGGCGTGAGCGCCACCCGGGTCTCGCCGTTCTTGGTCTCGGTGGGGACTCCGACGATCACTGCCGCCTCCTGGTGGCTCGGTCCGTGCCTCGGCCGGCGGGTCACCGGTCGATCGGCACGATGCGGGGCGAGCCAGGGATGACGCTCGCCCTCGCCTCCAGTCCTACACCCCGTCAGGCGCCTCGCGGCGGGTTGTCGGCCACCTTGCTCACCGCCGCGCCACCTCCCGACAGTCCGCACGGATCCGGATCCGACACGCGGGGCGCGACCCCCGCATCGGCCCGCATCGACCGCGTGTCGCCGAGAGTTCCGTGCGCACTGTCAGCGAGGGGCGGGTGCGGAACCGGGACCTTCGGCATGCGCGCGCCCCACAGGCTATGATTGAATCGTTTCATTACTGCTTCACCAGCACCGCATTCACCCCGGCGAGACGGAGCCGTCCCGCCACCGACGACAGGAGAACCCCCGTGCCCACCGAACAGCCCAAGCCCACGCTCGACGAGCTCATCGCCCAGATCGGCGAGGCCGGCGCACGCGTATGCGACATCGACGCCTCAGAGGCCGGGGCCGGCAACATCTCCGTGTACATGGGCTGGGACGTCGAGGTCCGCCGCCACTTCCCCAACGCGGAGGAGATCGAGCTGCCCGACCCCGCCCCGGCGCTCGCCGGCGGCACGGTGCTCGCCACCGGCTCGGGCCGCCGCCTGCGCCAGATCGAGGACGAGCCGCTGGCCGCCATCGGCGCCGTGAAGATCCACGAGGGTGGCCGCTCCGGCACCCTCTACTCGTCGAACACCCGCAAGTTCGCGCGGCTCACGTCCGAGTTCAACTCTCACCTCGCGGTCCACCAGGACCAGGTCGAGCGCCGCGGCGTCGACTTCCAGGCCGTGGTGCACGCTCAGCCGCCGCACCTCACCTACCTCAGCCACATCCCCGCGTACCGCGACACCGCCCGCATGAACGCGGCGATCCTGCGCTGGGAGCCGGAGACCATCGTGTCGCTGTCCCAGGGCATCGGCGTGCTGCCGTTCTTCATCCCGGGCTCACCCGAGATGGGCGCCGCCAACGTCGCGGGCCTGCGCCAGCACGAGATCGTGCTGTGGAGCAAGCACGGCACCATGTCCCGCTCGGACATCTCGGTGTTCCGCGCCGTCGACCGCGTCGAGTACGCGGAGACCGCCGCCCACTACGAGTACATGGACATCCTCGCCGGGGGCCGCGCCGAGGGCCTCACCCGCGAGGAGATCGCCTCCGTCGCGACCACGTTCTCGATCGACTCGCCCTGGCTCCAGTAGCCCGGACGCACGGAAGCCCGCAATTCGCGCCGGAAGGCGCGGGTCGCGGGCTCTGTCGTGTGCGGCGAGGGGACGATGCAGGCGACGGGCGGGGCGACGAGCGGCTACTCGTACGCGCCGTAGGTCTGGTACTCCCAGTGCCAGGGCTCGTACTTCGAGGTGCGCGCCCAGTCGGGGTTCCAGAATCCGTACGTGCCGGCGTTGCGCTTGAGCCACGAGAGGTAGACGCCGGCGGAGTGCGACCGGCAGAAGTCCACGGCCAGCCCGAGCCCGTGCATCGAGGTGCCGGGCGTGGCGGCGAGGTAGCCGCGCTGCGCCTTGGTGGCGTACTGGCCGCCGATGCTGCGGTACGAGTCGGAGACGCACATGTTGGTGCCGAACTCGGTCTTGAAACGCTCGTTGAGCGCCGCTAGCGCGAGAGCCGCGTCGGGGCGCAGCTGCTCGCCGGGCACCCAGAGGTCGCACAGCTGGCTCGCGGAGAGCCGGCCGTTGACCAGCGTGCCGCTGAACTCCGGGTCGCAGTCGGGGAGCAGGTTCGAGGCGATGGGCACGTCGTTGGCCGTGAGGATGGCGCCGGACTGATCGTCGATCGACGGCAGCGGCAGGTCCGAGGACTCGAACTGCGGGCCGGCGCCCAGGATGGCGGTGGCCGTGGTGGGCGACTCGCCCTTGACCACGCCCGGGATCTGCTCCGCCGCGTTGGCGTACGGCGCGATGGTTCCCAGGATCGGGTACACCACCATGGCGGCCACGAAACCGACGAGCACGCCGAACCGCGTCACGAACTTGCGGCGCCGGTGCGTCGAGCGGATCTGGATCTCCTGCGTCTGCTCGATCCGCACCTCCTTGCGGGAGCGGTGGTGGACACGGGGTGCGTGATGCGCGCCGCGCTTGCTCACCATGTCCTCCCGGGGTCTCGACTGCAGGGGCGTCAGGAATGCGTTCGGGGCAACGGCCCATCGAACGAATCCACCAATTATTACTGATTGGTAACGAAAGTCCAACCCCTCACAGGAGCATCGTCCGTCACACGGGCGGCGCTCGCGGCTGCCCGTTGGCCCGAGGGCGTGTAGATCAACGTGGTGTGGGTAGCGGTCGGCCGGCCGTGTCGGCGTGACGCGATGCGAGTCCTCTGACGAGGTGTGCGCCGTTGTCGAGCCGATGATGCGGGTGGCGTCGGGCCGGTCACGGCCGTGGACCGATCATCGTCTCGCGATCGGGGGGGCGTGAAAGTACCGCGCGAGTGCGCCACGGCGCGATAGGCCTGCGCGGTTCGGAAAGTCGAACTCGATCGACAAGCGCTCCAACCGGCGAGCCGCGGACGGCACCTCGAAGGAGCTTCTCGCCGAGGTCCATCAGCAGTCCGACGCGGCCAGCAAACTCGACGGGGTGGTGTCGATCGACTCCACCATCGCACGCGTGCACCAGCACGGCTTGACGCTGGCGCACCACACAGGGCGCATGGTCGAATCACACGAATACGCTGGTAGAGCATCCTGACAACGCGATCGGCGGTTCCCGCGCCGGCCTGACCAGCAAGATCCTCCTCGCCGGTGACGGACGAGGGCGACCGCTCGGCTGGGTGATCACCGGCGGCAACGTCAACGACCTGACCATGATCGCCGCCACCGCGATCTGGATCAAGACCGACCTGATTCACACGGCCGAGCATCGGCGCGAACCCCAAGTGCCGGGGGCGCCTTCCAGGCATCCCCCGGCACATGCAAACGACGGTCAACTACGCGTGGCGTTTGCGGCCAAGTCCCCAGAAAGCGCCAACGCCAACCGCGACGGCGAGGAGTGCTGCGACGCCCAGCTCTATGGGGCCGACTCCTCCGAGTGCTCCCATCGCAAGCACAATGACGACCATCGCCGCAAAAAAGGCCAGCACGGCAAGGAGAATCCGCATGATCAACTCAGGCCTCCGACATACGAGTAGCCACCCGTCTTGCTGACCGTGATCTTGCTCCACGGCGTGTACTCACCGATGCAACCATATTTTGCGACGCAGTTCTCGATGGCGCGGGACATGTGCGACCACGCGGAAGACGTGCCAACGCCGCCCTGTTGATTCACCACAAGGTCGCGAATGTAGTACGTCGAAAGCTTGTTGGTCGTGTAGTCGTACCGTGTGACCCACGTGGTGACCTTCGAGCCGTCGTAGCACCACTCCACGCGGTGGTGCCACCAATAGGCGGTGTCACCGAGGAAGGTCGTTTGCTTGTACGCGACTCCCACCCACTTGCAGGAAGTAGCGACAGCTGCGACGACGGACGGCTCCGCGAGCGAGAATGTCGCGAAGGTGGCGGTCTCGTCGAGGTCGCCGGACTCGATGATCGGATCCTCCACTACTGACGGATCGACCAGGACGGCCGCCAACTCCGGGTTGGAGCGGATCAGGTCGAGATCGGCCTGCTTCCACGACCCGCTTTCGATCCGTACGAGTGCTCGCTCGATCGCCGTGTCTTCCGACCGCGAACCTCCATCATCCGCCTGTGCCGCCATGGGTATCATCGCCAGTGCCGCGGCCAGCACGAACACTGTGTGAATGCGCGATGCTTTCAAGGCAGACCCCCGATCTTGCCGAGTGGCGTCGTCGCTGCTCAAGTTCATTCTTGGCTGGGGTGTCGCGATCTTGCCAGCCGCATTTCTGGGGGCGCGACACGAAGTCGCGAACTCCGCAGACGGACCCTCGTGGCGGTGCGCGGTTGGGTGGCCGACGCGTGCTCGCCCACGGGGCGCTGTCGCGTGAACATCGCGAGATAGCCAAGCGGGGTGCCCGGTGCTCAACGAGGGTGGCCAGGTCTCCGCATCTTCGTCAGGCGTCGGCGCCGTCGGACCCTTGGCCACTCCCGACGACGTGATCCACACGCCCTACGAGGCCTGCTCGCGACGGGCCAGCGAGTCGCGCACCTCACCCACCAACTCCTCGAGGATGTCCTCCAAG